>NZ_JADPKG010000024.1:0-172932 GCF_023073875.1 Bradyrhizobium sp. 154
CATCGGCCGCTCCTTCCAACTCAGGAGCCACCTTCAGAATCGATTTCTGCCCAATTCGCAATGCCTTACAGAGAACGCTCACATGCGATTCCCCTGCCCTCCAGGGGAGGGTGGCAGCGCGCCGCTGCACTAACGCCGCCGCTCGCTCTTCTTCCTGAACCGGACGCTCACACCGTCAGGCATGCGCGTCGCCACGAAGCCGGCGGCGAGGCAGGCTTCGCGTTGCGGCATCTGGATGTCGGGGCTGCGCAGGCTGTCCCACCAGGAGGCACGATGCGCCGCGCGCGGCAGAGCCGCGCCGATGATCTCCTCGATCTGCTCGAAGCTCAGCACCAACTCATCCTGCTTCTGCCGCATCAGATAGTCGCGCAACGCGTCGTAGTCGTTCACAATCGTCCTCTCGTCCCGCTCGCATGAGGCTGCCCAAAACCGTGCGCCTCATAAACCGATTCTTAACTCATTGCGGCAAGGCCGTCCTGCCTTAAACACTACTCAAGCTTTCGGGCGCATCCACTAGGATCGGGAGCAAGCGATGCTGTCTCGATGGCGCGAAGTCACGGCCCGCCGGCCGTGGCGGATTTCGGCGAAGCTGCTGATCATCTCGTCCGTGGTGACGGTGATCGGCTTCTCCGCCATTTGCGTCAATGTGATGCTGGACATGCGCCGCGGCGAGGAGTCGCTCGCCCGCCAGACCCTGGAGAATTTGGCGACGACCATCGAGTCCGACGTCAGCCGCAACATCGAGATTTATGACCTGTCGCTGAAGGCGGTCGCCGCCAACATGCTGCTGCCCGAGCTTGCGACGGTCTCGAAGCCGATCCGTCATCTGATCCTGTTCGACCATGCGACCACCGCGAGGCATTTCGGCGCCATCCGGGTGTTCGATGCCGAGGGCCGGCTGACCATCGACGCCTCCACCCTCGACCCGCTGCCGGAGGTCAGGAGCGAGGAAGATTACTTCAGGGTTCATCGCGACAATCCGGACATCGGGCTCTTCATCAGCCGTCCCATGCTGTTTCGTGGCGCCTATTCCATCGTGCTAAGCCGGCGCGTCAGCGATACCGACGGCGGCTTCATGGGCGTCGTCGCCGGCTCGATCCGATTCAGCTATTTCCACGAATTGTTCGAGCGGCTGAACCTCGACCCCGACGACAGCATCACCGTGCTGAAGCGCGACCGCACCATCATGATGCGACGGCCGTTCGATCTCGACGTCATCGGCAAGAATCTCGGAACGCAGCAGAGCTGGAAGGCCGACAATCTCAAGGCCGGCGGGTCCTATGCCGGCCAGGGTCCGGTAGACGCGACGCCGCGGCTCTATTCCCGAAGCGGCGACAGCGGGCCGCTGTTCGTGGTGGCGGGCAAGCCGCTGACCGCCGTGTTCGAGCTCTGGCAGAGGGAAGCCTATCGCATCGGCGCCGTGGTCCTGGCGCTGATCCTGTTCATGCTGGCCTCGACGCTGGTGCTCGCGCGCGAGATTGGCCGACGTGCCGAGGCCGAGCACAAGCTCGAGGAGATGGCGACGACGGACGCGCTCACCGGCCTGAAAAACCGCCGCAAGTTCGATTCCGTCATCGACGTCGAATGGCGCCGCGCGATGCGCCAGAAGGCGCCGGTCGCACTGTTGATGATCGATGCCGATCACTTCAAGGCTTACAATGACACGTTCGGTCACCAGGCCGGCGACCAGGTGCTGGTCGGCATCGCCATCTGCATTTCCGACTCGGTGAGCCGCGCCGGCGACTGCGCCGCGCGCTACGGCGGCGAAGAATTCGCCGTACTGCTGCCGAACATTTCGGCCGCGGATGCCTACAAGATCGCCGAGACGATCCGGCTCAAGGTGCAGGGCTGGTCCGACGATCAGGCGAGCACAACGGTCTCCTGCGGCATCGCCAGCCTCGTTCCCAGTGCCGGCATGGACTGGCCGGTCCTGGTCGCCGCCGCCGACAAGGCGCTCTATGCCGCCAAGGCCGGTGGGCGCAACCAGTCGGTGGTCGCGAGCTTGCCGCAGTTGTCGCTGGTGGCGTGAGACGGCTGCCGTCGGCGACGAGCAGCGTGCCTAATTTCGGTGTCGTCCCCGGCTAAAGCCAGGCCCCCTTACCCAAAAAGAGTCGTGGCACGAGCTGATCACCACGCGCCTGCGCCAAACACCGTCTCGGGGTAATGGTCCTGGAGCGCTTGTCCAGGACGACGCGAAGGAGCTACTGCCCCAGATACTTCTTCATCTCCGCGATCAGCCCATCGCGCAGCTCCGGGCGCTTCATGCCGTAGGCGATGTTGGCGCGGAGGAAGCCGGGCTTGGAGCCGCAATCGTGACGCTCGCCCTCGAACTCGACGCCATAGAATTTCTGGGCCTTGGCAAGACCGATCATGGCGTCGGTGAGCTGGATCTCCCCGCCGGCACCGCGCTCCTGGGTTTCGAGGATCTTGAAGATCTCGGGCTGGAGGATGTAGCGGCCGGTGATCGAGAGGTTGGAGGGCGCGGTGCCCTTGGCCGGCTTCTCGACCATGCCGTCGACCTCGAACATCTTGCCGTTGCGCTTTCCGACCCCGCAGATGCCGTATTGATGCGTCAGGTGATCGGGCACCGCCTCGACCGCGACGAGATTGGATTTCTCGCCGAGCGACGATGCCATATCGATCATCTGCTTCAGGCAACCCGGCGTGTTGAGCACGAGCTCGTCCGGCAGCACGACTGCAAACGGCTCGTTGCCGACGATGTCGCGCGCGCACCAGACCGCGTGACCGAGGCCGAGCGGCGCCTGCTGGCGCGTGAAGCTGACGGCGCCAGCGTCCGGCTGGTTCTGCGCCAGGATCTCCTGCTCGGCCGTCTTGCCGCGCGCCTCCAGCGTCGCGTCGAGCTCGAACATCCGGTCGAAATGATCTTCGATGACGTTCTTGTTGCGGCCGGTGACGAAGATGAAGTGCTCGATGCCGGCCTCCTTCGCCTCGTCATAGACGTACTGGATCAGCGGCTTGTCGACGATGGTCAGCATTTCCTTCGGCATCGCTTTGGTGGCGGGCAGGACGCGGGTGCCGAGGCCGGCGACGGGGAATACGGCTTTGCGAATTTTCATGGGATCGATCGAATACCTGAGGACGTGAACACAGCAATGGCATCTTGCTAGCCTGTTTGCAGCCGCCAACAAAGGCGGATGTGGGGCCTCGCCCCGACAGAGTTAAGAAAAAGGCCGTCACCAAAATTTCACCTTTGTTAAGCTATTGGCAACGCCTACCAGGCCTCCTGATGGCGGAATTTCAGGCCGATGGGTGGGACATGATGCAATCAGTGGCACGACTGGCAGGACGGACTGGGTCCGTGACCGGCGCGACGATGATTGCGGCGGCTTTGCTGCTGCCTGCATGCGCGCACGCCCAGGCGCAGAACGGCCTATCGAACCTGTTCGGCGGCATCTTCTCCGCCCCGAACGCGGCGCCGTCGCAAGCCTTGCCCGGCCCCGGCAGCGCACAAACTGGAGCTCAACCTTGGAGCGGCGAGGACGGCGCCTCCGGCCATCCGCTGATGACGGCCGCTGCGATCCGCGAGGCCGCGGGCAATTTCAACAATTGTGTCGCCGCGATGTGGCCGGATGCCGCACGCCGCAGCATCACGCAGGAGAATTTCCAGCGCTTCACCGCAGGCCTCAGCCCCGATTTGCGCATCATGGATCTGATGGACTCGCAGCCGGAGTTCACCAAATCGATCTGGGACTACCTCGACATTCTCGTGAACGACAACCGCCTCGCCAAGGGCCGCGAGATCCTCGCCACATACAAGGCGCAGTTCGACGCCACCGAAAAGGCCACCGGCGTCGACCGCTACATCATCGCCTCGATCTGGGGCATCGAGTCCAATTACTCGACGCAGATGGGCGACCGCAGCGTGCTGCAATCGACCGCGACGCTCGCCTGCATCGGCCGCCGCCAAACCTATTTCAAGGACGAATTCCTCTCCGCGCTGGAGATCCTCAACCGCGGCGATCTCAGGCCTGAGCAGCTGCGCGGCTCCTGGGCCGGCGCCTTCGGCCCGACCCAGTTCATGCCGACCGCATTCAAGCGCTTTGCCGTCGACGGCGACGGCGACGGGCGGCGCGACGTCGTCGACAATCCGACCGACCTGATCGCGTCGACCGCCAACAATCTGAAGAAGGACGGCTGGCAGGCCGGCCAGACCTGGGGCTACGAGGTCGTGGTGCCGCAAGGCTTCAACTACATGCTGGCCGACCGCGCCAAGGCGATGACGATCGCCCAATGGGAGAAGCTCGGGCTGAAGCGCCCGAACAACCAGCCCTTCCCGCATCCGGCCGAGAAGGCCTATCTGCTCGCGCCGGCCGGCGCGCAAGGACCAGGCTTCCTGATGCTGCAGAATTATCGCGTCATCATGAAGTACAATCCGGCCGAGGCCTATGCGCTGGCGATCGGGCATTTCGCCGACCGCTTGCGCGGCGGGGGCCCCTTCGTGCAGCCCTGGCCGCGGCAGGAACGGGAGCTGTCGCGCACCGAGCGGCTGGAGCTGCAGCAGCTGCTGGCCCAGCGCGGCTTCTACAAGGGCACCCCGGATGGCCAGTTCGGCGGCCAGACCCGGGAAGCCCTGCGCAATTTCCAGGCCTCAATCGGCGTGCCGGCCGACGGTTTTGCCTCCTCCGACGTGCTGGACCGGCTGCGCGGGCGGTAAAATCGCGCCCAAAGTAACCCTGAACAGGGATTTTGGCAGGCAGCCTTGACCGGGGCGGCTGTTCCCCGGTGTATGGCAGAAGATTCTGCAACAGAATCTGCCCGTTTGGCGCCTGATTCCGTTATTATATTCGAGCCACTTCCAATCCCATTGCACGTGCCCGAGATCGCATGTCGAAGAAGTCCCTGTTCAAGGCGCTGACCGAGACCGGCCCATTGATCGCGCTGGGGACGGCGCTTGCGATCCTGGTGTCCGTCGCGGCCCCGGCCTCGGCGCAATTCTTCAACTTCCCCGGCTTCGGCGGCCCGCCACAGCGCGCGGCGCCACCGCCACCACGTGGTGGAGGTGGCGGCGGCTGGTTCGGCGGCGACTTCTTCGCACCATTCCAGCAACAACAGCCGCAGGCGCCGCGCCAGGATTTTTCGCGCGCGCCGGCGCCGGCCAAGCGCGACACTATCCCCGACAAGAACGTGCTGGTGATCGGCGATGCCATGGCCGACTGGCTCGCCTATGGCCTCGAGGACGCCTACGCCGAGCAGCCCGACATGGGCGTGATCCGCAAGCACAAGACCACCTCGGGCCTCATCAAGTACCAGCCGAAGGGCGAGCCCGCGGATTGGGCGGCTGCGGCGAAGGGCATCCTCGAGACCGAGAAGCCCGAAATCATCGTGGTCATGCTCGGCCTCAACGACCGCATCGCGATCCGCGAGCCTGTGGCCGACAAGTCGGACAAGGCCTCTGACAAGGACAAGAAGAACGACAAGGGCGCGCGCGGCAAGCCACCGGGCAAGCCCGGCGATGCCAAGCCCGACACCGCTGCCAAGCCTGAGGACAAACCCGCCGCGGATACTGACCTGCCGCAGGATGACGCCGACAACGCCGATACGCCGGCAGCCGCTGCGCCGGAGAAGACGGCGCGCAACCCGAATGGTCTCTACGAATTCCGCGACGAGCGCTGGATCGAGCTCTACGGCAAGAAAATCGAGGAACTGGCCAACGTGCTCAAGGCCAAGGGCGTGCCGGTGCTCTGGGTCGGTCTTCCCGCCATCCGCGGGCAGAAGGGTACGGCGGACATGCTGTTCCTGGATTCGCTCTACCGTGAAGGCGCAGCCAAGGCCGGCATCACCTATGTCGACGTCTGGGACGGTTTTGTCGACGAGGCCGGTCGCTTCCTTCAGAAGGGTCCGGACTTCGAAGGCCAAATTCGTCAGCTCCGCAGCTCTGACGGCGTCTATTTCACAAAACCCGGCGCGCGCAAGCTCGCGCACTATGTCGAGCGCGAGATCACGCGCCTGCTTGCGGGCCGCTCCGGTCCGATCGCACTGCCGAGCGAGCCGGCGACGCCCGACACCAGCGCCGAGCCCGGCAAGCCCGCGCCGCGGCCGCTGGCCGGACCGATCGTGCCGCTGGTCGCGGCCTCGATCTCGACCGATCAATTGCTGGGCGGGCCAGGCTCGCGTCCGGCCGCGGTCGATGCGCTCGCTGCGAAGACGATGGTGAAAGGCGAGCCGCTGAGCGCCCCCGCCGGGCGCGCCGACGACTATGCCTGGCCGCGCCGCGAAGTCGGACGCGAGCAGGCCAAGGGCGATACGCCGATGGCGACGACGACGCCTGACGGCAGCGCTGCTCAGGGTTCACCGGGGGCGGCCGCCGCAATCGCGCCGCCAAAGCTCGCGCCGAAGAAGCCGCAGCAGCTTCCGCCGCAGCAGCCGGCACAGGCAGCGCCGTCATTCCGGGATTTCTTCGGCTTTGGCTCTCCGCAGCCACCGCGTCAACTGGCGCCAGCCCCAGGCTCCCGCAATCCGAATCCGGCGATCCCGCGGCCGCCGGGCAATGTCGGGCGCGCGGCGGAAGCGATCCGGTAAATCGTATCTCTGATTTGAGTCGTCATTCCGGGCGCGCGGAGCGCGCGCCCCGGATGACGGGTCTAGCTGTTAGCCTAATAGCGCCAGCGCGGCGGCGGACGGCGGGCGGGGCGCGACATCAGAAGCGCGAGTGCAAAGCCGATGCCGGCCGCAGTCAGCAGCGCGCCGAGCGGGTTGTCCTGCACCTTGCGGGCGATGGCTTGCGTGCCGTCGCGGAACGTATCGCCGCTGGCCTCATAGGCATCCTTGGCGTAGCTGGAGGCCGTGTCCGCAGCTTCGCGCGCCGCGTCCTTCGCCTGGCCGTACAGGTTCTGCACCGTGCCTGCGGCTTCCCGTGCCTTGCCTGAGGCCTGCGTTTTGGCGTCGCCCGCCATCTCGCCCACGGTGCCTTCCACGCCGCCTGCCATTTCCTTGGCTGATCCAATGATCCGATCCGCGTCCATGATAATCCTCCTCGGTGATCAGCCGAAGTAACCGATCAGAAGCAGCGCGGTTCCTTGCCATGGCCTACAGAATGAGGCCGCCATCGACGACCAGCGTCTGCCCCACGATGTAGGACGACAGCGGCGAGGCCAGGAACAGCGCCGCGCCCGCCATGTCGGCCGGCGTGCCCAATCGCCGGAGCGGGATGCGCGCGAGCGCGCCTTCGAGCCGCTTGGGATTGTCGGTGGTCATCTTCGTCATCTTGGTGTCGACCAGACCGGGCGCGATGCCGTTGACGCGGATGCCGTCCTCGGCCCAGGCCTCGCCCAGCGTACGTGTCAATCCGACAGCGCCGGTCTTCGAGGCGTTGTAGGCGGGATTGCCCATGGTGGAATGATAGGCCGCGGTCGAGGACACCATGATCAGCACGCCCTTCGCATCCCGCAGCATGGAATGAAACCGCGTCGCGCAGGCCATCAGGCTCATCAGATTGACCTCCACGACCTTGCGGAAGCCGGCCATCTCGAATTCGCCGCGGCGATAGAGCACCGCGCCTTGCGCGAGCACCAGGATGTCGAGCCGCTCGAAGGGTGGCTTGAACGCCTCGATCGCCCCGGCATTGCTGACGTCGAGCTGAGCGAAGGCGAGGCCGGTGAGATCAGAGCCTTCCTCAATCGAATAATCCTCGGGCCGAGCGCGCGTGCCGCAGACGGCGACATGCGCACCCCTGGCGCGAAAAGCTTGCGCAATGCCGTTGCCGATACCGCTGGAACCGCCGACCACCAGCACCTGCCTGCCTGAGAAATCGAGCTCGTTTGCCATCGCGGCCTCCCGCTTGTTTTTGCTTGTTTGACCTGTCTGCGGATCGATGCCAGCCTTGTCAATCATAACAAGAACAAGCAGGGCGCGAGGAAGCAGCATGTCCGAATTCAAACAGCTCAGCCGGTCAGTAAAGGGCCTGACCGTCCTCGTCACCGGCGCGGCCAGCGGCATGGGACGCGCCACCGCGCGCGTGTTCGCCACCGAAGGTGCGAACGTTGCCCTGACCGATTATGACGAGCAAGGCGCGCATGCGGTTGCCAAGGAAATCGCGGCAAGCGGCGGAGCAGCGAGGGCGTGGAAGCTCGATGTTGCCGATGGCGACGAGATCAAGCGCGTGGTCGGCGATGTCGCGGCGCATTTCGGCGGGCTCGACATCGTCGTCAACAATGCGGGCATCTCAGTGCGGGTCGCGATCGATGACGAGGCCTATGAGGACGCATGGGCCAAAGGCCTCGCCGTGATGCTGACGGCGCATCCGCGCGTGATCCGCGCCGCGCTGCCGCATTTGCGCAAGTCGAAGTGCCCGCGCATCCTCAACATCGCCTCGACCGAGGCGCTCGGCGCCACTGCCCTGCACAGCCCCTATTCGGCGGCGAAGGGCGGCGTTGCGAGCCTCACCCGTTCGCTGGCGGTGGAGCTCGGCCGCGAGGGCATCACCGTCAACTGCATCTGTCCCGGCCCGATCCGCACGGCCATCACCGATCGCATCTCGGAGGAGCACAAGACCATCTACGCCAAGCGCCGCACTGCACTCGGCCGTTACGGCGAGCCCGAAGAGGTCGCGCATGTGACGCTCAGCCTGTGCCTGCCGGCCGCCTCCTTCATCACCGGTGCGGTGATCCCGGTCGACGGCGGCCTGATGGCCCGGAACGCGTAAGAGCCATGCGCGCGGCGCGTTGACATCGCCGGGCGCGGGAGGCATTTTTTTCGCAAACGGAGCGGGAAAACTGCTCACAGATGCGGGAGAAATCGCCATGACGATCGCCATCCGGCAGCTTCAGAAGCATTTTGTCGGCGAGGTTTCGGGCCTCGATTTGCGCAAGCCACTCACGGCGGATGAGGCGCGCGAAGTCGAGGCCGCGATGGACAAATATGCGGTGCTGGTCTTCCACGATCAGGACATCACCGACGAGCAGCAGATGGCGTTCGCGCTGAATTTCGGCCAGCGCGAGGATGCGCGCGGCGGCACCGTCACCAAGGAGAAGGACTATCGGCTGCAATCCGGCCTGAACGATGTCAGCAATCTCGGCAAGGACGGCAAGCCGCTGGCGAAAGACAGCCGCGCGCATCTGTTCAATCTCGGCAACTGCCTCTGGCATTCCGACAGCTCGTTCCGTCCCATCCCGGCAAAATTCTCGCTGCTGTCCGCGCGCGTGGTGAACCCGAAGGGTGGCAACACCGAATTCGCCGATATGCGCGCGGCCTATGACGCGCTCGACGACGAGACCAAGGTTGAGATCGAGGACCTCGTCTGCGAGCACTCGCTGATGTATTCGCGCGGCTCGCTCGGCTTCACCGAATACACCGACGAGGAAAAGGAGATGTTCAAGCCGGTGCTGCAACGTCTGGTGCGCACGCACCCGGTGCATCGCCGCAAATCGCTGTACCTCTCATCGCATGCCGGCAAGGTCGTCGGCATGAGCGTGCCGGAGGGCCGTCTATTGCTGCGCGATCTCACCGAGCACGCGACGCAAGCAGAGTTCGTCTACGTCCACAAATGGAAGCTGCATGACCTCGTGATGTGGGACAACCGCCAGACCATGCACCGCGTCCGCCGCTACGACCAGTCGCAACCGCGCGACATGCGCCGCGCAACGGTGGCGGGCACCGAGCCAACGGTACAGCAGCAGGCGGCGGAGTAGCGCGTCATTCACGATGCGTGGTCATCGCCCGGCTTGATCCGGGCGATCCAGTACTCCGAGACGGTTGTGATCGCGCCGATAGGCTGCGGCGTACTGCATGCCCCGATCAAGCCGGGGCATGACAGCGAGGGTGACGTACGACACCGGACGACGGCTAACAACTACGCGTGCCCGGCCTCGTTGGAGAGCATGCCGGGATCAATGCCGATTTTCTGCAAAGCGCGGTTGTATTTGTCGTCGACGTCGTCGCCGAAGATCAGATCCGCGTCCGCGTCGCAATGCAGCCAGCCGTTGCTCTGGATCTCGGTTTCGAGCTGGCCCGGCGCCCAGCCGGCATAGCCGAGCGCGAGGATGGCGTGCTTGGGGCCGGAGCCGTTGGCGATCGCGCGCAGGATGTCGACGGTCGCGGTGAGGCAGACGCCATCGTCGATCCGCAGCGTCGCATTCTCGATGTAGAAGTCGCTGGAATGCAGCACGAAACCACGGCCGGTGTCGACAGGACCGCCGCGCAGCACCTTCATGCTTTCGGCATTTTCCGGCAGCTTGATGTGCTCGCCCTTCTTGATGATGCCGAGCTGCATCAGGAGCTCGGGGAAATCGATGGAGCCCGCGGGATGATTGACAATGATTCCCATCGCGCCTTCGGCGGAATGGGCGCAGAGATAGATCACGGAGCGCTCGAAACGGGGATCGCCCATCACGGGCATTGCAATCAGGAGCCGGCCGTCGAGATAACCGGCCGAATTGGGGAGCGCGGGGCCTGCGCTGCGGGTGCTGTCGCCCGTCCTCTTGCCTGTAGGAGCCATGGTGAAGCACTCCGGTTTCAATTCCTATCCTGATGTCGGGCCCGGCCGCTGTCAAATCAAGGCTTGCAGAGACCTGGTTCAGATGCATCCATCACAAGCAATTCAATGGTTTGCCCTAGGGCGCCCCTGTAAAGACGTGCCATGACCAGCATAGTTCCCCTGCGTGCGGCGATTGGCGTCGCGACAACCCTGATCGCAGCGTCGCTGGCATCCGCAGCCCGTGCCGACGACGCTTCGCCGTGGCAGCGCGACGGACATTCCGCAGTGCGGCTGGTTGCGGGCTCGCGCAGCGGCGCTGTCCTGCTTGGCGGTATCGCGTTCCAGCTCCAACCGGGATGGAAGACCTACTGGCGCGTGCCCGGCGACTCCGGCGTTCCGCCGCGGTTCGACTTCTCCAAGTCGGACAATGTCGAAGCGGTGACCGTGATGTGGCCGGCGCCGCTGAAGTTCGACGACGGCGCGGGCGGCCATTCGATCGGCTACCGCGACCAGATCGTGCTGCCCCTGCGCATCGTCGCCAAGGCCGCCGACAAGCCGGTGACCTTGCGCGCCGAGATCAACTATGCGGTGTGCGAGAAGCTCTGCATTCCCGTCGAAGCCCGCGCCGAACTCGGCTTCAACAGCGTCGCCTCGACCGAGGACGCCAATCTGCGCGCGGCGCTGGACACCGTGCCCAAGCCGGCCAATATCGGCGATCCCAATCCGCTTACCATCCGCGACGTCAAGCGCGAGGGCAACAAGGTGGTCGTCGACGTGGTCGCGCCGGCGGACGCGCGCAACATCAATCTGTTCGTGGAAGGGCCGACACCCGATTGGGCGCTGCCGATTCCGGCCCCGGTCCATCACAGCCCGCCGGACGTGAAGCGATTTTCCTTCGAGCTCGAGGGGCTGCCGCCGGGCGCCAAGCCCGACGGTGCGGCGCTGAAGTTCACGCTGGTGGGACCGGACAGGTCGTACGAGTTCAATACGAACTTGGAGTAGCGTCGTCCCAACCCGAGCCGTGGTCCGGGACAAGCGCAGCGAATCGGAGCGCGGACCCACTACCCCAGGGAGTAGTGGTGGCGCGAACTCGTCGCCCCGAGCCTTCGTCCAACTTCTCCCTGGGGCAACGGGTCCTGGCCTTCGCCGGGACGACGTTGCGGTTTCTACAGCACGCCCACCCAACCGAATCTTAACGAGTGGTTGCTAATTCCCGGGCCTGCCGCAGTATGCGGACGGGGAACTCGAATTGGCCGTGATGGATGCACAACCCGCAACGACCGGACCAGCCGGGTTGATCGCGCGGCTGCGCGGCACGCTGACGGGCGGCTCGAGCGAGGCCTCGCTGACGCGGCGGCTGGCCGCCATCATCTTCGTCATCCGCCTCATCAGTGCAGGCCTCGCCTATGTCTCGCAGATTCTGCTCGCGCGCTGGATGGGCACGTCCGACTACGGCATCTATGTCTATGTCTGGACCTGGGTGCTGCTGCTCGGCAGCATGATGGATTTCGGCATCTCCGCTTCCGCGCAAAAGATCATTCCGGAGTACCGCGCCAGCGGCGCGCACGCGTTGCTGCGCGGCTTTCTCTCCGGCAGCCGCTGGCTCACCTTTATCGTCTCGGCGCTGGTGTCGCTCGGTCTTGCCGGCATCGTCAGGCTGCTGTCACCCTGGATCGATCCGGCCGAGGTGCTGCCGCTCTATATCGGCTGCATGACGCTGCCGGCCTTCGTCGTCGCCAACACCCAGGACGGCATCGCGCGCTCGCACGACTGGATGCAGCTCGGCCTGATGCCGCAATTCATCATCCGACAGGCGCTGATCATCGGCATCACGGCGTGCGCCTTCCTGCTCGGCTATCATCTCGGCGCAGTCGCTGCGATGGTCGCGAGCCTAGGTGCGGTGTGGATCGCGATGGCCGGGCAGATGCTGGTGCTGAACCGCAAGCTCGCCGATCACATCGAGCCGGGCCCCAAGGCCTACGACATCGGCGGCTGGCTGGCCGTCTCGCTGCCGATCCTGCTGGTCGAGAGCTTCTACCTGCTGCTGTCCTACACCGACGTGCTGGTGCTCCAGCAGTTCCGCTCCTCTGACGAGGTCGGCGTCTATTTCGCCGTGGTGAAGACCCTGGCGCTGGTTTCCTTCATCCACTACGCGATGTCGGCGACGACGGCGCATCGCTTCGCCGAATACAACGCAAGCGGCGACAAGGCGCGGCTGTCTGCCTATGTGACGCACGCCATCAGCTGGACGTTCTGGCCGTCGCTGGCGGCGACCATCGTGCTGCTTGCGTTCGGCAAGCCGCTGCTCTGGCTGTTCGGGCCGCAATTCACCGTTGGCTACGATATCATGTTCGTCGCCGCGATCGGGCTGGTGGTGCGCTCCGCAATCGGGCCGGTGGAGCGGCTGCTCAACATGCTGGGCCAGCAGAAGATCTGCGCGCTCGCTTATGCGCTGGCTTTCGTGATGAACGTCGTGCTCTGCATCGCGCTGGTACCGCGCTACGGCGGCCACGGCGCCGCGGCCGCGACCTCGATCTCGCTCACCTTCGAGACGGTGCTCCTGTTCTGGATCGTGCGGCAGCGCCTCGGCCTGCACGTGCTGGCGTTTGGCAAATAGCGACCCGCGACCCTGCTCCTGGGGAACGGCGCGTTCGCAGCATGCATGGGAACGAAGCGAAATTCCTACCGATTTGCCGTCCGCAGCATGATTTTTCTTATTGGACCCAGGCAGTTGCATGCGGGAGGAATTTCATTCTACGTCGTGTTGCTCAACCGACGAGATCCACCTAAGATTCCCCTGACATGTTTGATCCACTCTACGTCGCCTCTGGATTCGGCGTCGGCTTGCTCGTCGGCATGACCGGCGTTGGCGGCGGTTCGTTGATGACGCCGCTGCTGATCCTGTTGTTCGGCATTCATCCCTCCACGGCGGTCGGGACCGACCTGCTCTATGCCGCCGCCACCAAGACCGGCGGCAGCGTGGTGCATGGCTGGTCGCGTAGCGTGCACTGGCCGGCGGTGCTGCGACTCGCCTGCGGCAGCATTCCAGCGAGCGCGGTGACGCTGCTGGTGCTGTGGAAGCTCGACCTCAGAAGCGATTCCGAGCGTAGCCTCGTCAATCTCGTGCTGTGCTTCGCGCTGATCCTGACTGCGACGTCGCTGATCTTCCGCAAGGCGATCATGGATCGCTACCGCAAACGCCTCGAGCAGGTCGACGAGCGCACCACCGCGATCGCGACCGTGATCACCGGAATCGTGCTCGGCGTGCTGGTCTCGATCTCGTCGGTCGGCGCCGGCGCAGTCGGCGTCACTGTGCTCCTGCTGCTCTATCCGCGCCTGCCGATGGCGAGCATCGTCGGCTCCGACATCGCCCATGCGGTGCCGCTGACGCTGGTTGCCGGCATCGGACACTGGGCGCTCGGTGACGTCGACTGGGCGCTGATGGGCGTGCTGCTGCTGGGCTCGCTGCCCGGCATCATCGTCGGCAGTTTTAGCGCAACGCGCGTGCCCGAGACGGTGCTGCGCCTGACGCTGGCGAGCGTGCTGTTCGTGGTCGCCGGCAAGATCATGTTCGCGGAATTGAATTTGTCGTCGGCGATCGTGACGGCGCTAGCGTGGACGCATTAGCCAGAGACCGCGCCCCACTCTCAGTGTTATCGCCCGGCTTGACCGGGCGATCCAGTATTCCGAGAAAGCTGTGATTGAATCGATAAGCCGCGGCGTACTTGATGCCCCGGTCCCGTCTCCGCCAAGGCTACGCCGGGGCCACAAGGGTACTCGGCCCGCCGGAGCTTTAGCGAAGGCGGCAAGCCGGGGCATGACAGCGAGCTAGCTGAACCGCGCGAACTACTCCGCCGTCCAGCCGCCGTCGATCGACAGATTGCTGCCGGTGATCTGCGCGGCATCGTCGCTGCACAGGAACAGGGCGAGCGCGGCAACCTGCTCGGAGGTGACGAACTCCTTGGTCGGCTGCGCGTCGAGCAGCACGTCGTTGATAACCTGCTCGCGCGTCAGATTGCGCGCCTTCATCGTGTCGGGGATCTGCTTCTCCACCAGCGGCGTCCAGACATAGCCCGGGCTGATGCAGTTGCAGGTGATCTTGTGGGTCGCGACCTCCAGCGCCACGGTTTTGGTGAGACCGGCGATGCCGTGCTTGGCCGACACGTAAGCCGATTTGAAGGGCGAGGCGACGAGTGAGTGTGCAGACGCCGTGTTGATGATGCGGCCCCAGCCCTTCTTCTTCATGCCGGGCACGGCGGCACGGATGGCATGGAAGGCCGACGACAGGTTGATGGCGATGATCTGGTCCCACTTCTCGAGCGGAAACTCCTCGATCGGCGAGACGAACTGGATGCCGGCATTGTTGACGAGAATGTCGACCGAGCCAAACGTCTTCTCGCCCAGCGCGATCATCCCGGCGATCTCGGCGGGCTTGGTCATGTCGGCGGGCGAGTAGATCACCTTGACCTTGAACTCGGATTCGATCTTGGTGCGCTCCTTCTCGATGTCCTCGGGCGAGCCGAAGCCGTTGATGACCACGTTGGCGCCGGCGGCGGCGAAGGCGCGTGCGTAAGCGAGCCCGATGCCGCTGGTCGACCCGGTCACGACCGCGTTCTTGCCTGACAGACTACCCATTCTATTCGCTCCTTTTTGCCGGGGGTGCGGTGACGTCCCCCGTGAGATCGTAGGTCACCATGGTCTCGCCGGACTGCGGCTTATCGAGCCAATCCTTGTGGCGCATCGACAGATGCACGTCGCGCACCCCGGCTTCCCAATGCTCGACCATGGCGACATGCGAGAAGTCGTAATCCTTGGACGAGGATTCGTAGTTCTTGCTGCGATAGATCAGATGCACCACCGTGACGGTGCTTTCGCGCGAGGCTTTCGCGAGGAATTCGACGGACGGATCGTTCTTCAGGTAATCCGGCAACTTGCTGATGAGATCTCGCACGGCCCTGCGGGCGTTGTGCAGCTGCTTGTTCTTGTCGGTGTTCATCCGCGTGCGGCTGGAATAGCGGATGTCTTTCTCGCGCTCGGCGGCTTCGAGCAGCGAGGTCGGCAGATCGCCGCGCGCGGAAAACAGGTCGACCTGGAAGATCAGCATGTCGCGGTCGACCTCGGCATCGAGCACGTAGTCGAGCGGCGTGTTGGAGGCGATGCCGCCGTCCCAGTAATGCTCGCCCTCGATCACGACGGACGGAAAGCCCGGCGGCAGCGCGCCGGAGGCCATGATGTGCTCGGGCCCGATGGTCTTGCCGAGCTTCTTGAACGCGTAATTGTCGAAATATTTGAAGTTGCCGGAGGTGACGCCGACCGCGCCGACGGACAAGCGCGTCTTCAGATCGTTGATGCGGTCGAAATCGACCAGACGCTCCAGCGTTTTCTTGAGCGGCGCGGTGTCGTAATAGCTTTCCGCCTCGGGGTGCCCCGGTGGCCAGAGCGGCGCCGGCGGAACGCGGGGTACGAAGAAGCCGGGCACGCCGAAGGTCGCGATCAGCGCTGCGCTCGTCGAATTGAACAGCTCGCGGCTGCGATCGCTCTTGCCGATCGGCTTCCACGGCACCGGCGCCGACACCATCTCCCAGAATTCCTTCAACCGCTTGACGCGGGTATGGCCCTCATTGCCGGCGATGATGGCTGCGTTGATAGCACCGATCGAGATGCCGGCGACCCATTCCGGCTCGAAGCCGTAGCCGCATAGCGCCTGGCAGGCGCCGGCCTGATACGAGCCGAGCGCGCCACCGCCCTGGAGGACCAGGACGCGTTGCGCATTCGCGGGGATGCTGGCGGTATCAGGACGATGATCTGTCATGAGGGAACAATAGCAAAAGGCAAGCCACCGTGGCGACACTGCGCCGCGGCGTCAATGCATCCGGGATCAAGTCTGGCTTATCGAGGGTCCGCCGAAGCCAAGATCATGGTCCAGAACACCTTGTATTTGGTGCCGGGAGCATAGCCCGCTGCGATGCCAAGTTTTGTGACACCGCTTTTGAGCATGTTGGCGCGGTGGGGTGGCGAGTCGCGCCAGCCGGAAAACGCTTCGGCGAGCGTATGATAGCCGGCCGAGACGTTCTCGACCGCCACGGTCGCGGGATAGCCGCCGGCGGCGAGCCGCTTGGCGAGTGGCGCGCGAACGTCATGGTCCATCTTGTTGGCGGCCGCCATAGCCTGGGACTGGGATTCGGCGAGCCGCATCAGATCGGGATCGATCACGACGGTGCTGAGCCCGTTGTTCTGGCGATATTGCGAGATCATCACGGCGGCAGCCTGCGCATCGAGCTTGGCGCCCGGGACCGCCATGTCGGTATACATGGACGGCTGCTGGACCGGCGCTTCGTTGCCGGCGCAGCCGGCTAGAAGCAAAGTGATGGATATTGCGGCCGCAGCGCGCATCAATCAGGCCCCCAAATGAGGGGCCGTTGTTGCATATCAACCGTGGCTGAAAGGTGAATTTTGAGGAAAATTTGACCCGACGAGGCGGCTCAAGCGCCCGCAAATATGCGGTAGCGGCGCGGCTCCAGCCCAATCGTGTCGCCGGCGCGCAGTTCCTTGTCGCGGGGGGCGTCGATCTCGATGGTCTCGCCACCTGATAGCGCGACCTCGGCGCGCTGCACGGGACCGAAATTGCGGACATGCCGAATCGCGCCCTCGAAGGCGCCGCTGCCGGGCGGGCCCACCAGCATGTCGTGTCGCCGCACGAACAGTTTTGACGCGCCAGGCGCAAGCCCGTCCGCGGCAAGCCGCAGCGGCCGGTCGCCGAGCCTGATCACGCCGCCCTCGACCTGGATCGGCAGCTCGATGGATTCGCCGATGAAGCCGTGGACGAAGGCGGTCGCCGGACTTTCGTAGACGTCGTCGGGCGAGCCGATCTGCTCGATTCTGCCCTTGTCCATCACAACGACGCGGTTGGCGACTTCCAGCGCCTCTTCCTGGTCATGGGTGACGAAGATCGAGGTGACGTTGATCTCATGATGCAGTGAGCGCAGCCATCGGCGCAGCTCTTTGCGCACCTTGGCATCGAGCGCGCCGAAGGGTTCGTCGAGCAACAGGATGCGCGGCTCGATTGCGAGCGCGCGGGCGAGCGCGATGCGCTGGCGCTGACCGCCGGAGAGTTGGCTCGGATAGCGGTCGGCAAGCCAGTCGAGCTGCACGAGATCGAGCAGCTCCTTCACCCGCGTACGGATCGTGGCCTCGTCCTTGCGAACCGCGCGCGGCTGCACGCGCAGGCCGAAGGCGACGTTCTCGAACACCGTCATGTGGCGGAACAGCGCATAGTGCTGGAACACGAAGCCGACATGCCGTTCGCGCGCGCCCTGCGCCAGCGCGTCCTCGCCGTTGAAGGAGACGTCGCCAGCGTCGGGCCAGTCGAGGCCGGCGATGATCCGCAGCAGCGTGGTTTTGCCGGAGCCGGAGGGGCCGAGCAGCGCCAGCAGCTCGCCGTTGTCGACCTTAAGATCCACGCCGTCGAGGGCTTTAAAGCTGCCGAACTTCTTGACGAGATTCTTGACTTCAATGGTCACGGGGCTCGTGTCCTTCGTTCAGGTGACGTTCGAGAACAGTTTTTGCGATCAGCGTGATCAGCGCCAGCATCGCCAGCAGCGAGGCGATCGCAAACGCGGCGACGAACTGGTACTCGTTGTAGAGGATCTCGACCAAGAGCGGCATGGTGTTGGTCTCGCCGCGGATATGTCCGGAGACGACCGAGACAGCGCCGAACTCGCCCATCGCGCGGGCGTTGCAGAGCAGGACGCCGTAGAGCACGCCCCATTTGATGTTGGGCAGCGTGACCCGGAAGAAGGTTTGCAGACCCGAGGCGCCGAGCGAGATCGCGGCCTCCTCCTCCTGCGTGCCCTGCTCCTGCATCAGGGGGATCAGTGCGCGCGCCACGAATGGGAAGGTCACGAAGGTGGTGGCGAGCGCAATGCCGGGCACCGCGAACAGGATCTGGATGTCGTGCTCACGCAGCCAGCTGCCGAAATAGCCCTGCGCGCCGAACAGCAGCACGAAGACGAGGCCCGAGATCACCGGGCTGACGGAGAACGGCAGGTCGATCAGCGTAATCAGAAAGGTCTTGCCCTTGAAATCGAACTTGGCGATGGCCCAGGCGGCGACGAGGCCGAACACGAGATTGAGGCCCACTGAAATCGCGGCGACCAGCAGCGTCAGCCTGATCGCGGCCAGCGCTTCCGGTTCGGCGAGCGCAGTGAGATAGGCGATGACCCCCTTCGAGAGCGCCTGTGCGAACACCACGACCAACGGCAGCACGACGAAGACGGTGAGGAAGGTCATCGCCAGCGCGATGATGGTGATGCGCACCGCCTTTGGCTCGGTGCGAAGGCTGTCGCGCGCGGCAGCCGCATGGGCACGTGCCTTGGCGTCGGGGGCCGGGAGAGAGACCGAATCTGCAATCTGCATCGTCATGGTCGGCCCTTAGCGCTCCGGAATCCGGCTCTGTGCCCAGCGCTGGAGCCGGTTCACAGCGAAGATGATGACGAAGGAGACGACGAGCATGACCACCGCGATCGCAGTCGCATCCGCGTAGCGGAATTCGGAGAGCCGGATCACGATCAAGAGCGGCGCGATCTCGGAGATGTTAGGCAGATTGCCGGCGATGAAGATCACCGAGCCGTATTCGCCCACCGCACGCGCGAAGGCGAGCGCAAGGCCCGTGAGCAGCGCCGGTGCGAGTGACGGCAGGATCACGCGGATGATGGTTTGCCAGCGGCTGGCGCCCAGACTGCCCGCGGCCTCCTCGATCTCGGGGTCGAGATCCTGGAGCACCGGCTGCACCGTGCGCACCACGAAGGGAATGCCGATGAAGATCATGGCGACGAAGATGCCGACCGGCGTGAATGCGACCTTGATGCCGAGCGCCGCGAGCGGGCCACCGAGCCAGCCCTTCTCGGCGAACAGCGCGGTCAACGCGACGCCGGCGACCGCAGTCGGCAGCGCGAAGGGCACGTCGACAATGGCATCGAACAGCCGCCGGCCGGGAAAGCGGTAGCGCACCAGCGCCCAGACGATGATGCTGCCCATGACGAGATTGACGCAGGCGGCCGCAAAGGCGAGGCCGAAGGAGACGCGGAGCGCGTTCAGCGTGCGGCGACTGGAAAGGATATTCCAGAACTGTTCCGGGCTCAGCTCGAGCGACCTCAGGAACAGACCGGCGAGCGGAATCAGGATGATGACGGACAGCCAGGAAAGCGTCAGCCCCATGGTGAGACCGAAGCCCGGCAATGTCCGGCGTCTTGCTGCGAGTGCGCTCACCAGGCCCCCTGCTAAAAGCCTCCTAAGACGGCGCTCGATCAGTTCTTGTAGATCTGATCAAAGACGCCGCCGTCGGCAAAATGTTCCCGCTGCGCCTTGGTCCAGCCGCCAAAGACGTCGTCGATCGTGAACAGCTCGACCTTGGCGAAGGCACTTTCGTACTTCTTGGCGACCTCGGCATCGCGCGGACGGTAGAAATTGCGCGCGGCGATCTCCTGCCCCTCTTTGGTATACCAATACTGGAGATAGGCGTCGGCGGCGTTGCGCGTGCCTTTTTTATCGGCAACTTTGTCGACGATGGTGACCGGCGGCTCGGCGAGGATCGATTGCGGCGGCGCCACGATCTCGAACTTGTTCGCGCCGAACTCCTTCAGCGCGAGAAACGCCTCGTTCTCCCAGGCGAGCAGCACGTCGCCGACGCCACGCTCGACGAACGTGACGGTGGCGCCGCGTGCGCCGGTATCGAGCACCGGCACCTGCTGATAGAGCTTTCCGATGAAGTCCTTGGCCTTGTCGGCCGAGCCGAACTTTTTCTGCGCAAAGCCCCACGCTGCGAGGTAATTCCAGCGCGCGCCCCCTGATGTTTTCGGGTTCGGCGTGATCACGGCGACGCCCGGTTTGATCAAATCGTCCCAGTCCTTGATGCCCTTGGGATTGCCCTTGCGCACCAGGAAGACGATGGTCGAGGTGTAGGGTGATGAATTTTGCGGCAGCCGTTTCTGCCAATCGGCTGTGGTGAGGCCTTTGGCAGCGATCGCGTCGATGTCATAGGCGAGCGCGAGCGTCACCACATCGGCCTGCAATCCGTCGATCACCGCGCGCGCCTGCGAACCGCTGCCGCCATGCGACTGCTTGATCTCGACGCTCCTGCCGGTTTCCTTCTGATAGGTGGCCGCAAACGCCTTGTTGAACTCGACATAGAGCTCACGCGTCGGATCGTATGACACGTTCAGCAGATTGATGTCAGCGGCGAGAGCCGAGCTTGCCCAGAGGAGTCCTGCAGCGAGCGGAACGATACGGCGCATCATGTCCATCTCCATTCACTTCGGCGACGTCGATGTCAGCGAAGGCGTGCAGGCATAACTCGGGTCGAAACGCTCTTAAGTCAACGGAACCGGATTTTCTTGTTCGTGGCGTGGCAGCGTAACCGTGCTACGAAGTCTTCATCGTGTGAATGCCGCATTCTGTCTTGGCCCGGCCGCGCCAGCGGCCGGCGCGTACATCCTCGCCCTCGGCCGTTCTGCTGGTGCAAGGCATACACCCGACCGACAGGAAACCGGAGGCGACGAGAGGGTGACGCGGCAATTTGGCGCGGACGAACATGGCCTCGAGTTCCTCGCGCGAGACATTGGCAAAGGGATTGAACTTCAATCGGGCGCCATCGTTCTCGACGACCGGAATGTCGGCCCTGGCATTGCCCTGGAAACGCTTGCGGCCGTTGAGCCAGGCATCGAACGGCTTCAGCGCACGCGCCAGCGGCTCGACTTTACGGATGCGGCAGCACGCGTCGGGATCGGAGAACCAGAGGTCGCGGTCGGGATCCTCGCGCAACAGCGTCTCCTCGGCGGGCTGGACCGAACGGACGTCCTTCAGGCCCAGCGTCGCGATCAAGGTGTCGCGATAGGCGAGCGTCTCCTCGAACAACCAGCCGGTGTCGAGAAAGATCACCGGGATCGCCGGATCGACGTCCGCCATCACTTTCAGCAGCGTCGCCGATTCCGTACCGAAGGACGATACCAGGGCGAGCTTGTTGCGTCCGACCGCCTTCAGCGCCGCAGCGATGACCTCTGCGGGCGAGGCATCGCGCAAGCTCCGATCGAGCTCGTCCGCCGGGGGCAGCGCAGAGATGGATGAAACCTGAGGCGCGATCGCGTTCACGTGCCGACACCTTCGGAATGGCGCAACTGCATGCGCCGGTGCAGGGCCGTGATGCGGCCGTCGCCGGTCGGCTGGTAGAACACCGAATAGCGCTTGGCGGTCTGCATGAACGCTTCCGCGTCGGCCTGCTTCTTGACCTCGAAGGCATCGAAGCCGGCGCGCAGCATGAACACGAACTGATCGCGCAGCACCTGGCCGGTGGCGCGCAATTCGCCGCGGTAATTGTAGCGCTCGCGCAGCAACCGGGCCTGGCTGTAGGCGCGTCCGTCACGGAAAGTCGGAAACACCAGCGCGACCGTGGCGACCTTGCTGAGATAGGGCACGAGTTCGGCGACGTCGCGATTGTTCGGCCAGATCACGCCGACCTTGCCGGCGCGCTTGAGCAAGCCTTCCGCTTCACCGAGAAAACGTTCGGCCGGCACCAGAATGTCGCCGCTCTCGGGCAGCGGGGTATCGACGGCGAGCTTGGCGAAGCCGTCGTCGACGATCTTTCCGCCGTTAACGAGTGGCATAGACGCGCTCCTTGAAGGGTTCGACGCCGAGGCGTCTCACCGTGTCCATGAACAGCTCTTCGGGCCGTTCGCGCAGCGCCAGATAAGCTTCCACGATGTCCTCGACGACGTCGGCGACCTCGTCGAACTTCACGCCGGGGCCGATCAGGGTGCCGAGCGCTGCGTTCTCGTCGGCGCGGCCGCCGATGGTGATCTGGTAGACCTCCTCTCCATTCTTCTCGACGCCGAGAATGCCGATGTGGCCGACATGGTGATGGCCGCAGGCATTGATGCAGCCGGAGATGTTGATGTGGAGACGGCCGATCAGGTTGGCGAGCTCGTGATTGGCAAACCGGCGCGTCAGCTCCTGCGCGATCGGGATCGAGCGCGCATTCGCCAGCGAGCAATAGTCGAGGCCCGGGCAGGCGATGATGTCGGTGATCAGATTGACGTTGGGCGTCGCAAGCCCGAGCTTGTCGAGCGCCTTCCAGAGCGCCGGCAGGTCGCGCTTGGCAACGTGCGGCAGCGCAAGGTTCTGCTCGTGGCCGACACGGATCTCGCCGAAGGAATATTTGTCGACGAGGTCGGCCAGCGCGTCCATCTGCTCGGCGGTGGCATCACCCGGAGGCCCACCGGTCGGCTTCAGCGAGATCGTGACGATGGAGTAACCCTGCACCTTGTGCGGGGCCACCGAATTCTTGCGCCACGCCTCGAAATCCGGATCGGCCGCGGCCTGGCGCAGCTCGTCAGGCATGTGCGGCAGCTTCTCGTAAGCCGGGTAGGTGAAGCGCGAGCGGATGTCCTCGATCACCTCGTCGTCGATCTGGAGCGAGGGGTTGCGGATGTGCTGCCACTCGTCCTCGACCTCGCGAGAGAACTTTTCGATGCCGAGCTCGTGCACCAGGATCTTGATGCGCGCCTTGTAGATGTTGTCGCGGCGGCCGTACTGGTTGTAGACGCGTAGGATCGCCTCGATGTAGCTGAGGATGTCGCGGCCATGCACGAAGTGCTTGATGGTCTTGGCGATGAACGGCGTGCGGCCGAGGCCACCGCCGACCAGAACCTCGAAGCCGGTCTCGCCCTTCTCGTTCTTGATCAGCCTCAGGCCGATGTCGTGAATCTTGATCGCGGCGCGGTCGTGGTCGGACGCGGTGATCGCGATCTTGAACTTGCGCGGCAGGAACGAGAATTCCGGATGCAGCGTGGTGTGCTGGCGGATCAGCTCCGACCAGATACGGGGATCCTCGATCTCACCGGGCGCGACGCCGGCCCACTGGTCCGAGGTGACGTTGCGCATGTTGTTGCCGGAAGTCTGCATCGCATGGATGCCGACCTTGGCGAGGTCAGCCAGCGCATCCGGCAGCTCGGCGAGCTTGATCCAGTTGAACTGGATGTTCTGCCGCGTGGTGAAATGGCCGTAGCCGCGATCGTATTTGCGCGCGACATGGGCGAGTGCCCGCAGCTGGTTCGTCGCCAGCGTGCCGTAGGGAATCGCGACCCGGAACATGTAGGCGTGCAGTTGCAGGTAGACGCCGTTCTGGAGCCGCAGGATCTTGAACTCGTCCTCAGTGAGCTCGCCGGACAGGCGGCGCTTCACCTGGTCGCGGAACTCCGAGACGCGCTCATTGACGAGCGTGCGATCGATTTCGTCGTAAGCATACATAAGAGAGCGCCTTAAACCTGGGCGGGCTGTCCGATGGTGACGCCGGAGCGGCGGATCTGTTCGCGCAGATTGCCGGGCTGGACCTTGCCGTCCGCACCGACCTGCACGGGCGCGATATAGGGACCGATCGCGCCGACGTCATCGGCAACGGACTCCGCAAGCAACGCCTTCGCCTCGTCGGAGTTGCGTACGATCGCGGCTTCCGAGAGGTCCGCGGACCAGCTCTTGGCGGCGGTGCGGTAAACCACGATGCCATCCCAGGTGCGGTTGGCGGTCACGACCGAGGGGCCAGCGATTTTGATCTTCTTCTGTTCAAGCGGGGAGGTCATTCGGCTGCATCCAGGAGGTCAGAGATGATTTGCTTTGGGGTTTTCTTGGGAGTTTGGCGGCCAAGCGAGCCGGCATGCCGGACCACCTCGCCGATGATGAGAATGGCAGGACCGCCATTGGTCCGCCGCACGAGCTCGGGCAGATCGCGCAGCGTGCCGATCACGCCTTGCGCATCGGGGCGCGTGACGCGGGCGAACACGCCGACCGGAGTTTCCGGCGAACGGCCGGCGGCGAAGAGGCCGGCGCGTATGGCGGGCGCGGCGGTCGCGCCCATGTAGACCACAACAGTCATCTTGGCGTCGGTCAGCGTCGACCAGTCCACGACTTCCGCGTCGCGCGCCTTGTGCGCGGTGAGAAAGGTGATGCGGGTTGCTTCATGACGGTAGGTGAGCGGCACCTCGAAATCGGCGGCACCGCCGAGACCTGCGGTGATACCGGGAATGATCGAATAGGCGACGCCGGCGGCGCGCAGGGCTTCGATCTCTTCGCCGCCACGGCCGAACACGAAGGGATCGCCGCCCTTCAGTCGCACCACGCGCTGACCGGATTGCGCGGCCTCGATCATGCGCTTGTTGATGGCGTCCTGGCCGATGCCGGGCTTGCCGACACGGCGGCCGACGGCAACACGCGTGGTATCGCGGCGGATGCGGTCGAGAACTTCAGGCGAGACCAGCTCGTCGTGGAAGACGATGTCGGCGTCCTGCAGCGCGCGCAGCGCCTTGATGGTGAGAAGATCGGGATCGCCGGGGCCTGCCCCGACCAGCGCGACCGAGCCTTCCGGCTTGTCGGCACGCGCGAAGGCGGCGGGATCGGCGATAGCCTTTAGCGCAGCGTCCGCCTCGGCCTTGCGGCCGGCGAGCACGGCGGCGCCGATCGGCCCGTCAATGACACGCTCCCAGAAGCGGCGGCGCAGCGGAAATTCAGCGATGCGCTCGTTGATGGATTTGCGGAAGCCGCCGATGAATTCGGCGAGCTCGCCGATGCGGGCGGGCAGCAGCGCCTCGATCTTCTCGCGCAGGCGCCGCGCCACCACCGGCGAGGTACCGCCGGTGCCAACCGCGACCACGACATCCCCGCGATCGACGATCGCGGGGAAAATGAAGCTGGAATGTTCGAGATCGTCCATCACGTTGACAGGCAAACCCAGCGCCTTGGCGCGAACCGACATCGCCACACCAACATCACCCGCGCCTGCGCAGACGATCGCGATGATGCCTGAGAGATCGGCAGTAAGCGGATCGCCGGACATGATTTCGACACGCGCTGCCTCCTCGGAGCTGAGGCTCAGATCACGATCGCCGTCGATCGCATGCACGCGGATGCGCGCGCCGGCAGCGGCGAGCACGCGCAGCTTGGCGCGCAAAAGCTCGCCCGCGCCGATGAGGACCACCGGACCGGCCTTGAGATCGAGAAACACCGGCAAGAACCGCATGCGATACTCGCTTCCCCACAAACGGGGTTGACTGGAATTATTTTCTATATATGTCTCGTTTCGAGCGCGCAAAGAGAAATTTTTTTCTTCTCTTCGGCAGTGCGACTATAGAATTTTCGCCTCCAAACGCAAAGTGGCAGAGATGCATCTTCTCAAGGACGATTCCGCTGCTGATCGACTGAGCAATCCGGCGCTGGCCGAGCGCGTGCGCGCGCAAGAATTTTCTGCCGAGCTTGCCCCAAGCATGGATCATCTCGACCAACTCGAGGCGCAGAGCGTCTACATCTTCCGCGAGGCCTTCGCCCGTCTGAAGAAGATCGCCCTGCTGTGGTCGCTCGGCAAGGATTCCAATGTCATGATCTGGCTGGCGCGGAAAGCGTTCTTCGGCAAAATGCCGTTCCCCGCCCTTCATGTCGACACCGGCAAGAAGTTTCCCGAGATGTATCGCTTCCGCGATCACTACGGGAAGGAGTGGGATCTCGATTTGCGCGTCGAGCCCTGCCCGCCGATCGACGCCGTCGACCCGACGCTGCCGCCGGCCGCACGCTCCGCCGCGCGCAAGACCGAAGGCCTCAAGATGGCGCTCGCAAAGTACGGCTTTGACGGCCTGATCGCCGGCATTCGCCGCGACGAGGAGGCGACGCGCGCCAAGGAGCGCGTGTTCTCGCCGCGCGGATTGGAAGGCAATTGGGACGTGCGCGACCAGCCACCGGAGTTCTGGGATCATTTCAATGCCTCGCCGCCGCAAGGCGCGCATTTGCGCATCCACCCGATCCTGCATTGGACCGAGGCCGACATCTGGGCCTACACCAAGCGCGAGAACATCCCGATCATCCCGCTGTATCTCGCCAAGGACGGCAAGCGCTATCGCTCGCTGGGCGATCAGGACATCACCAATCCGGTCGCTTCGACCGCCTCGAGTATCGACGAGATCCTGATCGAGCTCGAACAGACCAAGGTGCCGGAGCGCGCGGGACGCGCGCTCGACCACGAGACCGAGGACGCTTTCGAGCGCCTGCGCGTCGCCGGCTATCTCTGATTCCCAAGGACGCGAGCGTCGCATGAACATGATCGTCACCACGGCTTCGCCGGCCACTCCGAACGGCACCACGCGTCCGCAAGTGCGCATCGTCATCGTCGGCCATGTCGACCACGGCAAGTCGACGCTGGTCGGCCGCCTCCTGCACGAGACCGGCAGCCTGCCCGAGGGCAAGCTCGAAATGCTGAAAGCCGTCAGCGCGCGGCGCGGCATGCCGTTTGAATGGTCGTTTCTGCTCGATGCGCTCCAGACCGAGCGCGATCAGGGCATCACCATCGACACCACGCAGATCCGCTTCCGCACCAATTCGCGCGATATCGTGCTGATCGACGCACCCGGCCACGCCGAATTCCTGCGCAACATGATTACCGGCGCCTCGCAGGCCGACGGCGCGGTGCTGATCATCGACGCGCTCGAAGGCGTGCGCGACCAGACCCGGCGCCACGGCTATCTGCTGCATCTCTTGGGCGTGAAGCAGGTCGCGATCGTCGTCAACAAGATGGACCGCGTCGACTTCTCCGCCGAGCGCTTCAAGGACATCAGCGACGAGATCTCGGCACATCTGAGCGGCCTCGGCGTGACGCCGACGGCGGTGATCCCGATTTCCGCCCGCGACGGCGACGGCGTTGCGATGCGCACCGACCGGATCGGCTGGTACAAGGGCCCGACGGTGGTCGAGGCGCTCGACGGGCTTGAACCGGCGCGGCCGCTGGAAGCGCTGGCGCTGCGCCTGCCGGTGCAGGCGATCTACAAGTTCGATGACCGCCGCATCGTCGCGGGCCGGATCGAATCCGGCACCCTCATTGCGGGCGACGAGATCGTGATCATGCCGGCCGGCAAGATCGCAAAGATCAAGACTGTCGAGAGTTGGCCGGTGACGCCGGTCGCGGGCCGGCAGGGCGCCGGCCGCTCGGTCGGCATCACGCTCGACCGCGAATTGTTCCTCGAGCGCGGCGACATCATCGCGCATGCAGGCAGCGCACCGCGCGAGACGCGGCGGCTGCGCGCGCGCATCTTCTGGCTGCACGACAAGCCGCTCGCCAAGGGCGACCAGCTCCTGGTCCGCTGCGGGCCGAAGGAAAGCCGCGCCACCGTGGTCGCGATCGAAAAGGCGGTCGATCCCGGCGAATTGTCGAGTGTCGAGAACAAGGCGATCGGCCGCAACCACGTCGGCGAGATCGACATTTCGCTTTCGAATCCGATCGCAACGGATCCCTCTACCGAGAATCCGCGCACCGGCCGGCTCGTGATCGAGGTTTCCGGGCGCATCGCCGGCGGCGGCCTAGTGCTGTCGGTCGACGCCGGCCAGCGCGCCATGCCGGTCGACATCGTGCCGGTGGAATCGGCGCTGCGCTCGGACGAGCGCTCCGCGCGCTACCGCCACAACGGCGCCGTGGTCTGGCTCACCGGCCTGCCCGCCTCCGGCAAATCGACCCTGGCGAAAGCGCTGGAGCGGCGCCTGTTCAGCAATGGCGGCTCGCCGGTCCTGCTCGACGGCGACACGCTGCGCGCCGGGCTCAACAGCGATCTCGGCTTCTCCGCCGCTGATCGCAGCGAGAACATCCGCCGCCTTGCGGAAGTCGCCACCCACCTCGCCCGCAACGGCCATATCGCAATCGTCGCGGCGATCTCACCGGCGCGCGAGGATCGCGCCACCGCGCGCCGGATCGCCGACACCGCGTTCCGCGAGATCCATGTCGCAACGCCGGCTGAAGTGTGCGAGGAGCGCGACCCCAAGGGTCACTACAAGAAGGCCCGCGCCGGCACGCTGGCCTCGTTCACCGGCATTGGCAACGACTACGAGGCGCCGCAGGGGGCCGAGCTTGTGATCGATACATCGACGCGGACGGTCGCCGAAGCGGCAGATGCGATCGAAGAGATGCTGAAGACCACCGGCGTGCTGTTCGACGAAGTCGTGGACCTCGCCGCGAATATTTGAATGCTGTCGTCGCCCGGCTCGACCGGGCGACCCAGCCTTCCAGAGACAGCGCTGGATACGGAGAAGCCGCGGCGTTCCCCGCTTTCGCGGGGAATGACAGCGGTGCGCTGAGCCCAACTCACCTTGACATTTGACAAAGGCCCGGGGGTCTTCTCACGGCCTTGATTTTGGGGCTAATAGGCCCCCGAAAGCTGCCCCTATGGGCGCATTTTGCTGCTGACGGGTGAAAAGCAGCCAAAAACAGCCATTTCCAACAGAAAGCCCATCATGAAACGCGTCGATGCCCACGGATTGAAGATCGCTCCCGTCCTGTTCGATTTCATCGCCAAGGAAGCGGCCCCGAAAACAGGGATCGCGCCGGATGCGTTCTGGGCCGGGCTTGCCGGCATCATCAAGGAGCTGGGGCCGAAAAACCGGTCGTTGCTCGCGTTCCGCGACACGTTGCAGGCCAAGATCGACGACTGGCACCGGGCCAACAAGGGCAAGGCGTTCGACCTCAATGCCTATACCGCCTTCCTGAAGGAGATCGGCTATCTCGTTCCAGAGCCGGCGACGCAGAAGGTCGAGACCGCCAATGTCGACGAGGAGATCGGCAAGATCTGCGGTCCGCAGCTCGTCGTGCCGCTCACCAATGCGCGCTATGCGCTGAACGCTGCGAATGCGCGCTGGGGCTCGCTCTATGATGCCTTCTATGGCACCGACGCGATTCCGCATGATCCGTCCGAGAGCGGCAAAGGCTACAACAAGGCGCGCGGCGACAAGGTGATCGCCAAGGCCAAGGCGTTCCTCGATACCGCCGTGCCGCTCGCGACCGGCAGCCACACCGACGTCACGGCCTATAGCGTCGTCGCGGGCCAGCTCGCGGTGAAACTGAAGAGCGGCAACGCCACCGCGCTGAAGAACGCGGCGCAGTTCGCAGGCTTCCAGGGCGATGCGGCCGCACCGTCCGCCGTGCTGCTCGTCAACAACGGCCTGCACGTCGAGGTCAAGATCGACCGCAGCAGCGCGATCGGGAAAGACGATCCGGCCGGCGTCGCCGACATGATCATGGAGGCCGCGGTCTCCACCATCCTCGACATGGAGGACTCCGTCGCCGCGGTCGACGCCGAGGACAAGGTGCTGGTCTACCGCAACACGCTCGGCCTGATGAACGGCACGCTGTCGGCCGATTTCGAGAAGGGCGGCAAGACGCTGACGCGCTCGCTCAACGCGGACCGCAGCTACAGGACGCCCGATGGCAAGGGCGAGCTCAAGCTGCACGGCCGCAGCCTGCTCCTGATGCGCAATTGCGGTCACCACATGTTCACCGACGCGGTGCTGGACGAGAAGGGCGAGGAGATTCCGGAGGGCCTGCTCGATGCCGCCGTATCGGGCCTGCTCGCCATTCACGACCTCAAGGGCAATTCCAAGGTCAGGAACAGCCGCACCGGCTCGGCCTATATCGTCAAGCCGAAGATGCACGGCCCCGACGAGGTGTCGCTGACCTGCGAGATTTTCGACCGTGTCGAGAAGATGCTGGGCCTGCCCGAGAACACGCTCAAGGTCGGCATCATGGACGAGGAGCGGCGCACCACCGTCAACCTCAAGGCCTGCATCCAGCGCGCGTCCAAGCGCATCATGTTCATCAACACCGGCTTCCTCGATCGTACCGGCGACGAGATCCACACCTCCATGGAAGCGGGCCCGATGATCCGCAAGAACGAGATGAAGGCGCAGGCCTGGATCAAGGCTTATGAGGACTGGAACGTCGACATGGGCCTGATCGACGGCCTGCCCGGACATGCCCAGATCGGCAAGGGCATGTGGGCCGCGCCCGACAAGATGGCGGACATGCTGGCGCAGAAGCTTAGCCACCCGCAGGCCGGGGCCACCACCGCCTGGGTGCCCTCGCCGACGGCGGCGACGCTGCACGCGCTGCACTATCACCAAGTCAACGTCATCGCGCGCCAAGAGGAACTGGCCAAGGGCGGCCCGCGCGCAAAACTGTCGGACATCCTCACCATCCCGGTGTCGAAGTCGAACTGGGCGCCTGACGACGTCAAGCAGGAGATCGACAACAATTGCCAAGGTATTTTGGGCTATGTGGTGCGCTGGATCGACCAGGGCGTCGGCTGCTCGAAGGTGCCCGACATCCACGATGTCGGCCTGATGGAAGACCGCGCCACTTTACGCATTTCCAGCCAGCATCTCGCCAATTGGCTGCACCAGGGCGTCATCACCGAAGCGCAGGTGATGGAATCCTTGAAGCGCATGGCCGTCGTCGTCGACAAGCAGAACGCAGGCGATCCGATCTACAAGCCGATGGCGCCCGCCTTCGACGGCGTCGCCTTCAAGGCAGCCTGCGACCTCATCTTCAAGGGCCGCGAGCAGCCGAACGGTTACACCGAGTACATCCTCACCGCGCGCCGCCGCGAGGCGAAGGCAGCGGGTTAAATAGCTCGGTTCGAAGGGCGAAACCGTCCCGGCGCGCAGCGGAACGGCTGCGCGCTGCTTGCGTTGTAGGGCCATCAACGCGATGGAGATGGTCATGGACTGGAATCGCATCGAAGGAAACTGGAAGCAGTTCAAGGGATCGGCCAAGGAGAAATGGGGCAAGCTCACTGACGACGACCTCAGCTCGATCGAGGGACGCCGCGAGCAGCTCGAGGGCCGGCTCCAGGAACGCTATGGCAAGGCCAAGGACCAAGTTCGTCAGGACGTCGACGACTGGCTCAAGTCGCTGCATTGAGGCAGCACGAAAGAAGCCCCGGCCCAAGCCGGGGCTTTTTTGTTGGAATATTCGGAGGCCCGCTAAAACACCGCAAGATATTTCAAGAGCGACACGATACCGATGATGATGACGATCACGCGCGCGATCTGTTTGGCGCGACCGTCCATCGGAAGCATGTTGATGAGATAAAGGACGAGAATAACGACGAGAAAGGTGACGAGTACGCCGACCAGCATCGTGAGGACCCCCCTTCAGGCAAATTTCCAATGAGGACTTAACGCCAGTCTCTCGCTCTGGTTCCATTGCCGCAACCCACTGCAAATTCTAAGGGATTACGTAGCTCTACAATCGGGTCGCGGCCCGAGGTTTCACCTTTCGCTCTCAGATATCTGTGCGCTCGCGCCGAGCGACGTGCGATTGCCGATGCCACCGCTCGACGGCGGAGATTGAGGCGCCAGCGGCGCCGCTCACTCAACGGCTCCCCTACTCCTTCGCCACCACCGGCACCTGACGGAATCTGGCGCGCACCGATTCCGGCAGTGGCGAGAAATTCATCGCGACGCCGCGGCGGTCGTTGGCATTGCGGTTGGCAACCACGAGACCGTTGGCCCCGGCGACGATGTCGCCCTTGCGCAAGGTGGGATCATCCTCGATCTTGACCTGGGCGAGGCCAGCCGGATCCTTGCCGTTGCAAGTGCAGCCCACGACGATCTCGTTGCGGTAACGGAAGGCGTTCGGCAGATCGGAATAGGACTTTCCGTTCTCCGTCGTGGCCTCGTCGATATTGCTGCCGTAGACCAGCGAGGTTTCGGACGCCGGGCAGAAGCTCTTGCAGGACTTCGCCTTGCTTTCGGCATCCGTTCCTTGCGCCGGAAAATAGCGGCCGTCGCATCCGCGCACGCAATAGGCGGTGCCGCCGCCATAGGCGGCTCGCTGGCGCGGCACGTCGTATCGCGGCATGTCATCGTTCGGGAACGGCGTCCGGATCTGCGGAGGCCGCGCGCCGAACGCACCGAACAACGCCGAGAAAAAGTCCTCCGCATGCGCCGGCGGCGTCAGTGCGAGGCCGAGAGAGATGATTGTGAACACGGCCGCCGCACCGCCAGTCAGCTTGCCAATCGAGCATTTACACATCTGACCTCGCTCAATCCTAATTCAGGGCCGACGTCGTGATGTTCAGCGCCTGTCGCCCCGAAGGCAACGCGGTCACCGCAGGACGCTTGCGCACGGAATCGCCGCCGCCTTTCGCCATCAGAGGCGCGTTCTTCGGCAGCACCACGACCTTGGCGCCGACACTGACGCGGTTAAAGAGATCGATGACGTCCTCGTTGGTCATGCGGATGCAGCCGGACGAGACGAACTTGCCGATGGTGCTGGGATCGTTGGTGCCGTGGATGCGGTATTCGCTCGAGCCGAGATACATCGCGCGGGCTCCGAGCGGGTTACCCGGACCGCCCGCGACGAAACGCGGGAGATAGGGCTGGCGCGCGATCATTTCGGCCGGCGGATGCCAGTCCGGCCACTCCGCCTTACGGCTGACGCTCTGCACGCCCGACCAGGTAAAGCCTTCGCGGCCGACGCCAACGCCATAACGAATGGCGCGGCCATTGCCGAGCACGTAGTAGAGATAGGTGTTGTTGGTATCGATGACGATGGTGCCGGCCGGCTCGCTCCTGTCGAAGCTGACGATCTGCCTGCGCAGCCGGTCGGGCAGCTGGGCATCTTCGTCGGCGGCTTGCGGCGCCTCGCTTCCATAGCCCTGTGAATAGCTCTGATCCTGCGGATACGACTGCGGCCGGATCGGCGCAAAGCCGAGGGTTTGCGCACTCGCGCTGCCAAAGGGCACGGTGAACAGAACGGTCGCGAAGGCAAACGCAGTGACGGCACGCGGCGAGAAGCGGCGGACGAGAGAGAAGCTTGTCATGTGCTGCCCCATTGGATGTGTGCATCCGGGTGATGCGCCAGCCAAGCAACGCCATCGGACCGATCTAAGTTCCGGCGCGGAGCGCGGCCGCGACGTCACAGTCAAGCGAGCGTTTCTTCACGAAGGCGCGATGGAACTGCTACCGCGATCGCGCGTTCTCATCCCGTAAATGGGCGCGCGGATCGCGGTTTCCGTGCGGGAGAGATATTGTGCGCGTCCTTCCCAGCGAACGTCTGCTTCCCGGCAAAAGCGAAGGTGAACCGCTTCCCGACAGCCATAGCGAGCTGCCGCCGGTCATCCGCCGCACCGAGTTCGTCGCTTTCGCGCTCGCAGGCCTGCTGCTGATTGCGGTCGTCACCGTACTCTATGTCGGAAGAGCGTTCTTCCTGCCCGTGGTAATGGCCTTCGTGATCGGCACCATGCTGTCGCCGGCGGCGAGCTTCCTGGAGCGATGCAAGGTGCCACGCGCGCTCGCCGCCGTCCTGATCGTGGTCGCTGGGACCGCGGTGGTTGCCTTCGCCCTGGCGCTGATCGCCTCACCGATTATGGAGTGGAGCACGCGCCTGCCGGAGCTCGGCGCGCAATTGAGGGACAAGCTGCACGTGTTCGACCGGCCGCTGGCGCTGTGGCGCGAGCTGCAAGGCATGGTCGGCGGCTCGGAGGCGTTCCCGAGCTTCCAGATGCCGAAGGTCGAGTGGGTGCAACCGACGCTGGAATTCCTGTCACCGACCTTTACTGAATTTCTGCTGTTCTTCGTCACCCTCATTCTGTTCATCGCAAGCTGGCGCGACCTGCGCCGGGCCATGATCATGACCTTCAGCGATCACGACGCGCGGCTGCGCACGCTGCGTATTCTCAACGAGATCGAGGTCCATCTCGGCAACTACCTGCTGACCGTCACTCTTATCAATGTCGGCGTCGGCGTCGCCACCGGCCTGATCTGCGCGCTCACCGGCATGCCCAATCCAGCCGGGCTCGGCGCGCTGGCGGCAACGCTCAATTTCATCCCGATCATCGGGCCAGTCGCGATGTTCGCCGTGCTGGTCGTCGTTGGGCTGGTCGCCTTCCCGACGATCAGCGGTGCCCTCATGGCGGCGCTCGCCTTCGGCGGCCTCACCTTCCTGGAAGGGCACTTCATCACGCCGACCATCATCGGCCGGCGGCTGGCCCTGAACGCGCTTGCGGTCCTGCTCGCGCTCGCGTTCTGGACCTGGATGTGGGGCCCGATGGGCGCGTTCCTGTCGTCGCCGCTCCTGATTGTCGGCCTGATCCTCAAGGAGCATCTGTTGCCGGCGGATTCGCCGCAGCTGCCGCAGGCCTGAGGCGGTTTCCGCAAACGGAACTTCCCCGACGACGAAACGTTCTCCGGCTATCTCAGCCGTCAACAGTTTGGAGCTCCCGATGTCCACGACCAATGCCGAAGCCGGGATGAAAGACTGGACCGACAACGCCACCAGAGAACGCCTCGAGAAGGATGTAGCAGCCGTGAAAAGCGATATCGCCGCCCTCACTGAACAAATCACCGACGCGCTCAATACCTTCGCCAATTCCAGCAGCAAGCAGGCTCGCCGCGGCTATCGCCAGGCGCGCGAGAACGTGGATTCCGCGATGGACGACATGTCCGAGCGCGGCAGCGCGATGATGGAGGCTGCGCAAGACGCCTACGGCTCGATCGAGGAGACGCTGGAAGAGGCCATCACGCAGCGGCCGCTCGCGACCGTCGGGCTCGCCCTCGGCATCGGCTTCCTGATCGGCGTCGCCTGGCGCCGGTAGGTTTGCGGAATGGATCTTGAGACGGCGACGCTGCCGCGCCGCCGATGCCGGCGTGTGGCGGCTCGGCTTGTGGGGATTTGAGGAGCAAGGCCATGTTTCAGCGCATCATCGACGGGATCAGTGCATCCACCGGGACCACTGTGCGACTGACCTCCCTTGCCGCAGGCGCGGCATTCGCGCTCTTCATCACCACGTGCTTCCTCTGCGCCGCGGCCTTCATCTTGGTGCTGGAGAAATATGGTCCGGTGCAAGCCTGCCTCGCGGGTGCCGGCGTTTTCTTTCTGCTTACCTTGGCCGCAGCAGTGAGCTATTGGGCCTATAAGCGGCAGTTGCGCAAGCAAGCCCAGATCGCGGCCGAGCGTGCCGCGAAGTCGGCGGCGCAGAGCATGCTCGCGGACCCCATGCTGCTCGCCACGGGACTCCAGATCGTCCGCGCCATCGGAATCAAGCGGCTGTTGCCGATCTTGGCGATCGGTGGCGTCGCACTCGGAATCATGGCGAGCCGCGCTGGCGTTCCCGACGAGGCATCGGCCGAACCCGCCGAGTGACGACGAGCGTGGGTTAGAAAATTTCGCCGCAACTGCTGCCAGCTGATCTGGCGGAGTTCGGCAGGAAGGCGCAGCGCAATTTTGCGCCATCCGGCACGGATGTCCCCCGCCATCACGCAAACGCTACTCGAATGGGCAGGCGGTTGCCGCTAAAAGCGGCGCCCCTGATTCCAAAAGTCTTTTCGCAATGAAACCGTCCGTCAAGGCGAACCTCGCCGCATTCCAACCCGACGCCAGGCTGTATTTGACACTCGGCATCGCCAATTGGTCGGTTTTCGTCGACCACATCCCGAACAACGTCGTCAACCTGCTGACGCTGCGAAATTTCGGCTTCAGCGGCGCCGCGGATTTGTTCGTGTTCGTGGTGGGCTATGGCGTCGCCATCATCCACGGCCGGATGGCGCTGGAGCGCGGCTACGTCGTCGCGGCGACGCGCATCTTTCGACGTGTCTGGCGGCTCTACGCCGCCTACGTCGTCCTGTTCGTCATCTATATCGACACCATCGCCTATGTCGCCTCGCAATCGATGGCACCGGAATTCATCCACGAATACAACATCTCGGGGATTCTCGAGCACCCGCTGCGCATCCTGATCCGCGGCCTCGTGCTCCAGGAGGAGCCGCTGAACCTCGACCTCCTGCAATTGATGATCCCGCTGATGGCCTTCTTTCCGCTTGTGCTGTGGGGCCTGTTGCGGCGGCCGAATGTGACGCTCGCGGCATCGGTTGCGCTGTACCTTGCCGCACGCTGGTTCGATTGGAATTTCCGGGTGTACCCGGATCAGGAGTGGACCTTCAATCCGCTCTGCTGGCAGATGCTGATGGTGCTGGGCGGCTGGTTCGCCGTGACAGGCGCACCCGGACGGACGTTGCGCAGCATGCCCTGGTTGCGGATCCTCGCCGGGACCTATCTCGTTTTGGCGATGGCCGTCACCTTGATGCGCCACTCACCGGCGCTCTCCGCTTATCTGCCGAACTTGCTCCTCGACGGCATCGCACCGACGGAAAAGGAAAACCTTGCGCCTTATCGCGTGCTTCACTTCCTCGCGTTCGCCTTCGTCGCGACCCATCTCATTCCGGCCGGTCATCCCGGCCTGCAATTGAAGCCGCTTCAGGCGGTCATCAGATGCGGCGAGGAATGGCTCGCCGTGTTCTGCGTCGGCGTCTTCCTGTCCTTTGCCGGTCATCTGATCCTGATCACGGGGCCCAATCTGGTGGGGATGCAGGTCGTGGTGAGCCTCGCCGGCTTCGCCGCGATGACCGCGGTCGCCTATTACATCGCCTGGTCGAAGTGGCAGGACCTGCCCGCCGCCCTGCGGCAGCAGGCCTAGTGGGGAGCCCATTTCGATTCTCCTAGGTTCGCCGCCGAGGCTGCGCTATGCGAATCGAGCGCAGGTTGCGCGAGGAGACCGGGCCAGATCATGGCGAGAAACGAGGGTGAAGGATCTGACGGCGCGCCGCCCCGGCGCGGCCGGCCGCGGTCGATCGAGACCGCCAACGCCATTCTCGAAAGCGCGTATGCGCTGATGGCTGCGACCGGCCTTGCCGCCACCACCATCGACGCAGTCGCGCGCAACTCCGACGTGTCCAAGATGACGATCTACAAATGGTGGCCATCCCGGGAGGCGCTTTTGATCGACGCCTTTCTCCACCACGCCGCACAGATGCTGCCGCTGCCCCCGGAAAGCTCCGGCACGCCTGCGGCGCGTGCACGCCGCCACGCCGCGGCCTATGCCGAGGCACTCCAGGGCGAGTTCGGCAAGGTGCAGCTTGCCGTGATCTCCGAATGCATTTCGAAGACCGGCTCCGCCGAGCTGTTCTACGCCCGCTATCTGCAATTCCGCCGCGACGCGCTGCTGGAGATGATCGCAGCAGGCCAGAAGGACGGCAGCATCCTGGCCCAGGGGCTGCCTGAGGATCTCTACGACGCGATCTACGGCGGCCTGTTCTACCGCTACGTCTTTGGCATCGCGCCGGTCACGCCGGCCTACGCGCGCAATCTGGTCGACCTGGTGTTGCGGCCGAAGGACTGAAGTGCCGCTCTACCGCACCGGCTGCGAAAACTTCTCGGTACGATCGCGCTCGGACATGTCGACCACCGTCTCCATCGGCGCCGTCAGCTCGTAGACGTAGGAGACGTCGGTGAAGTAGCGCTTGGCGGTGCCGCCGAGCGCCTCGGGCGCCACGCGGTCGAGCAGGATCAGGCCGAAATCGGAATCGGGACGGCGCGTCGCCTCGCTGGTGTTGAACTCCTCCCAGCGGAAATTGAAAATCTCGTCGGGCTCCTCGCCGGTCACCGTCCAATTGGCGGTGATGTGCGGATGCTTTCCGACCAGCGACAGGCCTTCGTCGGAATGCGAGGCGAGCTCGAAGAACAGCAGAGACAGGCTCTGCGCCGCGCGCGCGCTGACAGCGATATCGGGACCGGTGACGGCGATGCGTTCGGCATGCGGGATGGCGCGCGCTTCGAACAGGCCCTTCAGCTTGACACCCTGCCATTGGCTCTCGCTGAGCAGCGAGACCACGTTCGACATGGCGTGGATGCGGCCGATCAGGAGCTCGCGCGCGACGTCGATGTCCGAGCCGTGGCGCAGCGTGCGCGTCACGATCGACTGGATCACCGCCAGGATGTTCTTGACCCGGTGATTGAGCTCGTCGATGACAGCGGTCAGCCGGCGCTCGAAGCCAATCCGCACCTGGATTTCCCGGCTGAGCCGCAGGTTGTTGTAGGCGACATAGCCGAACAGGCCACATACCATCGCGGTGATCGCAAAGCCGATCGCCGCCACGATGATGGCAGTCTGCTCGGCGCGACGCGCCGAATTGGTCTTCGCGTAGTAGGCGAGCTGCCAGTCACGGCCACCGAAGCTCACCGTGCGCATGGCCGACGGGGCCAGCCCGTCCGCCGCCGTCGCGCGCGTGGAGACCACGCCCTGGTCGTTGGCGACGAGCTCGCCGCCGTCCTTGCGCGGATCCCTGAGCGCGACCGAGAACAACGACATGTCGTCATTGGTCAGCATCAGCGAGGCAAGCTCGTAGGAAAAGGTGACGAACCCGGCCGGCTCCGTTGCCCCCTCGGGAATGACGGGCGCGGCCACGATGACGCCGATCGGCCCGTCGCCGCTGAGCAGCGGAATCGGATCCGAGGCAACCGACCGCTTCTCGGCGCGCGCACGCGTCAGCATGGCGCTGGAAACCGGATCCTGATCGTAGCTGCGGCCGGGCAGCGTCTTGGTCTCGTTGCTGCGCGGCTCGAGATCCATCAGCACGTCGATCGGCTGAGTAACGTCGGCGGGATTGATCGGCTTGTCGTCAAACGTGCGGATCCGCGGATTGGGGAAGCCGGCGCCGGCAATGGCAGCCTGCGCTGCCGCAAGCTCGTTCGGCTTCAGCCGGGCGATCCAGCCGGCCACCACGAAATCGGTCTTGAAGGCGTAGATGGCCGAGCGCAGCGGCTCCAGCATGTTCGGCTTGATCACGGATGGCGCACGGAACAAGCCGGAAGCGACACGCGCGAGCAACTCCCGCTCGGTGAGGCGGTCCTGGACCAGGCTTGCGTGAACGTCGATCGCACGCGCGAGCGCGATCCGGTCCAGCGCCAGCTCCTGATCGTGAACGCGATAGGCCGCAAGCCCGGAGAGCAGGGCTCCGAGCAAAGCGATGAAGCCGATGATGAAACCCAGCCGGACCACTTCGACTACTCAGGCGAAAGCAAGAGGTCGGCAATAATTGTGGACCATATGAACGCCGCTCGAACGGCCATCTGCCGAAACAGGGTGAACCCCAGTGGCGGAGATAATGGAGGAGGAGGCATCAGTACGCAACGTAGGTCGGCTGACAAGCTTAATCCGCCCGGCCGATGGTCAGGCCGGAATGGCTGCCCCGAGGCGGAGGTAGTTAATCTCCGTGTCTAAAATTTGTTCCGCCGCTCTGGGCCTGCTTCACCCGTCAACGGCGAAAATCACCTGCGCCAAGTCGTCGCGTCGGTCAGCCTGCCCGCCTCAGGCCACCTTTGGCCTCGATGAACTCGACAATGCGGTCGAGCCCCTGGCTCTTCTTCAGGTTGGTCATGACGAAGGGACGCTGGCCGCGCATGCGCTTGGCGTCCGTCTCCATCTTTTCCAGGGAGGCCCCGACATGGGGCGCCAGGTCGATCTTGTTGATGACAAGAAGGTCTGACCGGGTGATGCCCGGGCCGCCCTTGGACGGAATCTTGTCGCCGGCGGCAACGTCGATGACGTAGATGGTGAGGTCGGCCAGCTCTGGGGAAAAAGTGGCAGCGAGATTGTCGCCGCCGGACTCGATCAGCACGAGATCGAGGCCCGGAAATTTCGCGCGCATGTCCGCCACCGCCGCGAGATTCATCGAGGCGTCCTCGCGAATCGCGGTGTGCGGGCAGCCGCCGGTCTCGACCCCGGCGATCCGATCCGGTGTCAGCGAACCCGAACGCACGAGGTATTCGGCATCCCATTTGGTGTAGATGTCGTTGGTGATCGCGGCGATGTCATAGCGCTCGCGCATGGTCTTGCAGAGCAGGTCCATCAGCGCGGTCTTGCCCGATCCGACCGGGCCGCCGACGCCGACACGTAAGGGGCCGTGAGACGTAGCCATTGATTCCTTCCTATCGTCGTCCTGGCGGAGTGTGACGCAACGTGCTCACGATCTGAACAGCCGCGTATATTGTGTCTCGTGCCGGAGGCTGGCGAGATCGGCGCGGAAAGTCGCGCTGCCGAGATCGTCCAATGTCGCCTTCAGCGCACGATTGGCGGTCGCGGCGACGGCGGCTTCCAGCGTCACCAGCACACGCTGGCTGTCGGTCTGGCCCAGCGGAATGAGACGGCTGGCCGCGGAAATCCAGTTTGAGACCAGCGCATGCAGGAAAGCGTGCAGCGTCGGCGCCAGCGGGACACCATGCATCGCGGCGACCACGCCGACGGCGACCGGATAGACCAATGGCGCGCGGCATGCCGCGACCATCACATCCAGCCCATCGGCATCCCACGCCGCGCGCGCGATGTCGATGAAGGCGCGGCCTTGGGAGGTCGTTTCCAGCTGTCGTTCGCGCGACGGCACGAAGGCGGCCGCGAGCTCGGCGGTATCGTTCAAAGTGGTGCTCTCGTCGGCTTCCGCGGCGCGATAGGCATGGACCAGGAACGTCGCATCGCAAAGGCCGGAGCCGTCGCCGAGCATAGTGTCGAGCCAGTCGGCCAGCGTCGCGGTATCGGTGATGTCGCCGGCCTCGACGGCCCATTCGATGCCGCTGGAGTAGGAGAAACCACCGACAGGAAACGCCGGCGACAACCAGGTCATCAACCGGTACAGCGCCGCCGCCTCGCGCTCGGCGAGGTCAGCGGCGCCGACCGGCTCATTTGTGGTCATGAGCATGCTTGTGGCCGTGGTGATGGTCGCGGTGGTCGCAATGCTCGTCGTGGTGATGGTGATGATCGTGACCATGATCATCATGGTCACGTTCGTGATGATGGTGGCCGTGATCGTGATGCGCATGGGCGTCGTGACCATGCGCGTGACCGGCGTCGGCATAGGCGCCGCCTTCGGGATCGAACGGCGCCTCGATCTCGATCACGCGGGCGCCGAGACCCTTCACCATGGCTTCGATGACGTGGTCGCGGCGGATACGCAAGGCCTTGGCCATGATCTGCGTCGGCAGGTGGCGGTTGCCGAGGTGCCAGCCGACGCGGATGAGATGGTGCGGATCGTGGCCGCGGATCTCCAGCAGCGGTTCGGGCGCCGCCACCACCTCCACCAGCCGGCCGTCCTCCAGCACCAGCGCATCGCCGCCGCGCAGCGCGACGGCATGCTCCAGGTCGAGCAGGAATTCGAGCCCCCGCGTCCCCGTCATGGCCATGCGGCGACGGTGCCGATCGTCGAAATCAAGCACCACCGTATCCACGGGTGCTTCCGTGAAGCGGTGCTGCCCCCTGACCTGCGTCGCCCGGATCATGCGTTTACCCCGTTTACCGTGTCTCGACCTTCTCGGGCGTGATCACCTCGATCTTCGGCGGCGCCGTGAAGCACTTCACCGCGACGCGGCCGAACGTCTTCATATGCTCCATGGCACGATGCGGCACCAGCGCCTCGGCGTTCTCCCACTGCTCGACGAACACCATTTTGGCAGGGTCGGTGACGCTCTCGTGCAAATCATAAGCGATATTGCCGGGCTCCTTCCGCGTCTCCTTGATGCAGGCGGTGGCGGCTGCAATGAATTCGGCGCGCGTTTCGGGCTTGATGGTCAAGGTGGCAACGACATAGATCACGAGAAATCCTCCCGGCTTTTCTTCTGGGTTCAAGATACCGGCGGGACATTAGACCAGGCAGGGTCGAACTCAAGACCGGAAAACAACCCCGAGGCATGCAGCACAGGCTATTTCAGTACATGAAATATCGCTGCGCCATCGGCAGCACCTCGGCGGGGGCGCAGGTGAGCAGCTCGCCGTCGGCGCGCACCTCATAGGTCTCCGGATCGACCTCGATCTTGGGCATGGCGTCGTTGTGGATCATGCTCTTCTTGGAGATCTTGCCGCGGGTATTCTCGACGGCATAGAGCGTCTTGTCGATGCCGAGTTTTCGCGCAAGACCTCCGGTGACGGCGGCCTTCGAGGTAAAGACAACGGAGGACGCCGTGCGCGCCTTGCCGAAGGCACCGAACATCGGTTGGTAGTGCACCGGTTGCGGCGTCGGGATCGAGGCGTTGGGATCGCCCATGGGCGCTGCGACGATGCTGCCGCCCTTGACGATGCAGTCCGGCTTGACGCCGAAGAAGGCCGGCGACCACAGCACGAGATCGGCGAGCTTGCCCTTCTCGACCGAGCCGATCAGTTTCGACACGCCGTGCGCGATCGCGGGATTAATGGTGTATTTGGCGATGTAGCGCTTGACGCGGAAATTGTCGTTGCCCTTGCCCTTGTCCTGCGGCAGCGATCCGCGCTGCTTCTTCATCTTGTCGGCGGTCTGCCAGGTCCGGATGATGACCTCGCCGAGGCGGCCCATCGCCTGCGAGTCCGAGGACATCATCGAGAGCGCGCCGAGATCATGCAGGATGTCCTCGGCGGCGATGGTCTCCTTGCGGATGCGGCTCTCGGCGAAAGCCAGATCTTCCGCGATCGAGGGGTCGAGGTGGTGGCACACCATCAGCATATCGAGATGCTCGTCGATGGTGTTGCGCGTGAAGGGCCGCGTCGGATTGGTCGAGGACGGCAGCACGTTTTTCAGGCCCGCGACCTTGATGATGTCGGGGGCGTGACCACCGCCCGCCCCTTCGGTGTGGAAGGCATGGATGGTGCGGCCCTTGAACGCCTTGATCGTATCCTCGACGAAACCGGATTCGTTGAGCGTGTCGGTGTGGATCATGACCTGGATGTCGTGATCGTCGGCGACCGACAGGCAGTTGTCGATCGCTGCTGGCGTCGTGCCCCAATCCTCGTGCAGCTTCAGCGCACAGGCGCCGGCTCTGATCATCTCGACCAGCGCGGCGGGCCGCGAGGCGTTCCCTTTGCCGGAAATGCCGAGATTAACCGGAAAGGCGTCGAACGACTGGATCATCCGGGCGATATGCCAGGGCCCCGGCGTGCAGGTCGTGGCGAAGGTGCCGTGCGAGGGGCCGGTGCCGCCGCCCAGCATCGAGGTGACGCCGCTCATCAGCGCGTGCTCGATCTGTTGCGGGCAGATGAAATGGATGTGGCTGTCGAAACCGCCGGCCGTGAGAATCTTGCCTTCGCCCGCGATCACATCGGTGCCGGGACCGATGATGATGGTCACGCCCGGCTGGATGTCTGGGTTGCCGGCCTTGCCGATCGCGGAAATCATGCCATCCTTGATGGCGACGTCGGCTTTCACGATGCCCCAATGGTCGACGATCAGCGCATTGGTGATGACCGTGTCGGCGGCGCCCTGCTTGTTGGTGACCTGCGACTGGCCCATGCCGTCGCGGATCACCTTGCCGCCGCCGAACTTCACCTCTTCGCCGTAGGTTGTGAAATCCTTCTCGACTTCGATGATGAGGTCGGTATCAGCTAGACGCACCTTGTCGCCGGTGGTCGGGCCGAACATGTCGGAATAGACGGACCGCTTTATTTTGACGGACATCACAAGCCCCGTATGCGTTTGAATAACTGGTCGGTCACAGCACGGCCCTCGCTGCTTTCACGGCATCGTCGAACTTCTCGTCGAGCCACGCGTTGCCGCCGCGGCAGCCCGCAACGACTTGCGTGGCCCACTCAACGTAATCGACGAGTTCGTCGTGCTCCTCGGCACTCAAATCGGTTTGAATGCGCGCCGCTGTATTGCTGATCTTGTCGGCAATCTTGATCAGCTTCGCGCCGGCGGATTTTTTTGGCGCGTCCATCGCCTGCCGACGCCGTCGCTCGGCTTTCGGCAGACTCATGTCGTCGGTGCATTCCGCGACGAGGGCGGCGACACGCTCGGAGAATCTCTGCGCCAGCTCCTCGCGCGTGGTGTCGGTGTCCTCGATGGAATCATGCAACCATCCGGCCGCCACCAGCTCGGCATCGGCACCACCGGTCGCGGTCGCAAGCAGGTTCGCGACCTCTGCGAGATGATTGATATAGGGCTCGTTGCCGCGCCCCTTGCGCGCCATGCCGTTATGACGGCGCGCAGCGAGTTCGGCAGCTTCAGAGACGAGGCGGATGGGTGAGAGCATGGCTTAGGCCTCCTTCGCGCCATCAGATACACCGATCTCTCCGTTCCCTCCCCTCTTGCGGGGGAGGGCCAGGGAGAGGGGTGCTCCGGGCTCCGCTACCTGAAGGATGGCGAGAACCACTCCCTCCAGGTTCTTCATTACGTCGTTATTGGTGAAGCGCAACACGCGATATCCGCGCGACGCGAACCACTCGTCGCGCACCTCATCGTGACGTATGCGCGCCGCGAATTCGTGGCTTTCACCGTCGACCTCGACGACGAGCTTGCAGGAATGCGCAACGAAATCGGCTATGTAATCGCCCATTGGAGCTCGACGGCGAAACCCGAGGCGAGCCAAGCGGTGAGCTTTAAGATGGCGCCAGAGAAGCGTCTCCGCGGGCGTCATCGCCCGCCGCAATTGCTTGGCACGGGTTCTTTGCGACCGGGAGACTTCGTCGTGTGGCATACCCCCCTCCCCGCCCCTCCCCCGCAAGGGGGGAGGGAGCGCGACAGTTGCGCTCACCTCACCGTGGATCACTGCACTCGCCTCAATCGCGTCGCGCTGCGCTCGCCGTTATTGCACTCACAGCCTCCCCATCACCTCGCCACGAAAACCGTAGATCGTCTTCTTGCCGGCCATGGCGACGAGCTGGACATCGCGGGTCTGGCCCGGCTCGAAGCGGACGGCGGTGCCGGCCGCGATGTCGAGGCGCATGCCGCGGGCGCGTCTGCGGTCGAACTTCAACGCCGGGTTGGTTTCAAAAAAATGGTAGTGCGAGCCGACCTGGATCGGACGGTCGCCGGTGTTGGCGACTGTCAGCGTCACGGTCTTGCGGCCAGCATTAAGCTCGATCTCGCCGTCCTGGATGAAGAGTTCGCCGGGAATCATGTCTGCTCCTACCTGATCGGCTCGTGGACGGTGACGAGCTTGGTGCCGTCCGGAAAGGTCGCCTCGACCTGGATATCGTGGATCATCTCCGGAATTCCCGGCATCACCTGATCGCGGGTCAACACCTGCGCGCCGGATTGCATCAGTTCGGCGACGGTGCGGCCGTCACGGGCGCCTTCGAGGATAAAATCGGAGATGATCGCGACCGCCTCGGGATGGTTGAGCTTGACGCCGCGGTCCAGCCGGCGGCGCGCCACGATGGCGGCCATGGAGATCAGAAGCTTGTCCTTTTCGCGGGGAGACAGGTTCATGCGAAATCTCTTCCGTTCAACACGTCAATTCAACCACAGCCGCGGCAGCACGGCGCCGGTGCGCGCCAGCACCGCCATCATGTCAGCGCGCAAACGCGCCGCATCTTGGGCACAGAACCGCGCCATTGCAAAGCCATTCCAGGCGGATATCCCGACCTCGCCCGCGAACGAGTCCGATGCTTCGCGCAGGCGCTCAACCAGGGCCTCGTCTCCAGGCAGGATCAGGGCCGTGCCGATCGCGGCGCCATCTTTGGCAACGGCAGATCGGCCGAGTTTTGCGCCGATATTGCCGTCGAGCCTGATGGTTTCGGCGAACACCAGCTTGCCGCCGCGAGAGAGCCGCCAGCGATCGACAAACTCGCCCTGCTCCATCCGCTCGCCCATGGCGGTGCGACCGAACACCACGATCTCGCAGAGCAGAAGCGAAGCCGTCTCATCAAGCGCGATGTCGAAGCGGCGATAGACACGGGCGCGATCGAACAGGATGGTCTCCTGAGGCAGCCAGGACAGATGCGCGCCTGCGCCGACCTTCAGCGCGATATTGAGCTCGGCCGCCTGTCCCGGCGCACGATAGACCTTTTCTGCGGCCGCAGTAGTCAGCGTCAGCCGCGCAGCATCAGCGGCCGTGATCTCAATGTCGAAGCGGTCGCCGCCAGCGACCCCGCCGGCCGTGTTGACGAACACGCCAGACAGCCCCTCGCCTTCTGGCGACGGAAAGCGCACGCGCAGCGAGCCGCTTTCATGCAACGTGCCACGCCGCGTCACGCCGTCGCGCGCCTGAACATCGAAGCTCACCGCGCCGCGGGCACGGTTCGCCTCGAAAACGGTTGATGTGACTGAAAAGTCGCTGCGCATCCGCCTCCCCAGCCGGTCGCGGCAGAATGGCCTACAGCGCCATCTGGCGGCTGATTTCGCTCGCGTCGAGATTGGAGCGGTCGCAGGTGAACTTCACCGCGCCGCGATCCATCACCGCGAAACTGTCGCCGAGTTCGCAAGCAAAGTCGAGATATTGTTCGACCAGCACGATCGCAATGTTGCCGAGGTTGCGCAGGTAGGAGATGGCGCGGCCTATGTCCTTGATGATCGACGGCTGGATGCCTTCGGTCGGCTCGTCGAGCAGCAGCAGCTTTGGCCGCATCACCAGCGCGCGCCCGATCGCGAGCTGCTGCTGCTGACCGCCGGAGAGGTCGCCACCGCGCCGGCCGAGCATGGATTGCAGCACCGGGAAGAGCGAGAACACGTCATCCGGAATGTGCTTGTCCTCGCGCTTGAGCGGGCCGAAGCCGGTCTTGAGGTTCTCCTCGACCGTGAGCAACGGAAATATCTCGCGGCCCTGCGGCACGAAGCCGATGCCCCTGCGCGCGCGCTCGTAGGGCTTCAGGCCCGTGATGTCTGTGCCGTCGAGCACGATCGCGCCCGAGGAGATCGGATATTGCCCGACCATGGCGCGCAAGAGCGAGGTCTTGCCGACGCCGTTGCGGCCGAGCACGCAAGTCACCTTGCCCGGCTCCGCCGAGATCGAGACGCCGCGCAGCGCCTGCGCCGCGCCGTAGAACAGGTTGATGTCCTTGACCTCAAGCATCGCTCAGCGTCCCAGATAGACTTCGATGACCCGCTCGTTGGACGAGACCTGGTCGATGGTGCCTTCCGCCAGCACGGTGCCTTCATGCAAGCAGGTGACCTTGACCCCGAGCTCGCGTACGAAAGTCATGTCGTGCTCGACCACCATCACGGTGTGGGTCTTGTTGATCTCTTTCAGCAGCTCGGCGGTGAGATGCGTCTCGACGTCGGTCATCCCGGCGACCGGCTCGTCGACGAGGAGCAGCTTTGGGTCCTGCGCGAGCAGCATGCCGATCTCGAGCCACTGCTTCTGGCCATGGCTGAGGCTGCCGGCGAGACGGTTGCGGGCGTCGGTGAGCCGGATCGTCTCCAGCACCTTGTCGATGCGCTCGGACTCCGCTTTGCTGCCGCGCCAGAACAGCGTGCCCCGGACCGAGTGATCGACATTGAGCGCGAGCAGGAGATTGTCCTGCACGCTCTGGCTCTCGAACACGGTCGGCTTCTGGAATTTGCGGCCGATGCCGAGCTCGGCGATCCGGGTCTCATCGAGCCGCGTCAGATCGGTGACCCCATCGAACAGCACAGTGCCCTCGTCCGGCTTGGTCTTGCCCGTGATGATGTCCATCATCGTGGTCTTGCCGGCGCCGTTCGGGCCGATGATGGCGCGCATCTCGCCGGGCTCGAGTGTCAGCGACAGGTTGTTGATGGCGCGGAAGCCGTCGAACGAGACGTGCACGCCGTCGAGATAGAGCATCGCGGAGGTGGCGCGGGTATCCATGACGTTCATCGCGCTACTCCGCCATCTTGGGTTCGGTGACGCCATCTTCGGCCGCAGCGCTCGCAATGGCCGCGGCGGTGCGCTTTTCCTTCGATGAGTCCCACCAGGCGTTGAAGGTGCCGACGATGCCCTTCGGCAGCAGCAGCGTCACCAGGATGAACAACGCACCCAGCATGAACAGCCAGTACGGCGCGAGCACGCCGGAGGTGAAGAAGGTCTTGGCGTAATTGACGACGACGGCGCCGAGCGCCGCGCCGACCAGTGTGCCGCGGCCGCCGACCGCAACCCAGATCACCGCCTCGATCGAATTGCCCGGCGCAAATTCGGATGGATTGATGATGCCGACCTGCGGCACGTAGAGCGCGCCGGCGACGCCGGCCATGCAGGCCGACACCGTGAACACGAACAGTTTGTAGGATTCGACGCGGTAGCCGAGGAAGCGCGTCCGCGATTCCGCGTCACGCACCGCAATCAGCACCTTGCCTAGCTTGGAGGAGACGATGGCGCGACAGATCAGGAAGCCGACGATCAGCGCCAGGCAGCTCAGCGCGAACAATGCGGCGCGCGTACCCTCCGCCTGCACGTTGAAGCCGAGGATGTCCTTGAAATCGGTCAGGCCGTTGTTGCCGCCGAAGCCGAAATCATTGCGGAAGAAGGCGAGCAGCAGCGCATAGGTCATCGCCTGCGTGATGATCGACAGATATACGCCTGTGACGCGGGAGCGGAAGGCGAGCCAGCCGAAGCAAAAGGCGAGAAGGCCCGGCACGACCAGCACCATCAGCGCCGCAAACCAGAACATGTCGAAGCCGTACCAGTACCAGGGCAGCTTCTGCCAGTTCAGGAACACCATGAAGTCGGGCAGGACCGGATTGCCGTAGACGCCGCGGGTGCCGATCTGTCGCATCAGATACATGCCCATGGCGTAGCCGCCGAGTGCGAAGAAGGCGCCGTGGCCGAGCGAGAGGATGCCGCAATAGCCCCAGATCAAGTCGATCGCGAGCGCGAGGATGGCGTAGCAGACATATTTGCCCCAGAGCGCGACGAGATAGGTCGGCACCTGAAGGAACGAGCCCGCAGGCAGCAGCAGGTTGGAGAGCGGGATGAGGATGCCGCAGGCCGCGACGACGGCGAGGAAAATCGTCGCGCTGCGGTCCAGCGATCGCGTCAGCATGTGAGGGGTCATGCTTCCACCGCACGGCCCTTGAGCGCGAACAAGCCGCGCGGCCGTTTTTGGATGAACAGGATGATCAGAACCAGGATGGCGATTTTGCCGAGCACGGCGCCTGCGACCGGCTCCAGGAACTTGTTGGCGATGCCGAGCGTGAAGGCGCCGACCAGGGTGCCCCAGAGATTGCCCACGCCGCCGAACACCACGACCATGAAACTATCGATGATGTAGCTCTGGCCGAGATTGGGGCTGACATTGTCGATCTGCGACAATGCCACGCCTGCAATGCCGGCGATGCCCGAGCCGAGCCCGAAGGTGAGCGCATCGACGCGCGAGGTGGCGATGCCCATCGAGGCCGCCATGCGGCGGTTCTGCGTCACCGCGCGCATCTCGAGGCCGAGCGCGGTGTAGCGCAGCATCGCGAGCAGGATCGCGAACACGGCCAGCGTGAAGCAGAGGATCCAGAGCCGGTTATACGTGATAGTGATCTGGCCGAGTTCGAACGCGCCGCTCATCCAGGAGGGATTGCCGACCTCGCGGTTGGTCGGGCCGAACATGGTGCGCACCGCCTGCTGCAACACCAGCGACAGGCCCCAGGTCGCCAGCAGCGTCTCCAGCGGACGGCCGTAGAGAAAGCGGATGATGCTGCGCTCGATGAGGACGCCGATGGCGCCGGCGACGAGAAAGGCGAGCGGCACGGCAATCAGCAGCGAATAGTCGAACAGGGCGGGATAGCGGGTACGGATCACCTCCTGCACCACGAAGGTGGTGTAGGCCCCGATCATCACCATCTCGCCATGCGCCATGTTGATGACGCCCATCACGCCGAAGGTGATGGCGAGCCCGATCGCAGCGAGCAGCAGCACCGAGCCGAGTGAGAGGCCGTACCAGGCGTTCTGCACCATCGACCAGACCGCAAGCGAGCTTTGGATCGAGCCGATCGCGCTCGCGGCAGCCTTGGTCACCGAGGCCGGCTGGTCGCCCATGCCGGTGAGCAGCGCCAGCGCCTCCTGATCGCCGCGCGCCTTGAGCGTGGCGACGGCCTCCAGCTTCTCGACCTCGGTGGCGTCCGACTTGAACAGCAGGATGGCCGCCCGGGCTTCGCCTAGCGCAGCCTTGACGGATCGGTTGGTTTCCTTGGCGAGGGCGCCATCGACGGCTTCGAGTGCGGTCTCCTCATGCGACTTGAACACGGATTGCGCGGCCTGGAGGCGCGTTCCGACATCCGGCGACTGCAGCGTGAGGCCGCCGACCGCGGCATCGACGCTGCGGCGCAGACGGTTGTTGAGGCGAACCGCGCTCGCGCTGTCGGGAATGCTGGTCACCGGCTGGCCGGTCGCGGCATCGATCGACTTGCCGTCGGCGCCGGTAACATAGACCTTCTTGCTATCTGGATCGGCCATGAGGCGGCCGTCTTGAAGCGCGCTGATGATCGGCAATGCCAGCGGGTTGCCGCTGCTTGCGACCGCGCCGATCGCCTCTTCCGTATCGGAAAAATCGTCGTTGGCGAATTTTGCGACCGCATCCTCGAACGGACCGGCGAAGGCCGGCAGCGCGAACGCGATCAGGAACAACGAGAGCAGGAGCGAACGGAGACGGGCGGACAAATGGGCTGGCACTGTGAATGACCCCGGCGGAAATGGGTGGAGAAGGCGGCGGGATCGCCGCCCTCTCCAATCTTGCAATGGAGCGTCAGATCGGGATCAGGAGCCCGAACCGAGGCACTTGTTGGTCTTGGTATTGAAGTTGCCGCACTTCTTGCCGACCCAGTCGCCGATCAGGTCCTTGGAGCCGTCGAGCTCCTTCGACCAGGCATCGCCAGCAACGAGACCCGGGGTCTTCCAGACCACGTCGAACTGGCCGTTGCCCTTGATCTCGCCAATGAACACCGGCTTGGTGATGTGGTGGTTCGGCAGCATCTTCGACACGCCGCCGGTCAAGTTCGGCGCCTCGATGCCCGGAAGCGCATCGATCACCTTGTCCGGATCAGTCGACTTCACCTTCTCGACTGCCTTCACCCACATGTTGAAGCCGATCACGTGTGCTTCCATAGGGTCGTTGGTCACGCGCTTCGGGTTCTTGGTGTAGGCCTGCCAATCCTTGATGAACTTCTCGTTCGACCCGTCCTTGGTCTTGATCGACTGGAAGTAGTTCCAGGCGGCGAGATGCCCGACCAGCGGCTTGGTGTCGATGCCGGCAAGCTCTTCCTCACCCACCGAGAACGCGACCACGGGGATGTCCTTGGCCTTGATGCCCTGGTTGCCGAGTTCCTTGTAGAAGGGAACGTTGGCGTCGCCGTTGATGGTCGAGACCACCGCGGTCTTCTTGCCAGCCGAGCCGAACTTCTTGATGTCGGCAACGATCGTCTGCCAGTCGGAGTGACCGAACGGCGTGTAGTTGATCATGATGTCTTCCTGAGCCACACCCTTCGACTTCAGATAGGCTTCCAGGATCTTGTTGGTGGTGCGCGGATAGACGTAGTCGGTGCCCGCGAGCACCCAGCGCTTCACCTTCTCTTCCTTCATCAGATAGTCGACGGCGGGAATCGCCTGCTGGTTCGGCGCAGCGCCGGTGTAGAATACGTTGCGCTCGCTCTCCTCGCCCTCGTACTGCACGGGGTAGAACAGGATGTTGTTCAGCTCCTTGAAGACCGGCAGCACGGACTTGCGCGACACCGAGGTCCAGCAGCCGAACACGACCGCGACCTTGTCCTTCGTGATCAGCTCGCGCGCCTTCTCGGCGAACAGCGGCCAATTGGAAGCGGGGTCGACGACGACGGCCTCGAGCTTTTTGCCGAGCACGCCGCCCTTCTTGTTCTGCTCGTCGATCAGGAAGAGGATGGTGTCCTTCAGCGTGGTCTCGCTGATGGCCATGGTGCCGGAAAGGGAGTGAAGCACGCCGACCTTGATCGTGTCGTCCGCGGCCTTGGCGCCAGTCAATGAAGCCAGACCGAGCATCAGCCCGGCGGTCGCGGCGAGGACGCCGCGGCGGCTAAATGACGCCGCTATATCGTGAGTGGATTTGCTAAGCATGAGTGTATCATCTCCCTGACGCAGACGTGAAAAACGCTGCGAAACGGCCCCACGGCCGCCTGCGATTAACGGATTCGCAAGAACCATGCCATGGGCTAGACAGCCCTCAAGCCGTTGGTTTTGCTGTGAAAACGGCTTATTTTCTAAGTCTCGCCGCGATCTGCTCGCCTAAACCCTAGGCAATGGGAATGTATGCGAAAGCGGCAGATGGCCTGTTTTATATGCAAATCGTCCGTCTTGGCTAAATTTCCGGCACAACTATTTCTGCGCCGCAACCACCGTTTAGACGAACCCGCCTTGAAAGCGCCCCGACGATGTTCCATATGAACGGTCGAGACTGCTTGCGAATCAAGCCGTCGTTGCGAGCTGCGTGTTCTTAAGCCCCTACGGGCCTCTGGCTTGCCCCATATCTCCCAAGCCCATCCGACACCCCAAACACGCAGGTGTCTTCTCGACACCCTATGCGCGCGCCGCGCCGAATGCGCCGGGCGCCCGCCTTTGACATGGAAAGAACCCCTCTTTTGACTTCGTTTCAGGATTTCGGCCTCGCCGAACCCATCGCACGCGCTCTTCGTGAAGAGAACTACGTCACCCCCACCCCGATCCAGGCTCAGACCGTCCCGCTGGCGCTGACCGGCCGCGACGTCGTCGGCATTGCCCAGACCGGCACCGGCAAGACCGCGTCCTTCGCGCTGCCGATCCTGCATCGCCTGCTCGATAACCGCATCAAGCCGCAGCCCAAGACCGCCCGCGTCCTGGTGCTGTCGCCCACCCGCGAGCTGTCCGGCCAGATCCTCGACAGCTTCAATGCCTATGGCCGCCACATCCGCCTGTCCTCAACACTCGCCATCGGCGGCGTGCCGATGGGCCGCCAGGTCCGCTCGCTGATGCAGGGCGTCGAGGTTCTGGTCGCCACTCCCGGCCGCCTGCTCGATCTTGTCCAGAGCAACGGGCTGAAGCTTTCAAGTGTCGAATTCCTCGTGCTCGACGAGGCCGACCGCATGCTCGACATGGGCTTCATCAACGACATCCGCAAAATCGTTGCCAAGCTGCCGATCAAGCGGCAGACGCTGTTCTTCTCGGCCACCATGCCGAAGGACATCGCCGAGCTCGCCGACGCTATGCTGCGTGATCCCGCCCGCGTCGCGGTGACCCCGGTCTCCTCGACCGCCGAACGGATCAACCAGCGCATCCTCCAGGTCGACTTCTCGGCCAAGCCGGCCTTCCTCGCCAAGCTGCTGAAGGAAGAACCGGTCAACCGGGCGCTGGTCTTCACCCGCACCAAGCACGGCGCCGACAAGGTCGTAAAGACACTGGAGAAGGCGGGCATCCCCGCCAGCGCCATTCATGGGAACAAGTCACAGAACCATCGCGAACGAACGCTGGGCCAGTTCCGGTCGGGCGAGATCCGTACCCTGGTCGCCACCGACATCGCCGCCCGCGGCATCGACGTCGACGGCATCACCCACGTCATCAATTTCGATCTGCCCAACGTGCCCGAGACTTACGTCCACCGCATCGGCCGCACTGCGCGCGCCGGCGCCGACGGCACCGCGATCTCGCTGGTTGCCGGCGGTGACGAGCTCGGCTATCTCCGCGACATCGAGCGCCTGATCCGCGTTGCGTTGACGCGTGAGGACCACCGCACCGATGCCGGTCGCCGGGATGCCGGTCCTCCCCCGCCGCAGCAACGACAAGGTCGGCCAGGCCGCCCGGGCCAGCGTCCGCAGGGCGCACGGCACGGGCAGGGTGACGGGCGGCGTGCCGACGAAAGGCATGGCGACGGGCGCCACCACAGCGCCGGCAAGCAGGGCGACGGACGCCCCGGCGAGGGACGGCATATTGACGGGCGGCCCGGCACTGGCCCGAAAGCTTCGAAGGCATCTCGTCGCCGCCGTTCCGGTGCTAAGATGCATTCGTCGCTAACCGACCGTCCGGAACAGCGTTCCGCGCATAGCGCCGGGACGCCTGATGGGATACAAGGCGTTGCCTTTTTGCGCCGCGAGAGTCGGCCGAACGGTCAACCGAATCGCAAACCCTTTTCGCACTAGCCGTCCACGACCTGGAGAAATTCATGGCTAAGGAAGAGCTGATCCAGTTCGAAGGACTGGTCACCGAAATCCTCCCCGACGCACGCTACCGCGTGCAGCTCGACGCCGGACACGAGATCGTTGCTTACACCGCCGGCAAGATGAAGAAGAACCGGATCAAGACGCTCGCGGGCGACCGCGTGACGGTGGAGATGTCGCCCTATGACCTCGAGAAGGGCCGACTGATTTTCCGCCACAAGGACGAGCGTCCCGCCACGTCCGGCGGCCCGCCGCGGGGTGGAGCGCAGCGCGGCGGCCAGTTCCGCCGCCGTTAGTCTTCGGGCGCCTCAGCGCGGAAGTAAAATTCTGGTCTGTATGCTGATCCGCCGCGCACCTCGCGGCGGATAAAAAATCGTGCGCTCCGGATTGTTTTGAAGCCCTAATTCCGATAAAATGAATTAATCGATTTTCGGCCGGACGACATTAGCATCCACCGGTACAGCCGGTTCAGACACGCTGACGACCTTTCCAAAAATTCGATCTAACCTGCCTGCGCGAGCGGGCTCTTACATGGTGCTATCTAGAAGGGACTACCCCAGTGAGCATGGGAACCGTGAAGTGGTTTAACGCGACCAAGGGTTATGGCTTCATTCAGCCCGATGACGGTGGCAAGGACGTGTTCGTTCACATCAGCGCCGTCGAGCGCGCCGGCCTCGGCTCGCTGCACGAAGGCCAGAAGGTCTCCTACGAGATCGTGGCCGACCGCCGCTCCGGAAAGTCGGCAGCGGACAACCTCCGCGCCGCAGGCTGAGCCCGCCGGGCCCATAGCCCGGATATTGCCCCGGACCAGCTCAGGCGAGCCAAGGAATCAAAAAGGCCGTGCGCAACGCACGGCCTTTTTCATGTCGGAAGGAGGCGCTGCGATCAGTAGACCGTGCAGGCCGTAGCCGGGCTGTAATAGACGCAGGTGGACTGGCGCGGGCGGGTATAGGCAACATCGCTCAGCGTGACCGCGTTCTTGAGCACGTAACCGATCGTCGGCGTGTAGGTGTAGCTGACCTCACTGAAGATCAGGTAGGTGCCGCCGACCGCAAGCGTCGTGGGAATCGTGACCGGGGACTTCTCCGTGCGCGGCGCGGATCCCTTGCTCCACTGCACATGCGCCTGCAGGGTCGATGGGTCGACATAGAGTTCGCTGATCGTCGCCGACACCGTCGTGGTGGGATACGGCGTCATGACGCCGGTCGAGGCCGCGAAGAAATTGGTCATGTCGGTATCGCCGACCGAAATCGATTGCGAGGTGAGGTCGGACAGCGTCCGCGCCATCAGCGTCACCTTGCGATCGATCGCCACCGCCGACGAGAACTCGACCGTGCCGAAGAACATCACCAGCATCAGCGGCACGATCACCGCGAATTCGGTCGCCGCGAGCGCCCTGCTGTCCGCGACGAACTCGCCCACGGCGCAGCGGGCCGCCCACCAGATTCTCGACATCGTCTGCATCGTTCCGTCCAGATCCATTGGTCTTAGTAAGGCTCGTTCTTGAACGCGGCCGTGGCAACCAGCAGCCGCTTGCTGCCCGCAAGATTGGAGGTGTTGTAGCCGAGGCCGGTGACGAACAGCGGCCATTGATAGAACAGCCGCACCACCACGATGTCGCCCGCACCGCCCGGGCTGTAGCTCGTGTTCGTGTCGAAATTTCCGGAGCCGTCGATATGGGTCGGCAGCGTCACCGCAGCGAAGGACGAGAAGCTCGTGACTTCGACATAGAGCTTGCTGCAATCGAACAGCGCCGGAATCTGGCTACAGACATAGGACTTGAACGTTGCTTGCGTGCAGGGCTTGCTCACGCCGGAGACGGCGCAGGCCGTCACTGAACCGGATTGCGCCTGCCCGGTCAGAACCACGCGCGCGGAATTCTGCGTGATGGTCTCGAGCACCTGGCCCGCGAAGAACATCAGCGCCGTCTCGATGATGGCGAACAGCAACGCGAAAAACACCGGAGCGACCAGCGCAAACTCGACGACCGCGGAGCCGCGGCGGTTACCGCGAAACCGGCGCAGCGCGGCGAGCAGCGTGAACCTCGTTGGTGCAGGCGATGGCATCGCGTCAAATTCCCCGGCAACGGCAATCATCTGCCCGTTTCAATAGCGAAAACTGATTGTTTAAGTGTTTCAGGCGATCCGCTCCGGTCAGACCGCCTCATTAAGCATGCGTTAACCGCGAACGCCCAAGCACAGGCAGGCAGACAGGACGGCCACGCGGAAACAAGGGCGCGCGGAGAGAAGAACTCCTCGTGGGAGGCGCCAGCGTCCGGGCCGGTCAGGCGATCCTGCCCGAGCAACTTCGCCGGTTCTGCTAGTTGGTCTTGGCGCCGGCTCCGGCCGTGCCGCTGGCATTGCCGCTCAGTGTGCCCGCCTGGTTCATCGTGTTGTTGAAGTAGGCATCGCTGTCGCCGAGCGTGACGCGGCGCTGGCAAAGCGGCAGGCAGCTATAGGACTCGCGCTCGATCCCGCGATAGACGGTGACGAGCCGGTCGCTCGGACCTTCGACCTGGATCTGGCGGTCGACCAGGATCTCGCCGCCCCGGTCGAGCGCGATGAAATTGGTGGCACCATAGCCTTTCCCGGTCACGACGATCATGCCGCCAGGCTGGAGCGTGACGTCCGCGATCAGGGGATTGCCGACCACGATGGTCGCGACCTTGCCGGGGAGCCGTACCAGCTTGGCCTGGTCGACATTGACGGCGATGGTATCGGCGGTGGGCTCGGCAAGGCCGGCACCAGGCAACGCCAGCATCGCGGCCGCAACCAGAAGGCAGACGCGCGCCTGACGGCGCAGCAATTCTTTACGCATACTCTTACCCCCGGGACGTCACAAACCGGCAGAAACGATCAGACAGCGGAGCCGGTGCCCGACCCGACTAACCTGCCCTTAATTCGTGAACGTTCCGCAAACTCGCCGACTATTGTTTGAAGGGAGCTTCCGAATCGTCGGCGCCGCGCTAACGGCGGAACGGATAGGCGAGTTGCCCGCCGATTTCCTTCGGCATGGTCGCTTCGTCCTTGCCATAATCCTGCGGCAGCCTGCCCTCCGGCATCCGGAAGGTGCCGAACAGCACGTCCCAGATCGGGAACGTCCCGGCAAAGTTGGTGTCGCCGCCCTCTTCGAGCGAGGTGTGGTGCCAGCGGTGGAATACCGGCGTCGCCAGCACGTATCTGAACGGTCCGAAGGTCCAGTTCAAATTGGCGTGCACGAAGGCCGAATGAAAGGTGGTGAACGGACCGACCCAGATCATCACGTTGGGGGAGATACCGGCCATCAGCAGCACGACGTCGACGCTGATCGTCCCGAGCATGAGGTTGACGGGATGGAAGCGCGCCGCGGAAATCCAGCCGATCTCCTCCGACGAATGATGAATTGCGTGGTACTTCCAGAAGCCGCCGTCGTGGAAAAGCCGGTGCAGCCAGTACAGCATGAAATCGGACAGCACCAGGAACAGCACGGCCTGTAGCCATAGCGGCAGCTGTGACAGCGGGCCATGGCCGTTGTCGTAGAAAGCGATGAGGTCGTCGGCATCGCGGATGCTGAAGACGACGCCGGCGCCCACGATCAGCAGTCCGATCCGCATGGTGCGGGCGAACACCGGCACGAAGAACCAGTAGCAGATGTCGGTGAGGATCTCCCGCTTGCGCCACCACGGCGCGCCGGGATTGCAGGCCCAGAAATGCTCGAGCACGGTGAAGATTGCTGCGAGCACCAGGGTGACGGGGACCATCTTCTGGATCGTCTCGCCGAGCATCAGGGCGACTTGCATGGGCAGGCTCGACATCGTCGCCTCACTTCCGAATTGCTGGTCCCGCCTAGGCCTACTCCGCTAGATTTAAGGGAGGGTGAAGCCGGCGGTGCATGCGCTGCATTCGGAACAGACCGAATTCAACTGCCGCGTTAAGACGAAATTCACTCTGGCCAAAAGCACCGCGCCACAAGCGGGTTTGCTCGAATGAATTAACGCTACCGAAAGAGCTCGACTCTCATGTTCGTCGCGTCAAAGACAGCGCCGAACGAGGCGATCCCATCCAGACGGAGTTTTGTTCATGAAGAACCTGATTGCGCGTTTCGCGAAGGACGAATCCGGTGCCACCGCCATCGAATACGGTCTGATCGCCGCCGGCATCGCGCTGGCCATCATCACCGTCGTCAACAATCTCGGCAGCACGCTGAACACCAAGTTCGGCTCGATCAGCACGTCGCTGAAGTAAGCGGCTTGACGAGCGACCGCAAAAGCCCCGGACCTCCGGGGCCTTTGTTTTTCTGAAGACGGCGAGTTCCAGTGGCGTTGCGCGAGTACAGAACCGATGCCGCCGTCGCGGCGAACGAGGCGGTGTCGCAGACCAGCTCGCCGGCCTATTGGGTCTGCCTTGCGCTGCTGCTGGCGACGCTCGTCCTCGCCGTGCGCATTGCCAGCCTCTGGTGAGCACGCTTGCGGCGGTGCCACCCCCGCCGCCCGGCTGCCGTTGTCAGTTTGTTTAGCACTGCCGGCTAGCATCCGCGCCGCCAGCTTCCGCGACACAACCAGGCCTCAAGACGCAGCCCATGATCCTCGACCTTGCGCGCCTTCTGCTCTTCCCGGCCCTCATGGCGTTCGCCGCCGCGAGCGATCTCTTCACGATGACGATCTCGAACCGCGTTTCGCTGGCGTTGGTCGCAGGCTTCTTCGCCCTCGCCCTCGCCGGTGGCATGGCACCTTACGAGGTGCTGAGCCATGTCGGTGCCGGCGCACTTCTCCTGATCGTGGCCTTCTCCTGCTTTGCGATGGGCTGGGTCGGCGGCGGCGATGCCAAGGTCGCGGCCTCGGTCGCACTCTGGTTCGGCTTTGCACATCTGATGAACTTCCTGCTCTACGCGTCGCTGTTCGGCGGGGCGCTGACGCTGCTCCTGCTCCAATTCCGGCAATGGCCGCTGCCCTACGGACTGGCGGGCCAGGCCTGGCTCGCACGGCTGCACGCCAAGGAGAGCGGCATTCCCTATGGAATCGCGCTCGCACTGAGCGCGCTGATGGTCTACCCGGAGACCGAATGGGTGAAGGCGATCGACCTCGCTCACCTCGTACTGCGCTGAACGCACCGGGTAAACCAGGCGTTAAGGCGATTTAGATACGCCTCATTAACCATGCTTTGACGAATAGCTGGTCAACTGCCGATTACGGCGGCGGCAGCGTCGCGGCGTTTTGTTGGAAAGTGAAGCGTATGAATAGGGCACGCATTGTCGTCCTGACGGTCGCCATCGGCGCCGGCGGCGTCGCCGCGTACCTGGCGAGCGGCACGGACAATTCTGCGCCGCCTCCGGCTCCGGTCGCGCAGCTTCCGACCGTCGACGTTCTGGTCGCCAAGAACGATATCGGTCTCGGCCAGACAGTGAAGCCGGACGACGTGCAATGGCAGACTTGGCCGGCCGCGACCGCCAGCGCCACCTTCATCCGCCGCAACGAGCGTCCCGAGGGCGCGAGCCAGGTGACCGGCTCGATCGCGCGCGCTCCCTTCATCCAGGGTGAGCCGATCCGAGACCAGAAGCTGGTCAAGGCCGACGGCTCCGGCTTCATGGCGGCAATCCTGCCTTCCGGTATGCGGGCGATCTCGACCGAGATCTCGCCGGAGACCGGCGCAGGCGGCTTCATCCTGCCCAACGACCGCGTCGATGTGATCCTCACGCGCCGCCTCAAGAACCCGGACCAGAGCAGTGGCGCCCCGGACATTGTCACCTCCGAGATCATCCTCGCCAACATCCGCGTCCTGGCCATCGACCAAGCGCCGAAGGAGAAGGACGGCCAGAACACGGTGGTCGGCAAAACCGTGACCTTGGAGCTCAATGCGGCCCAGACCCAGGCGCTTTCGTCGGCCCGCCAGGCCGGAACGCTGTCGCTGGCATTGCGCAGCATATCCGACGTCAAGCTCAGCGAGATCACGCTCGACGAATCCGCGCAGAAGCGCGACGGCGTTTCGATCATTCGCTACGGCATTCCAAGTCAGACGGCAAAAGCACGATGAACACAGTCGATATGAAATGCAGGGCAAATCTGGCGACGATGCGAACCTCAGTGGTTCGCGCCCTGTCGTTTTCGGCCGTCCTCGCGCTGACGCTGAACCCGGCCCTCAGCCCGGTGGTCGCCGCCGACTACCGTCCCGTGGTGCCGGTCGCGGCCGACGGCCAGATGAACGCGCGTTTCCTCTCGCTCGGCATCGGCAAATCTGTCGTCATCGATCTGCCGCGGGACATCAAGGATGTGCTGGTCGCCGACCCCAAGATCGCCAATGCGGTGGTCCGCTCGGCGCAGCGCGCCTACATCATCGGCGCCTCGGTCGGCCAGACCAATATCGTGTTCTTTGATTCCGCCGGCCAGCAGATTGCGGCCTATGACATCGCGGTCAAGCGCGACCTCAACGGCGCGCGGGCCGCACTGAAGCAGATCCTGCCCAACTCCGACATCCAGATCGACGGCCTCGGCGACGGCATCGTCCTGACCGGCACGGCTGCGAACCCGCTCGAAGCGCAGCAGGCCAATGATCTCGCCGCGCGACTCGCCGGCGGCGCCGACAAGGTGGTGAACTCGATCGTGGTCCGCGGCCGCGATCAGGTCATGCTGAAGGTAACGGTGGCCGAAGTCCAGCGCAACATCGTCAAGCAGCTCGGCATCGACCTCTCCGCGAACCTGAACTACGGCACCTCCGTGGTGAGCTTCTCCAACTCCAACCCGTTCACGGCCCTTGGCCGCAATCTCGTGGACGGCAACAACCTGACCACGAAATTCGGCGCGACGCCGTCCGTGCAGGCCACCCTCCGCGCGATGGAGACCGCGGGCGTGATCCGTACGCTGGCCGAGCCGAATCTCACCGCGATCTCCGGCGAGTCGGCGACCTTCATTGCCGGCGGTGAATTCCCGGTGCCGGCAGGCTATGCGTGCGATCCGACCACGCATGTCTGTACCACCCAGATCAGCTTCAAGAAGTTCGGCATCTCGCTCAACTTCACTCCGGTGGTTCTGAGCGAGGGCAAGATCAGCCTGCGCGTGATGACCGAAGTCTCGGAACTGTCGAACGAGAATGCGATCACGCTCTCCCAGGCGGTGACCTCGACGTCGGTGAACTCGCTGACGGTGCCCTCGATCAGGACCCGTCGCGCCGAGACTTCGCTGGAAATTCCCTCGGGCGGCGCGATGGCGATGGCCGGCCTGATCCAGCAGCAGACCAAGCAGGCGGTCAGCGGACTGCCGGGGCTGATGCAGCTCCCGATCCTCGGCACGCTGTTCCGCAGCCGCGACTTCGTCAACAACGCGACCGAACTGGTCGTGATCGTGACGCCTTATGTCGTTCGCGCGGTTGCGCAAAAGGATCTTTCGCGGCCGGATGACGGCTTCGCCGCGCCTTCCGATCCGCAGGCCGAGCTGATCGGCAACATCAACCGCATCTACGGCGTGCCCGGTCGGACCGAACCGGCCAGAAATTACCGCGGCACCTACGGCTTCATCACCGACTGAAGCGGAACGGGGACTTCAAGATGATCACAAGACCACCCCAGCTTCGCAAACGCGCCATCCGCCTCGGTGGCGCGCTCGTCGGCATGGCGCTCGCCCTCGGCGGCTGCCAGCACGACGAAGCGGTCACCGCCTCCATTCCCGACGATTACAAGCAGCGCCATCCGATCGCGATCGAAGAGCAGAACCGCTCGATCGTCGTCTTCGTCGGCCACGCCCGCGGCGGCTTGACCGCCGCCCAGCGCGCCGACGTGATGGGCGTCGCCTCGGCCTGGCTGCACGAGGGCACCGGCGCGATCCGGATCGACGTGCCATCCGGCACGCCCAACGCACGTCCGGTCGCGGATACCATGCGTGAGATCCAGGCGATGCTGGCGGCGGCCGGCGTTCCGCCGCGCGGCGTCAACGTTCGCCCCTATCAGCCGGAAGACAAGCGCTTCCTGCCGCCGATCCGGCTCACTTACTCCAAGATCGCCGCGGTCGCGGGTCCCTGCGGCCTGTGGCCGGAGGACATCGGCCCCTCGATGAAGAACAAGAGCTGGTTCGAGAACAAGGACTATTACAATTACGGCTGCGCCTATCAGCGCAACCTCGCTGCGATGGTCAACAATCCGTCGGACCTCGAGCAGCCGAGGGCCGAAACGCCGTCCTACATGGCGCGTCGCACCACGCTCCTCGAGAAGTATCGCAAAGGAACGTCGACGGCGGTCTCCTATCCTGAAGCCGACAAGGCCAAACTCAGCGACACCGGCAAATGATCAGCTACGCTCGCCAGCCTCAAGAAGAGCAGCCGGAGGCCCCACCCCCGCCGGTCGATGAGCATATTGCGCCCTCGCCGCGTGTCTCGGTCCAGGCCTTCTGCGAGACCGTAGAGACCGCTGCCGCGGTGCAGTCGGCCGGCGAGGATCGCCGTCTCGGCAAAGCCCATCTGAAGATCCAGATGGGCGGCATGGCGGCGGCGATCGAAGCCTATCGCTCCGCCCCGACACCAAACGTGATCGTGCTCGAAAGCGACGGCCGCAACGATCTCCTGGGCGGGCTCGACCAGCTTGCCACCGTCTGCGACGCCGGCACCCGCGTGGTCGTGATCGGCCGCATCAACGACGTGATGCTCTACCGCGAGCTGGTGCGCCGCGGTGTCAGCGACTACGTGCTCGCGCCGGTCGGCGCGATCGACGTCGTGCGCTCGATCTGCAACCTGTTCTCGGCGCCCGAAGCCAAGGCAGTCGGCCGCATCATCGCCGTGGTCGGCGCCAAGGGCGGCGTCGGCGCTTCCACCATCTCCCACAACGTTGCCTGGGCGATCGCGCGCGATCTCGCGATGGATGCGGTCGTCGCCGATCTCGACCTCGCCTTCGGCACGGCCGGGCTGGACTACAACCAGGACCCGCCACAGGGCATCGCCGACGCCGTGTTCTCACCCGATCGCGTCGATACAGCCTTCATCGACCGTCTGCTGTCGAAATGCACCGACCATCTCAGCCTGCTGGCGGCGCCCGCGACGCTCGACCGCGTCTATGACTTCGGCTCCGACGCTTTCGATGCCGTATTCGACACGCTGCGCTCCACCATGCCCTGCATCGTGCTCGACGTGCCGCACCAATGGTCGGGCTGGACCAAGCGCGCCTTGATCGGAGCGGACGATATCCTGATCGTGGCCGCGCCAGATCTGGCGAATTTGCGCAACACGAAGAACCTGTTCGACCTTTTGAAGGCCTCGCGCCCCAACGACCGGCCGCCGCTCTACTGCCTGAACCAGGTCGGTGTTCCGAAACGTCCCGAAATCGCCGCCACGGAATTCGCCAAGGCGATCGAGAGCCAGCCGATCGCCTCGATTCCGTTCGAGCCGCAGATCTTCGGCTCGGCGGCCAATAACGGGCAGATGATTGCGGAGATCTCGGCCAATCACAAGTCGATCGAGATGTTCCTTCAGATCGCCCAGCGCCTGACCGGCCGGAGCGAGACCAAGAAACAAAAGTCGTCCTTGTTTTCACCCCTGATTGAGAAGTTGCGGGGAAAATAGCCGCCGCATGGAGTTGTTAAGTGTTCGGTAAGCGTAGCGGAACAGACACCGACCTTCGGGCTCCCAAGCCCGGCGCCGTGTTGCCCGAGCCTTCCCAGGCTCCGGCGGCAACGGTGTCGCGCGGCCCGCTCCCGCCGGCCGTCGCCTCGCCACCGCTTGCCCCTGCCAAGGCCCCGCCGCCTCCCGCCATGGAGAGCCGGCGCTCGGACAATTATTACGAGGTCAAGGCGACCATCTTCGGCGCGCTGATCGAGGCCATCGACCTCGCCCAGCTCGCCAAGCTCGATTCCGAGTCCGCCCGCGAGGAAATCCGCGACATCGTCAACGAGATCATCGCGATCAAGAACATCGTGATGTCGATCGCCGAGCAGGAGGAACTGCTCGACGATATCTGCAACGACGTGCTCGGCTATGGCCCCCTCGAGCCCCTGCTCGCGCGCGACGACATCGCCGATATCATGGTGAACGGCGCCGGCACCGTCTTCATCGAAGTCGGCGGCAAGATCCAGCGCACCGGAATCCGGTTTCGCGACAACCAGCAGCTCCTCAATATCTGTCAGCGCATCGTCAGCCAGGTCGGCCGGCGCGTCGACGAATCCTCACCGATCTGCGACGCGCGCCTCGCCGACGGCTCCCGCGTCAACGCTATCGTGCCGCCGCTCGCGATCGACGGCCCCGCCCTCACCATCCGCAAATTCAAGAAGGACAAGCTGACGCTCGATCAGCTCGTCAAGTTCGGCGCGATCTCGCCGGAAGGCGCAGAGATCCTCCAGATCATCGGACGGGTCCGCTGCAACGTGCTGATCTCCGGCGGTACCGGCTCGGGCAAGACGACGCTGCTCAATTGTCTGACCAACTACATCGAGCACGACGAGCGGGTCATCACCTGCGAGGACGCGGCCGAGCTCCAGCTCCAGCAACCTCACGTGGTCCGGCTCGAAACCCGCCCGCCCAACATCGAAGGCGAAGGCCAGGTCACCATGCGCGAGCTGGTGCGCAACTGCCTTCGTATGCGCCCCGAACGCATCATCGTCGGCGAAGTCCGCGGCCCCGAGGCGTTCGACCTGCTTCAGGCCATGAACACCGGCCATGACGGCTCGATGGGAACGCTGCACGCCAACAATCCGCGCGAGGCGCTGTCGCGCTGCGAATCCATGATCACTATGGGCGGCTTCTCTCTGCCCTCGCGCACCATTCGCGAGATGATCTGCGCATCCATCGATGTCATCATTCAGGCCGCACGCCTGCGTGACGGCTCGCGCCGGATCACCCACATCACCGAAGTGATGGGCATGGAAGGTGACACCATCATCACCCAAGATATCTTCCTCTACGACCTGATCGGCGAAGACGCCAACGGCAAGATCATCGGCCGGCACCGCTCGACCGGCATCGGCCGCCCGAAATTCTGGGAACGCGCCCGCTATTACGGCGAAGAGAAGCGCCTTGCCGCCGCGCTCGACGCCGCGGAAGTGGCGCCGACAACGTGAGGAGGTCAGCGTCGTGAACATGCAGGTCCTCGCGCTCGCGTTTCTCGCCACGGCCGCCGTCGGCGGCATCGCCTGGGTCTTCCTCTATCCACTCCTGTCAGGGGAGCGGAAAGCCGAAAACCGCCGCGCGGCGATCGCGCGTGCCGACGCGCCCGCGGCCAAGCAGACCGAGAAGAGCCAACGAACGCGCCGTGAGCAGGTCGAGACTTCGCTCAAGGATCTCGAGGCGCGGCGCCAGCAGGAGAAGCGGGTTCCGCTCAGTGTCCGCCTCTCGCAGGCAGGGCTCGACTGGACGGCGCAGAAATTCTGGGTGGTGTCCGCCGTCGTGGCGGGCGTGCTGTTCGCGGCCGCTCTGTTCGTCGGGGGCGGCCTGCTCGGTGCCGCCGGCCTGGCTTTTGCTGGCGGCTTCGGCCTGCCGCGCTGGGCACTGGGTTTCCTCAAGAAGCGCCGCGAGTCCAAGTTCCTGGCGGCGCTGCCTGATGCGGTCGACGTGATCGTGCGCGGCATCAAGGCGGGTCTGCCGCTGTTCGAATCGATCAAGGTCGTCGCTGCCGATTCACCGGAGCCGCTGCGCACCGAGTTCCTCCAGATCATCGAGACGCAGGCGATCGGCATGCCGCTCGGTGAGGCCTGCTTGCGTCTCTATGAGCGCATGCCGCTCCCAGAGGCGAACTTCTTCGGCATCGTTATCTCGATCCAGCAGAAATCGGGCGGCAACCTCTCCGAAGCGCTCGGCAACCTCTCCAAGGTGCTGCGCGACCGCAAGAAGATGAAGGAAAAGATTCAGGCGATGTCGATGGAGGCGAAGGCCTCGGCAGGCATCATCGGCTCGCTGCCGCCGATCGTGATGTTCCTCGTCTATCTCACGACGCCGCACTACATCTCGCTGCTTTGGACCCACCCGACCGGCCAGCTGATGCTGGTCGGCTGCGTCGTCTGGATGTCGATCGGCATCATGGTGATGAAGAAGATGATCAACTTCGATTTCTGACGGTGCCGTATGGTCGAGTTTCTCGTTTCGAAGCTACATGACGTCCGCTTCATGACCATGCTGCTGGCAGCCATTGCCGCCAGCGCCACCGTCTATACGCTGGTGATGCCGCTGTTTGCCGGCGAGGGACTCTCCAAGCGCATGAAGGCGGTGGCGAGCGAGCGTGAGCGCCTCCGGCAGCGCGAGCGCGAGCGCCTCAACAAGAACGAGAAGGTCTCGCTGCGCCAGTCGCCGAAGCAGCTCGTCTCCAAGGTGGTCGAGGACTTCAACCTCACCAAATGGCTGGCGCAGGAGGCCGCCCGCGACAAGCTCATCATGGCGGGCTACCGCGGCCAGGCGCCCTACATCACCTTCCTGTTTGCCCGCATGGTCGCTCCGATCGCGCTCTTCATCGGTACCGCCATCTACGTCTTCTTGATCGCGCACCTTGAGCAGGCGCTGCCGGTCAAGATCGGCATCTGCGTCGGCGCGGCCTATCTCGGCCTCCAGGCGCCGATGCTGTTCCTCAAGAACGCGATCTCCAAGCGCCAGCTCTCGATCAAGCGCGCCTTTCCCGACGCGCTCGACCTGCTGCTGATCTGCATCGAATCCGGCATGTCGGTCGAAATGGCGTTCCGCAAAGTCGCCACGGAGATCGTCGGCCAGTCGATCGCACTGTCGGAGGAGTTCGCACTGACCACGGCCGAGCTGTCCTACTTGCAGGACCGGAAGATGGCCTATGAGAACCTGGCGCGGCGCACCGGGCTCGAAGGCGTCAAGTCGGTCTGTCTGGCGCTTCAGCAGGCGGAGCGCTACGGTACGCCGCTCGGGCATTCCCTGCGTGTCATGGCGCAGGAAAACCGCGACATGCGCATGAATGAGGCCGAGAAGAAGGCCGCTGCGCTACCGCCGAAACTGACGGTGCCGATGATCCTGTTCTTCCTTCCGGTCCTGTTCGTCGTCATTCTCGGACCGACGGGCATCAAGATCACCGAGCTGCACTGACGCGAGAGACCCCCGCGCGCGGTCCAAGATCAGGCCGATTAATCGGGCTGGCCGAGCGAGGCGACCGGCGTCCGCTTCGGCGCCCCGCGCGGAGCGTCGTTGCGGTTCAGCATTTCCTTGAGATAGGCGACATTGGCCGCGGCCTGGTCCGGCGGCAGGTCCGCCTTCACGATGGTCTCGGCTTCGGCGAAGCGCCCTTGCAGGCCGACGACCAGACCGAGATTCTGCCGCACCCGGGCGCTCGCGCGCGGCGAAGCGTAAGCCTGTCGCAGCGCCTCTTCGGCCTTGGGCAGGTTCCTCGTCAACATGTAGGACAGGCCGAGATTGGAGAGGACGCCGGGATCACCTGGTGCGATCTTCAGGGCGCTCGCATAATAGGAGCGCGCCTCGTCGTGCCGGCCCATCTGGTCGAGCGCAGTACCTTGCACCGAGAGCAGGCGCCAGTCCGGATTGTCGGGCGAATGCGCCTTCGACAGCACGTCGAAGGCCTGCTGGAAATTGCCGTTGTCGGCGAGCGCGCGGCCGTACTGGGCGAGCAGCGCCTTGTTGCCGGGATTGGCGATGGTCGCCTGCTCGAGCACGGCGGCGGCCTGGGCACGCTGGCCATTGGCGCGCAAGGCCTGACCATAGGCGAGCGCGGCGTCAGCATCCTTGGGATTGGCGCGATAGCGCTCGCCATAGACTTCGGCAGCGCGCGCGGGATCGGCCGGAGCGGCTTCCGCCCGCGGCCCGACCGAGCCCGTGACCTCGGAGAGCTTCGACATGCCCGTGCAGCCGCCGAGGCCCATGGCCAACGCCGCGACCAGCGAGGTGGACGCAAGAAGCCGGGCAAGACTGAACCGTTGACGCATGACACTTTGACTCTCGAGCCGATTGATCGAGCCGAACGCGCCAGCAATAGACTGTTAACCCTAACGGCCAGTTAACACCGACGAGTGGGAGATACGAGAGCTTCCCGACGGCGGTTTCGTCCCGCCGGTCAATATTCGATGGCAAGTCGCTTGCGGATTTCATCGACGCGTTTGTCCAGCGCATCGAACCGCGCATGGACGGAGCGGTCGTGCAGATAGAAGACGTAGCCGCCGGCAAGGAACGCGAAGATCCAATGATGATGCTCGACATAGCCGAAAATCGCCTCAACGGCCTGGCCGATGAATGTGACTACGCTCCACACAAATTCCATTGCATCCTCCCGGCAGGCGTCCTCGGCCGCCGGCGATTTCCATATCTGGCGGCCGTGCTCGGAACCTAGCATGGCCCCCTCGCTGCGAGTAGCGGCTCGCTGAACGGTGACAGCAAAGCCGATTGCGGCGGCGCCGAAACTCTGCGAAGTCTCGTCCGTTCGTACGACCCGCTTGATCTGACGATCCGGACCCGCCAAATGCCTTCTGTCTTCGAGACGTCGCCCACTGCCATCCCGATCACCTTCGTCACCAAATCGAGCTGGGATCAGGTCGCCGAGGCGCTGCCGGCGGCGCAGCGCCAGTTCGCGGCCGCGAGTGCCTTTGCCGCCAAGCCTGGCGGCTATCTCGCGCTGCCCGCGCCGGACGGCGCAATTGCACAGGTGCTGTTCGGCCTCGAGGACGAAGGCGCCAGATCGCGCGACCTGTTCCGGCCGGGCGCCCTGCCTGGGCTGCTGCCGCCGGGCACCTACCGTTTTGCCAATTCACCGCACGATGCACGGCTGGCGGCGCTGGCCTTCGCGCTCGGCAGCTACCGCTACGCCCGCTACCGCAAGGCTGACAGGCCCGGCGTCCGGCTGGTGCCGCCTGATGGCGTCGACGCGACCGAGATCGATCGCGTCGCCGACGCGGCGATGCTGGCACGCGATCTCATCAACACGCCGGCCAACGACATGGGACCAGAGCAGCTCGCCGCCGCCGCGCAGGCGCTCGCCGCCGAATTCGGCGCAAGCTTCGCCTGCACCATCGGTGACGATCTGAAGACGAATTTTCCGCTGATCCATGCCGTCGGCATGGCCTCTAGCCGTGCGCCGCGACTGATCGACATCGGCTGGGGCGATCCGGCTCATCCCAAGGTGACGCTGGTCGGCAAGGGCGTCTGCTTCGACACCGGCGGACTCGACCTGAAGCCGTCGAGCGGCATGCTGATCATGAAGAAGGACATGGGTGGCGCCGCCAATGTGCTGGCGCTCGCAGGCATGGTGATGGATGCGAAGCTGAAGGTCCGATTGCGCGTGCTGATTCCGGCCGTGGAGAACGCGGTCGCCGGCAACGCCTTCCGCCCCCTCGACATCTTCACCTCGCGCAAGGGCATCACGGTCGAGATCGGCAATACCGACGCGGAAGGCCGCCTCGTCCTCGCCGACGCGCTGGCGCTGGCCGATGAGGAAAAGCCGGAGCTGCTAATCGATTTGGGCACGCTGACCGGCGCGGCACGCGTTGCGCTGGGGCCGGATCTACCGCCTTTTTACACCAATGATGAGACGCTGGCGGCCGATGTCGCGCGTTGCGCGGTAAGGGAGAACGATCCGTTGTGGCGCATGCCGCTGTGGCCGCCTTACGATGCCTGGCTGGACTCCAAGACGGCGACCATCACCAATGCCCCGTCGGGCGGCTTTGCCGGCTCGATCACCTGCGCGCTATTCCTGCAACGCTTCGTCGAGCATGCCAGGAGCTGGCTGCATGTCGACATCTACGGCTGGACGCCGTCGGCGAAGCCGGCGCGGCCGGAGGGCGGCGAGTGCCAGGCTGCGCGCGCTCTCTATTCATTGCTGAGTGAGCGCTATGCATGATCCACGGCTGACGCCGGTGCGGGGCGACATCGCCGCGAAATATCTCCAAGGCAAGGTGGAGGCGAAACGCTTCGTCACTGGCGAGGAATTCGAGGTGGTCGAGGCCATCGCGGCCGTGCGTGAGCAGCCATCCTCGAATGCGAAGTTGATGACCGAGGCGCTGCGCGGTGAGCGCGTCACCATTTACGACCGCAACGGCGAAGGCTGGGCCTGGGGCCAGCTCAATGCCGACGGCTATGTCGGCTGGCTGCCGGATGCGGGCCTGGCTCGCCCCGCGGCAACGCCGACCCACGTCGTCAGTGTACTCCGGACGTTTGCGTTTCCCGGCCCTTCAATCAAGCTGCCGCCGGCCGACACGCTGGTGCTTGGATCAAAGCTCACGATCGTGCGCGAGCATGGGGCCTTCGCGGTGACGGGCGACGGAACGTTCTTGCCGAAGATCCATCTCGTCCCGCTCGATCATCGCGAGCCGGACTTCGTCGCCGTCGCCGAGCGCTTCGTCGGCACGCCCTATCTCTGGGGCGGCAAAAGCAGCTTTGGCATCGATTGCTCGGGCCTGGTGCAAGTCTCGCTGACTGCTGCCGGCATCGGCTGCCCGCGCGACAGCGACATGCAGCAGGCAGGCCTCGGCCGCGCGCTCGAGGCGCATGAGTGGGACAAGCTGCAACGCGGAGATCTGATCTTCTGGAAGGGCCACGTTGCCATCGTGCGCGACGGGGCCACCATGGTTCACGCCAACGCCTATCACATGGCCACCGTGATCGAACCAACCGGGCCGGCGCTTGCGCGCATCAGGCAGGCCGGCAGCGAGGTCGTCGCGATCAATCGGCTCGCTTAATCTCGTGGCGGCGGGCGACAGCTCTCCGTACAGAGAGGTGAAGCACTACGTCGCCACCGAGCCGTTGCCCGCAGTCTCCAGCCGGAACGCGGCGGCGAACAGCGCTCGGGTGTAATCCGTCTTCGGGTTCTTGAACAGCTCGGCGGCCTGCCCCTCCTCAACCACTTTGCCGCCGCGCATCACGATGAGATGGCTGGCGAGCGAGGCGACGACGCGCAGATCGTGCGAGATGAACATGTAGGTGAGCTCGCGCTTGCGCTGGAGCTCCCGCAACAGATCGACCATCTGCGCCTGGAACAGCATGTCGAGCGCGCTGGTCGGCTCGTCTAACACGACGAAATCCGGCTCCAGCACCACCGCCCGGGCGATGCTGATACGTTGGCGCTGGCCGCCGGAGAATTCATGGGGATAGCGGAAGCGCGTCTCTGGATTGAGTCCGACATCCTCGAGCGCCTTGACGACGCGGCCCTCGCGCTCCTCACGCGAGAGATTCGGCTGGTGCACGGAGAGCCCTTCGGCGATGATGTCGGCGACCGACATGCGCGGGCTGAGCGAGCCGAACGGGTCCTGGAACACGATCTGCATGTCGCGCCGGAAGGGCCGCATTTCCTTGAAGCGCAAGCCCTGGATGTCCTTGCCCAGGAACACGATCCGGCCGTTCGACGAGATCAGCCTTAGCAATGCGAGCCCCAGCGTGGTCTTGCCCGAGCCGGATTCGCCGACGACGCCGAGCGTCTCGCCCTTGCGCACGGCGAGGCTGACGCCGTCGACCGCCTTGATGTGGCCGACCGTCTTGCGCATCAAGCCGCGCTTGATCGGGAACCAGACCCTCAGATCGTTGGCCGACATCACTAACGGCGCACCCGGCTGCGGCGGCGCCGGATCGGGCTTCGGCTCCGCCGCGAGCAGGTCGCGCGTATAGGGATGCTTCGGGCTCTTGAAGACCTGCTCGACCGGCCCGTGCTCGACGATCACGCCGCCCTTCATGACGCAGACCGTATCGGCGATGCGGCGGACGATACCGAGATCGTGGGTGATGAAGAGCAGGCTCATGCCGAGCCGCGCGCGAATCTCAGCGAGCAGCGCCAGGATCTGCGCCTGCACGGTGACGTCGAGCGCCGTGGTCGGCTCGTCCGCAATCAAGAGGTCCGGCTCATTGGCGAGCGCCATCGCGATCATCACGCGCTGGCGCTGGCCACCGGAGAGCTGGTGCGGATAGCTCTTCAGCCGCGTCTCCGGCTCGGGAATACCGACCTGGGTCAATAGCTCGAGCGTCCGCTTGCGCGCCTCGGCATTGCTGGTCGGATTATGCAGCTGGATCATCTCGCCGATCTGCGCCTCGATCGTGTGCAGCGGATTGAGCGAGGTCATCGGCTCCTGGAAGATGATGGAGATGTCGCTGCCGCGAATCCCCCGCATCTGCTGCTCGGACTGGTCGATCAGCTCCTGCCCTTTGAAGCGGATGCTGCCGGAGGGATGCGAGGCGTTCGGATAGGGCAGCAGCTTCAGGATCGAGAGCGCGCTGACCGATTTGCCGGAGCCGGATTCGCCCACCAGCGCCACGCATTCGCCGCGCTTGATCTGGAACGAGACCTTGTCGACCGCGAGCGTGGTAGCGCCGCCCTGGTGGAAGGCGACAGAGAGATCGCGCACGCTGAGCAGAGGCTGGTTGATCGCGTCCATTGGCTCACCTGAACGTCTTGCGCGGATCGAAGGCGTCGCGCACGGCTTCGCCGATGAAGATCAAGAGCGACAGCATGATCGCGACCGAGAAGAAGCCGGAGAAGCCGAGCCAAGGTGCTTGCACATTGGCTTTCGCCTGGGACAGCAATTCGCCCAGCGAAGGCGATCCCGGCGGCAGGCCGAAGCCCAGGAAATCGAGCGCCGTCAGCGTCATCACCGAGCTCGACACGATGAAGGGCAGGAACGTCATGGTCGCGACCATGGCGTTCGGCAGCAGGTGGCGGAACATGATGACCTGATTAGACACGCCAAGCGCCCGCGCCGCCTGAATGTATTCGAAGTTGCGCCCGCGCAGGAACTCGGCCCGCACGAGACCCACCAGTGAGACCCAGGAGAACAGCAACAGGATGCCGAGCAGCACGAAGAAGCCGGGCACGAGGACCGAGGACAGGATCAGGAGAAGGTAGAGCGAGGGAATCGCCGTCCAGATCTCGATGAAGCGCTGGAAGATGAGATCGACCCGACCGCCGAAATAGCCCTGCACCGCCCCCGCCGCGATGCCGATCACCGACGAGATGATGGTGAGACACAGGCCGAACAGCACCGAGATGCGGAAGCCGTAGATCAGTCGTGCGACCACGTCGCGTCCCTGATCGTCGGTGCCGAGCCAGTTGTATTCGAGGTCGCGGCAGCTCTTCAGCCCCTTCTTCTCCACCACCGGCTTGCATTGCTTCTCGGTCAGCATCCAGGTCGGCGGCGACGGCGCCGGCGTCGGCAGGTCAAGATTGTGGGTATCGTAAGAATAGCGGATCAGCGGCCAGACGATGCTGCCGCCCTTGTCCTTGATCAGCTTCTGCAAAAAGGGATCGCGGTAGTCGGCCGCAGTCTCGAAGTCGCCGCCGAAGGTGGTTTCCGAATAGGTCACGAAGGCCGGCCAATAGAGCCGGCCGTCGAACTTGATCAGGAAAGGCCGGTCGTTGGCGATCAACTCGGCGAACAGCGAGACCACGAACAGAATAATGAACATCCAGAACGACCAATAGCCGCGGCGGTTCGCCTTGAAGTTCTGCCATCGCCGCCGGTTGAGCGGCGAAGGCGCGAACGACTTGCGCGTGATTGGAACGACCTCACCCAGCGGAGACTGCGTCGTGGTCTCGATCGGCGTCGGCGCGATAATTGTCATCAGACCTCCCGCGCCTCGAAATCGATCCGGGGGTCGATCCACATATAGGTCAGGTCGGAGATCAGGTTGATCACGAGGCCGACCAACGAAAAGATGTAGAGCGTGCCGAACACCACGGGATAGTCACGGTTGAGCACGCTCTCGAAACTGAGCAGCCCGAGCCCGTCCAGCGAGAAGATGGTCTCGATCAGCAGCGAGCCCGAGAAGAAGGCGTGGATGAACGTCCCTGGAAAACCGGCGATCACGATCAGCATCGCATTGCGGAACACATGGCCGTAAAGCACCCGGCCCTCGCTGCACCCCTTGGCGCGCGCGGTCATGACATACTGCTTGCGAATCTCGTCCAGGAACGAATTCTTGGTCAGGAACGTCATGGTGGTGAACGCGCCGAGCCCCATGGCGATCAGCGGCAGCGTCAGATGCCAGAAATAATCGAGGATCTTCCAATACCAGGGAAACTGCGACCAGCCGTCCGAGGTCAGTCCACGCAGCGGGAACCAGTTGAAGAACGAGCCGCCGGCAAACAGGATGATGAGGAGGATGGCGAACAGAAATCCGGGAATGGCATAGCCGAGCACGAGCACGGTCGACGTCCAGGTGTCGAAGCGCGTGCCGTCCTTGACCGCCTTGCGGATGCCAAGTGGGATCGAGATCAGATAAGTAATCAGAGTCAGCCAGATCCCGAGCGAAATCGAGACCGGCAGCTTCTCCTTGATCAGCTGGATCACGCTGACATCGCGGAAATAGCTCTTGCCGAAATCGAAGCGCGCGAAATTCCAGACCATCAGGAGAAAGCGTTCCGGTGCCGGCTTGTCGAAACCGAACTGTACCTCGAGCTTCTTGATGAAGTCAGGATCAAGACCTTGCGCGCCGCGATATTTCGAGTTGATAGCGTCGCCACCGGCCCCGACTTGCCCCGGTGCACGCTGAGCGAAGTCGCCGCCGCCCGATATGCGCGAGCTGCCGCCGGTGTCGGCGCCGGAGAGCTGCGCGATCACGCGCTCGACCGGGCCACCCGGCGCGAACTGCACGACGATAAAGGACACGAAGAGAATCCCGAGCAGCGTCGGGATCATCAAGAGGATGCGGCGGGCGATATAGGCGCTCATGATTATTTCGCCTGCTCGAGCTTGGCGGCCTTGGCGGGTTCACGCCACCAGATGTCGGGTGCGCCGACGCCGTTGGCATAACGCGGCAGCTTCTGAGGGTGGCCGAACTGATCCCAATAAGCCAGCCGGTGCGTCTTGTTGTACCATTGCGGCACCCAATATCGGCCGGCGCGGAACAGACGGTCGAAGGCGCGGCACGCGATGGTCAAATCTTCTCGGCTGTCCGCCGCCATGATCTTTTCGATCATGGCGTCGATGGCCGGGCTGGCGACGCCTGCGAGATTGTATGAGCCTTTGGTCGCAGCGACCTGCGAAGAAAAGAATGCGCGCATGGCGTCGCCGGGCGTCGCCGACATGCTGAAGCGCTGGATCGTCATATCGAAGTCGAACTCTTCCTGGCGCGCCCTGTATTGCACGGCATCGACGAGGCGCACGCTCGCTTCGATGCCGAGCGTCCCCAGGTTCTTGATGTAGGGCGCGTGGTGCGGCTGGAAGGAGGGCTCGTCCAGCAGGAATTCGATCCTGAACACCTCTCCGTTCGGCAGCACCCGCTTGCCATCCTTGATCGGGACACCGGCTTCGTTTAGCAATTGCTGCGCCTTGCGCAGCAGGCTCCGGTCTTGCCCGGAGCCGTCCGAGACCGGCGGCGTGAATGGGGCCGCGAACACGTCGTCCGGCACATGGCCGCGAAACGGCTCCAGCAGTTTCAGCTCGTCCGGCGAAGGAGGCGCGTCGCCCGCCATGAGATCCGAGTTCTGGAACGGTGACACCGTACGGGCATAAGCGCCGTACATGATAGTCTTGTTGGTCCACTCGAAGTCAAAGGCATTGATGAGGGCTTCGCGCACGCGGGGGTCTTTGAACTTGTCACGCCGCGTGTTGATGAACCAGCCCTGCGCGCCTGACGGCGTTTCGTCGGGCACGACCTCGAGCTTGACGCGACCATCCTTGACGGCCGGGAAGTCATAGCGCGTCGCCCAGATGCGTGAGGTGAATTCCTCACGGTAGAGATAGTTCTTGCCGGTGAAGCCTTCGAAGGCGACATCACGGTCGCGATAGAATTCATAACGCACGACGTCGAAATTGTAGCTGCCGCGGCAAACCGGCAGATCGGCAGCCCACCAGTCCTTGACCCGCTCGAATTCGATGTAGCGATTGACCTCGAATCTCCCGACCCTGTACGGCCCCGAGCCGAGCGGAATATCCAGCGTCGATTCGTCGAACGGCCGGGACGCGTAATACGCTTTCGAAAAGATCGGCAGGCCCGCGGCATAGAGCGGCACGTCGCGCGCCCGCCCCTTGGCAAAGGTGACAACGAGCGTGGCATCGTCGATCGCTTCCGCGCTCACCATGTCGCGGAGCTGCACGATGAGCAGCGGATGCCCCTTGGTCTTCAGCGCGGTCAGTGAGAACGCGGCATCATGCGCGGTGAGCTTGGTGCCGTCGTGGAATTTCGCCTCCGGCCGCATCGTGAAGCGATAGACCAGCCGGTCCGGCGATATCTGCACGGATTTGGCGGCCAGCCCGTACATCGCGTCCGGCTCGTCACTCGCCCGCACCATCAGCGGCGAAAACGTCATGTCCATGCCTTGCGCGCCGTCGCCCTTGAGGATGAAGGCATTGAGCGAGTTGAAGGTCTGGTAGGACTGGTTATACGATTTCGCCGACGGGATGAGCGAGAACGTGCCGCCCTTCGGCGCGCCCGGATTGATATAATCGAAATGATGGAAATCGGCGGGATATTTGAGATCGCCGAACGCCGAGATGCCGTGGGCCTCGGGCGGCATTTCCGATGCCGTTGCGCCGCGCTGCCAGGCGGCGCCGAGCGCACCGGCGGCACCCAGGGCAAGCACATGCCGGCGTGAAAGCTGCGCCATGCGCAAAGGCTCCCTCAAGAGCGTTTTCCGATCCGCGCCGCTTTTTCGGCGTCATACCACCACAGCGTCGGCAGGCCGGACCGTCCATATTTCGGCATTGGCTCGGCGTGGCTGAAGCGATCCCAGCGGGCATAGCGCGCGAACGGATAGGTGAACTGCGGAACCACGTAGAAATTCCAGAGCAGCACGCGATCGAGCGCATGGGTGGCGGCGACGAGGCCAGCGCGATCCTTGGCGAAGATCACCTTCTCGATCAAGGCATCCACGGCAGGGTTCTTGATGCCGATGGTGTTGCGCGCACCAGGCACGTCGGCCGCCTGCGAGCCCCAGAACTCGCGTTGCTCGTTGCCCGGCGAGAGCGACTCGCCCCACTGATCGATGATCATGTCGAAGTCGAAGCTGCGCAGCCGGTTCTGGTACTGCGCATCGTCGACGGTACGAACCGACGCATTGACGCCGATTCGCTCCAGCGACGGCTTGTAGAACAGTGCGATTCGCTCTGATGAGGGATCCTGCACCAGGATTTCGATCGTCAGAACCTTGCCCGAGGCGTCTACCAGCTTGTGGTCGCGGACTTCGAAACCGGCCTCTTTCAGCAGCTTTGCCGCTTCGCGCAGATTGGCGCGCACGGCCTCTGGAGTGCCGCCGACCGGATTCTGGTAAGGCGTGGTGAAAACTTCCGGCGGCACCTTGTCCTTTACCGTTTCAAGGATCTGCAGCTCCTCCCCCTGGGGCAGCCCGGTCGCGGCGAGTTCCGTGCCTTCGAAATAGCTGTTGATGCGCTTGTACTGACCGAAGAAGAGCTGCTTGTTCATCTCCTCGAAATCGAAGGCATAGTTGAAGGCGCGCCGCACCCGCGCGTCCTTGAATTGGGGACGCCTGATGTTGACGACGAAGGCCTGCATGCGGCCGGAATCGTTGATCGGAAATTCTTCCTTGATGACCCGCTTCTCCGCGACCGCCGGGAAGTCGTAGGCCGTCGCCCATTGCTTGGCGGAGTTTTCCGCGATCCAGTCGGCCTGGTCGGCCTTAAAGGCTTCCAGCGCCACGAGGTTGTCACGGAAGAACTCGAAGCGCAGCTCGTCGAAATTGTTGGTGCCGATCTGGCTGGGGAGATTGGCACCCCAATGATCTTTCACCCGCTCCAGCTTGATCGAGCGTCCCGCCACGAATTCCTTGATCCGGTACGGCCCGGAGCCCAGCGGGATCTCCAGCGTGGTCGCGCTGACGTCGCGTTTGCGCCCCTGGGCGTCGGTGCCTTCCCACCAATGTTTCGGCAGCACGGTCAATTCGCCGACGATGGTCGGCAGTTCGCGGTTGCCCGGCCCGTCGAAGCTGAACTTGACGTCGCGCTCGCCAACTTTCTCCGCCTTGCTCACGTGGCGATAGTAGGACGCGTACATGGGGCTCTGCTGCTTGAACGTCTCCAGCGAGAAAATGACGTCCTCCGGCGTCACCGGCTTGCCGTCATGCCAGCGGGCTTCCTTGCGCAGGCGATAGATCACCCAGGAAAAATCGTCCGGATGTTGTGCCGCCTCGGCAAGCTCGCCGTACTCGGTCGCCACCTCGTCCTGCGCCCGGGTCATGAGCGTTTCGTAGATCATCGCCGCGGCTGGAGCGAGGGAGCCCTTGATGCCGGCGACCGCGAGGTTGAAATTGTCGAAGGTGCCGATCGAGATCAGGCGGGCAACGCCGCCTTTGGGCGCATCCGGATTGACGTAATCGAAGCGCTTGAAGTCGGCGGGGTACTTGATATCGCCGAACAGCGACAGAGCATGGCGCCAAGGAAGCCCGTTTTCATTGGCTGATTGCGCCGCTGCCGTGCCGATGACGGAAACGCGGCCCATGGAACCGAGGGCGGGGAGAGCTGCGGCCGCAGTGCCGGAGAGCAGGAGATCGCGTCGGGTAATGGCCAAATCAACATTCCCTGTCTTGAAGGAGGCTACTCCTTTAAGTTCCCAATATAGGCGAGGTTTCGACCGAGTAGGTTGCTTTTTGCTCATCTTGAAAGCCCAGCCGGCCTATCGGATGCGGCCAAACGCCCCGATGACGTCGCCGCGAGGCCGGATAAGCAAACGGCCAGGCTTTTCAGCCTGGCCGCAGATTCCAAGAGAGAATTTTGAGGCTTACTTAGACGCCGTCGGCAGCGGCTGCGGATGCTCCGACAACGAATTCAGATAGGCAATGACGTCGGCCCGCTCGGAATCCTTCGGGATACCAGCGAAGCCCATTGCAGTGCCCGGGATGAAGCCCTTCGGATTGGCGATGAACTTGTTGAGATCGTCGAACGTCCAGGTGCCGCCCTTGGCTTTCATGGCGGCCGAGAAGTTGAACCCGCGGCCTTCGCCCTTCGGCTCGCCGACAACGCCATAAAGGTTCGGACCGACGCGATTCGGGCCGCCCTTTTCGAAGGTATGACAGGCGCCACACTTCTTGGCCGCCGCCGCGCCCTTTTCGACGGAGGCGGTCTGGAGCAGCTTTTCGATCGGCTCCGAGGAGGCTGCAGCGGCGGCGCCGCCCTCCTTGCCGTGGCCAGCATCTTCCTTCACCGCGATCTCGAAGCCCGGCTTTTCCGGCATCTTCGGCGAGAAAAGCGCCTGGGCGGTGAAGCTCGTCACGAGCAGCACGAGACAGGTGCCAAGAACAGCACCGAGAATCTTGTTGAGTTCGAAAGAATCCATTTCCGGCCAGGCCCCACCGCAAGAAGGAAACGGCGGCCCAAGCGGCCGCCAGGACGAGCCTCGGGAGAAAACGTTCCTTATTGTTTCCCCGAGTTTTGTCATTGAGATATCGGTTTGCCCCGGGTCTGGCAACCCGTATAAGCGACCGGGCTTTCAGCCCGTCCCCATGCCATTTCTCGGCGCGGAAAGCGCTCCGTTTCCAGGCCCTTGACCCAATGATCGATCCCCGCATCCTGGTGCTGATCCCGGCCCGCATGGCCGCCACCCGCCTGCCCGGCAAGCCGCTCGCCGATATCGCGGGCCAGCCGATGATCGTGCACGTGCTGCGCCGCGCCGAGGCCGCTGCAATCGGCCGGGTCGCGGTCGCAACCGACACGGCGGAGATCGCCTCGGTCGTCACAGCCCATGGCGGTGAGGCGGTGATGACCCGCCCGGACCATCCCTCGGGCTCGGACCGCATCCACGAGGCCATGCAGAAGCTCGATCCGGACGGCAAGGCCGAGATCGTGATCAATCTCCAGGGCGATTTCCCGACCATCACGCCGCAGACCATCCGCGAGGTGCTGCCACCCTTTACCGAGCCTGCCGTCGATATCGTGACGCTGGCCTCGCAGATCCACACCGAGGAGGAGGATCTCGCCCCGAGCGTCGTGAAGGCGGTAGGCTCGCCGATCGGGCCGCGGCGGCTGCGGGCGCTCTATTTTACCCGTGCCACGGCTCCCTACGGCGACGGACCGCGTTACCACCATATCGGACTCTACGCGTACCGCCGCGCGGCGCTGGATCGATTCGTGTCGCTGCCACGGTCTCCCCTGGAAGTTCAGGAAAATCTTGAGCAACTCCGGGCGGTGGAAGCCGGCATGCGCATCGACATCATGGTCGTCGACAGCGTGCCCCGTGGCGTGGACACGCCGCCCGACCTCGAAACCGCGCGCAGCATCCTTTCCAAATCCTGAGCCGCTGTTACAAGACCGACCATGAGCAAGCTGAAAGTCGCATTCCAGGGCGAGCCTGGGGCCAATTCCCACATCGCCATCGTCGAGGCCTATCCTGAGGCAGAGCCGATGCCCTGCGCCACCTTCGAGGACGCGCTGTCAGCGATCTCGTCCGGCGAGGCCGATCTCGGCATGATCCCGATCGAGAATTCGGTCGCGGGCCGCGTCGCTGACATCCATCACCTGCTGCCGGCCTCCGGCCTCTTCATCATCGGCGAATGGTTTCTGCCCGTTCGACATCAGCTGATGGCGGTGAAGGGTACCAAGCTCGATGACGTCAAGAGCGTGGAGAGCCATGTCCACGCACTCGGCCAGTGCCGGCGCATCATCCGCAAGCTCGGCATCAAGCCAATCGTGCACGCGGACACTGCCGGCAGCGCCCGCGACATTTCCGAGCGCAAGGACAAGACCGTCGCCGCGATCGCCTCGCGCCTGGCCGCGAAAATTTACGGCCTCGACATCCTCGCCGAGGACATCGAGGACGAGGCCCACAACACCACGCGCTTCGTGGTGCTGGCGCGCGAGCCGAAATGGGCAGCCCAAGGCTCGGGCCCGCTGGTCACGACGTTCGTCTTCCGGGTGCGCAATTTGCCGGCCGCGCTCTACAAGGCGCTCGGCGGCTTTGCCACCAACGGCGTCAACATGACCAAGCTCGAAAGCTACATGGTCGACGGCAATTTCTTCGCCACGCAGTTCTATGCCGACGTCGACGGACATCCCGACGACAAGGGCCTCGCCTTTGCCATCGAGGAGCTGAAATTCTTCTCGCGCGAATTCCGCATTGTCGGCGTGTATCCGGGGCATCCGTTCCGCGCGACGTTCAACGAGGCGCAGGATTGATAACTGTCGTTCCGGGACACGCGAAGCGTGAACCCGGAACCTCGAGATTCCGGGTTCGATGCTTCGCATCGCCCCGGAATGACGGTGAGTGACTAGGACGCCTGCTTCGCCAGCCCGAACGCCTCCGCCAGCAGCGAATATGATTTCTTCCGCGCCTCGTGGTCATACACGGCGGTGATCACCATCAGCTCGTCCGGCTTGCTCGCATAGATCAGCGGCTGAAGCTTCTTCTGCACGGTTGCCGGGCTGCCGACGAACAGGCGCGAGCGGTTGCGGAGGATCGAGATGCGCTCGGCGTCCGTGTAGGGATAGGCCAGCGCCTCCTCGATACTCGGCAGCGGAAGATATTGACCGCGGTCGCGGCGAAGGCGGTTGAGGTCGAAGGAGCTGGCGAGCCTTTCGGCCTCCTCATCTGTGTCGGCCACGATGGCCGCGACCGCGAGGATCGCATGCGGGCTGGCGCGCCAGGCGGAGGGCTGGAAGCGGTTGCGGTAATGCACCATCGCATCGATCGCGTCGTGGGAAGCGAAATGATGGGCGAAGGCGAAGCCCATGCCGACCTGCGCGGCGAGCTCCGAGGAATAATCGCTCGAGCCGAGCAGCCAGATCGGCGGCAGGGCGGTGTCGTCAGGCATGGCGACGACGCTGTTGTAAGGGTGGCCCGAGGGGAATTCGCGGGTCTCCCACAAGATCAGTTCGTGCAGCCGCTCAAGAAAATCGTCGCCCTCGCGGCGGTCGAGCCGGCTGCGCAGCGCGTAGGCGGTAGCGCCGTCGGTGCCCGGGGCGCGGCCGAGACCGAGGTCGATACGTCCGGGAAACAGCGCCTCCAGCATCTTGAAGCGCTCGGCCACGACCAGCGGCGCGTGGTTGGGCAGCATCACACCGCCGGAGCCGACGCGCAGGTGCTTCGTCACCGCCGCGATCTGCCCGATCATCACGTCGGGCGCGGGGCTCGCGACGGAGGCGAGGTTGTGATGCTCGGCGAGCCAATAGCGGAGATAGCCGAGCCCGTCGACGTGGCGTGCCAGATCGATGCTGTTGCGCAGCGCCGCGGCGGGCTTGGTACCGGTGGTGACGACCGACAGGTCGAGGAGTGAGAGCGGGATCATGGCGCGTTAACGTAACGAAGGGCTGTGCGGCGGCAATGGCAGGCTGCGCAGGCCTGACGTGTAAGGGCTTCGCGGGTACGCTGAGACACCCGATTGGGACAATTGTTACCTCCATGTGCCAAAATTCGGTCTGCCCACCTGCCAAATCGGAACGAAGAAAAGGGCAATATCGACAATAGCACTTTTGTATCAATACATTACGTCTCTGGATGGTTTTTCCCAATGAGATCGCAAACTGCGCCAGAATTCCTTCTAGTCACATCCTTGGTGGGCAATTTCCCATCCCTGATGGGCTGTCGACTAGACCGCCTTTGCCCTATTTTAGGTCTCCGCGAGGTAGACGACCGCCGGCTGAAATTTGGAGTGAATGGTGCCATGACTGACGTGACGACGCCTGGCCAAGCCAACGGGCAAGACGGGCACCTGAAGCGGCCTGCGATCTCCTTCGAGTTTTTTCCGCCCAAGACCGAGGAGATGGAGCGGAATCTCTGGGACACCATCAACCGCCTCGCGCCGCTCGACCCGCAATTCGTCTCGGTGACCTACGGCGCCGGCGGCTCGACCCGCGAGCGCACCCACTCCACCATTTCCCGCATCCTGAAGGAAACCGCGCTGCTGCCGGCGGCGCATCTGACCTGCGTCGGCGCCTCGCGCGGCGAGATCGACGAGATCGTCGACCGCTATCACGAGGTCGGCGTCCGCCACATCGTGGCCTTGCGCGGTGATCCCGTTGGCGGCATCGGCACGCCCTACTTCAGCCATCCCGACGGCTACCAGACGTCCGCCGCACTCGTTGCCGCCATCAAGAAACGGCATTCCGACATCGAAGTGTCCGTATCCGCCTATCCCGAGAAGCACCCCGAGGCGCGCGACTTCGATGCCGACATCGACACGCTGAAGGCCAAGGTCGATGCGGGTGCGTCGCGCGCGATCACCCAGGTGTTCTTCGATAACGACCTCTACTTCCGCTATCTCGACCGCGTCCGCGGCCGCGGCATCAACATCCCGATCGTGCCGGGCATCATGCCCATGCACAATTTCAAGCAGGCTCGTAATTTCGTCACCCGCGCTGGCACCACCGTTCCGGACTGGTTCGCCGCGAAATTCGAGGGCCTCGATGACGACGCCGAGACCCGCAAGCTGGTGGCCGCAACCGTTGCGGCCGGCCAGGTGCAGAAGCTCGCCAAGCACGGCGTAGACACCTTCCATTTCTACACCATGAACCGCGCCGATCTCGTGTTCGCGATCAGCCATTTGCTCGGCATTCGCGCCAAGAGCGCGCAGAAGGCGGCGTAAGACAACATGACCGGAACCATCTCTCCCAAGCGAACTGCCCTGCTCAACGCCGCGCGCGAACGCATCCTCGTGCTCGACGGCGCCATGGGCACGATGATCCAGAACCTCCAGCTCGACGAGGCCGCCTTCCGCGGCGAGCGCTTCAAGAACTTTCACCGCGACCTGCGCGGTAACAACGATCTCTTGATCCTGACCCAGCCGCAGGCGATCGAGGACATCCACGCCGCGTACTTGCGCGCCGGTGCCGACATCGTCGCGACCAACACGTTCTCGACGACCTCGATCGCGCAGGCCGATTACGACCTCGCCGACATCGTCTACGAGATGGCGCGTGAAGGCGCCCGCCTCGCCGGCAATGCGGCAAGGCGCGTCGCGGCCGAGGACGGCAAGCCGCGCTTCGTCGCCGGCGCCATCGGGCCGACCAACCGCACCGCCTCGATTTCGCCCGACGTTTCCAATCCCGGTTACCGCGCCGTCACCTTCGACGATTTGCGAAAATCCTATGGCGAGCAGATCCGCGGCCTGATCGACGGCGGCGTCGATCTGCTGCTGGTCGAAACCATCTTCGATACGCTCAACGCGAAGGCGGCGCTCTACGCGATCGCCGAGATCACGGAAGAACTCGGAATCGACATGCCGGTGATGGTATCGGGCACCATTACCGACAAATCCGGCCGCCTGCTCTCCGGACAGATGCCGGAAGGGTTCTGGAATTCGGTGCGCCACGCGAGGCCGATCACCATCGGCTTCAATTGCGCGCTTGGCGCCGAGGACCTGCGCGCGCATATCGCCGATATCGGCCGCGTCGCCGATACGCTCGTGTGTGCCTATCCCAATGCCGGCCTGCCGAACGAGTTCGGCCAGTATGACGAGAGCCCGGAGTACATGGCGCGCCTGATCGGCGAATTTGCCCGTGACGGCCTCGTCAACATCGTCGGCGGCTGCTGCGGTACCACACCGGACCACATTGCAGCGATCGCCGCCGCCGTGGCCACGCACAAGCCGCGCATCGTGCCGGAGATCGCGCCGCGCTTGCGGCTCTCCGGCCTCGAGCCGTTCGTGCTGACGGATGCGATCCCCTTCGTCAATGTCGGTGAGCGCACCAACGTCACAGGATCGGCCCGCTTCCGCAAGCTGATCACCGCCGGCGACTACACTGCCGCGCTGCAGGTCGCGCGCGACCAAGTCGAGAACGGCGCGCAAATTATCGACGTCAACATGGACGAGGGCCTGCTCGATTCCGAGGCGGCGATGGTGACCTTCCTCAACCTCGTCGCCGCCGAGCCCGACATCGCCCGCGTCCCCGTGATGGTCGATTCCTCGAAATTCTCGGTGATCGAGGCCGGCCTGAAATGCGTGCAGGGCAAGCCGGTCGTCAACTCGATCTCGATGAAGGAAGGCGAGGACAAGTTCATTCACGAGGCCAAGATCGCCCGCCGCCACGGCGCGGCCGTGGTCGTCATGGCGTTCGACGAGGTCGGCCAGGCCGACACGTTCGCGCGCAAGACCGAGATCTGCAAGCGCGCCTACGACATCCTCGTCAACCGCGTCGGCTTCCCGCCCGAGGATATCATATTCGATCCCAACATTTTTGCGATCGCGACCGGCATCGAGGAGCACAACAATTACGGCGTCGACTTCATCGAGGCGACGCGCTGGATCCGCCGGAACCTGCCCGGCGCGCACATCTCCGGCGGCGTGTCCAATCTGTCGTTCTCGTTCCGCGGCAACGAGCCGGTGCGCGAAGCCATGCACTCGGTGTTCCTATATCACGCCATCAAGGCCGGCATGGACATGGGCATCGTCAATGCCGGGCAGATGATCGTCTATGACGACATCGATCCGGAGCTGCGCCAGACCTGCGAGGACGTCGTCCTCAATCGCGATCCGGGTGCGTCCGAACGTCTGCTGGCGCTCGCGGAAAAATTCCGCGGCAAGAAGACGGAAAGCAAGGAAGCCGATCTCGCCTGGCGCGAATGGCCGGTGGAGAAGCGGCTGAGCCACGCGCTGGTGCACGGCATCACCGAGTTCATCGAGCAGGATACGGAAGAGGCCCGCAAATTGTCCTCGCGCCCGCTCGACGTGATCGAAGGACCGCTGATGGCCGGCATGAACGTGGTCGGCGACCTCTTTGGCGACGGCAAGATGTTCTTGCCGCAGGTGGTGAAGTCTGCGCGTGTCATGAAACAGGCGGTTGCTTATCTCATGCCGTTCATGGAGGAGGAGAAGGCGCGCAATCTTGCGAACGGCATCGGCACGGAGGGCTCCTCGTCCGCCGGCAAGATCGTGCTCGCGACCGTGAAGGGCGACGTTCACGATATCGGCAAGAACATCGTGGGCATCGTGCTCCAGTGCAACAATTTCGAGGTCATCGATCTTGGCGTGATGGTGCCGGCGGCCAAGATCGTCGAGACCGTGAAGGCGGAGAAGGCGGACATCGTCGGTCTGTCCGGCCTGATCACGCCCTCGCTCGACGAGATGGCATTCTTCGCCGGCGAGTTGCAGCGCGAAGGCCTCAAGCTGCCGCTGCTGATCGGCGGCGCCACCACGAGCCGCGTGCATACCGCGGTGAAGATCGACCCGAGCTATCGCGCCGGCCCGGTCGTGCACGTCAACGACGCCAGCCGCGCCGTCGGCGTGGCCTCCGCGCTGCTCTCGCCGGAGAAGCGCGAGGCCTATGCCGCCGAGGTGCGCGCCGAATACGCCAAGATCTCGGAGGCGCATTTGCGTGCGCAGGCGGACAAGAAGCGGCTGAAGCTGGCGGCTGCCCGCGTCAACCGCGTGCCGGTGGACTTTGCAGCAAACAAGCCGGTGAAGCCGACCTTCCTCGGCATCAAGAGCTTCGACGACTATGACCTCGCCGAGCTCGTCGACTGCATCGACTGGACGCCGTTCTTCCAGACCTGGGAGCTCGCCGGGCGCTTCCCCGCCATTCTCCACGACCCCAAGGTCGGCGAGGTCGCGCGCTCGCTCTACGACGATGCGCGCAAGATGCTCGACACCATCGTGAAGGAGAAATGGTTCCGGGCACGCGCGACGATCGGCTTCTGGCCGGCGAATGCGCAAGGCGACGACATCGTGCTCTATGCCGATGAAAGCCGGACCAAGAGCATGGCGACGCTGCACACGCTGCGCCAGCAGCTCGAAAAGCGCGAGGGCCGCTTCAACGCGGCGCTCGCCGACTTTGTCGCGCCCGTCGGCACCGGCGTGCCCGACTATGTCGGCGGCTTCGTCGTCACCGCTGGCATCGGCGAGGACGCGGTCGCCGATCGTTTCAAGCTGGCGAACGACGACTATTCCTCGATCCTGTGCAAGGCGCTGGCCGACCGCCTGGCCGAAGCCTTCGCCGAGCGCATGCATGCCCGCGTCCGCCGCGAGTTCTGGGCCTATGCGCCGGACGAGGCGCTCTCCAGCGAGGATCTGATCCTCGAAAAATATCAGGGCATTCGCCCCGCGCCCGGCTATCCCGCGCAGCCCGATCACACAGAGAAGGCGACATTGTTCGAACTGCTCGATGCGGAAAACACGGCCGGCGTGAAGTTGACCGAGAGCTTTGCGATGTGGCCGGGCTCGTCCGTCTCAGGGCTCTATTTCGCAAACCCTGCGAGCTATTATTTCGGCGTCGGCAAGATCGAGCGCGACCAGGTTGAGGACTACGCCGCACGCAAGGGCATGAGCGTAGCGGAAGCCGAGCGCTGGCTCGCGCCGGTGCTGAACTACATCCCGTCCCAGCCGGAGGCGGAAAATGCGTTTGCCGCGACGCCCGCGAATGACGAGACGCCGAAGGACCTCGGCTCGCATCCGCCGGGCTGCACCTGCGCGGTGCACCTCGTCTGGCAGAAGAAGCGCGCGGGGGCGGGGTAGGCACCCCTCTAAAACAAAAATGAGAAAACAACCCCATGCACAGTAGCGATGGGGTTGAAAAGGCTGAGCAATTTCGGTGTAGCCGAAGCCGCGTTTGCGACGTCGGGCAAAACAGGCGTAGTATTGCATCATCGGCTGCTGCGGCCGGCTGACACTCACGCCGAGTCAACGCTGTGATTCCGGGGCGCACGCAGCGCGAGCCCGGAAATCCATCGTGCGGCATCTCATGTGGGCAAATGGATTCCGGGCTCGCGCTAAGAGGCGCGCCCCGGAATGACGGAGCTGGGCAGCCCAAACATATAGCCGCCGATCCTCCCCTGGAGGGGTCCGGGACGAGCGTAGCTCGCCCGTGGATCGGTTCGCATGCAGCGCAGCGGAATGCGGACCGAGGTGGGGTGACAGTCTATCCGCGCACGCACTGCCCGTGCGGAGAGATCACCCCACCCCGCTCGCGCTTCGCGCGATCGACCCACGAGCGAGCTTCGCTCGTCTCGGACCCTCCAGGGGAGGGTGACGGCCTCACCCCTTCGGCGGAGCCAAGGGCTGCACGATCTCCTGGAACGGGGAGAGTGCCTCGCAGCGCTCGGCATGCGCCGCGAGGGCCGGATAGCGCGAGGCGTCGAACAGCTGCGGATGCGCTTCGCGGGTGAAGCGGACGACGCAGGCCGCTGCAACATCGGCATGACCGATGCGGTCGCCCAGCCAGTACGGCGTCGTCACCTTGGCGCGCTCGGCCTCGAGCACCTTCAGCACGTCCGCGATTTGTGCTTGGCAGCGCTCGACCCATAGCGCAAGCTGCTCCTTCCGCAGCACGCGCTCGTAGAGCAGGCTCACCGCCTTGTCGCCGAGGCCGGAGGCGAGCGCGCAGATGCGCAAATGGCGCCGCCGCTCGGCGCCACTGCGCGGCAGCATCGCCTTCTCGGGACCAACGAGCTCGTCGAGATAATCCAGGATGATCGTGCTCTCGATCAGCGCCTCGCCGTCGTCGAGCACCAGGGTCGGCACGCGGCGCAGCGGATTGTACGGCGCGATTTTGTCGGCATCGCCGAAGGTCGACCACGGCTTGTGCTCGAAGGCGAGGCCATAAAGCTTCAGCGCCATGGCGACGCGGCGGACGAAGGGGGAATCGTATTGGCCGATCAGGAACATGGTTGTCGCTTTTCTCGATCATTGAACAAGGCAGGGCCGATCAGTCTCCACGACCAGTTCGGTGCGGCGCAACAAAAATCTCGGAAATGGAGCATTGCGCCGGCTGCAACGAAGCGTCAGTCGCACGGTACGGACCGCCCGCTCAAAGGCCGTCCTGAATCGAGCGCTTGATGGCGGCGATCGCCGTCTCGTTGCGCTTGTACATCGTCCACTGCTTGATTCGTTTGGCGCGCACCAGCTTCGCGGCAGTCAGCACCCGCATGTGCTCGCTCAATGTCGGTGCGCTGACGCCGAGCTTTTCGGCGATCAGCAATCCGCAGACGCCGTCCTCGACCAGGTCGCCGTCGGCCTGCTCGCGAAAATGCTTCCGCGGATCCCGCAGCCATTCCAGGATCTGCAGGCGGCGTTCGTTGGCGAGCGCGCGCAAGGCAACGGCAAACTTCATTTAGCCATTTTGCTAATTACCTAATGGATGTCAACGCTCCCTTGCGCTATTCTGGACGGTATCATGACAAAGACCATGGACATCACGCGGGAGCGGATTGCGGCGACCGAGGCGGTCATCCGCCCGCATATCAGGCGCACGCCGCTTCTAAAGGCCGATCTCGCCGATTTCGACCTGCCGGCCGCGCCCGTCACGTTCAAGCTCGAAATGCTGCAGCATTCCGGATCGTTCAAGGCGCGCGGCGCCTTCGCCAATCTGTTGCTGCGCCAGGTGCCGCAGGCGGGTGTCGTCGCCGCATCCGGCGGCAATCACGGCGCGGCGGTCGCCTATGCGGCGCAGCAGCTCGGCATTCCCGCCACGATCTTCGTGCCTGACATCACCTCGCCGGCCAAGGCCGAGCGGATCAGGGGGTACGGCGCCAAGCTGATGATCGCGGGCAGCCGCTACGCCGATGCGCTCGTCGCGAGCGAGGCGCATGTCGCGCAGACCGGCGCGCTGGCCGTCCACGCCTACGACCAGGCGGAAACCCTGCTCGGACAGGGCAGCGTCGGACTGGAGTTGGAGCAGGACGCACCCGACATCGACACGCTGCTGGTGGCGGTCGGCGGCGGCGGGCTGATCGGCGGCATTGCGGCCTGGTACGCCGACAGGACGCGCATCGTCGCGGTCGAACCGGAGCAATCGCCAACCCTGCACGCTGCGTTTGAAGCGGGCGCTCCGGTCGATGCGCCGGCCGGCGGCATCGCCGCCGACAGCCTTGCGCCGCGGCGCGTCGGCGAATTGATGTTTCCGGTGGCGCGGGCTCATGTGGAGCGCGTCATCCTCGTCAGCGACGATGCGATCCGCAAAGCCCAGGCCGCGCTGTGGTCGCACTTGCGCCTCGTGGCCGAGCCCGGCGGCGCGGCCGCCTTTGCCGCGTTGCTCTCCGGCCGCTACCGTCCCTCAGCAGGCGAGCGCATCGCGGTTCTGGTCTGCGGCGCCAACACCACGGCGGTAAAGTTCGACGGCTGAGTGGGAATGATGAGGGGACCACGTGGACTGCCGCGCGTTGCCCTGGGAATTGGAAGAGCGATGACGGCGGCCACACGCCGTCATTGCGAGCGCAGCGAAGCAATCCAGAATCTCTCTGCGGAGACAGTCTGGATTGCTTCGTCGCAAGAGCTCCTCGCAATGACGGCGGGGAGACAGCCGCGATTAATCAATGATCGGCACATGCCTCGCCGCCGTGCGCGACACCGTACCATCGAGACGCGGATCGTCCGCCACCTCGATCTGGCGGCGGAAGGCGCGAAAGCCGGACCGCTGGTAGAAGGCAACGGCCGATGGATGGTCGAACGTGCAGGTGTGCACCCAGACGCGGCGGACGTCGCGTGACCACGCAAGCTCCAGCGCGCGGTTCATCAGGAAGCGGGCGGCGCCGGTGCCGATTAGCCTAGCGGTGACGCCGAAATAGGTCAGCTCGCACTGGCCGGGCTCGCGGAAGCCGAGCTCGAGCAGGCCTTCGTCGCTTCCGTCCGCGACCAGGGCGTAGACCTCGATGCCAGGCGCGTGGATGATCGCAGCGAGCTCTGCATCGGTCATGCGGGCTCGTGAGAACCACAACCACTCCTCGCCGACACGGCGGAAGAGGTCGCGGTACCAGGCAAGCGCGGGGGTATCGACCTTGCGCAGGGTCCACGCGCCAGGGGGATCGTCGCGGCGCTCCGGAGGTGCGGTCATCTCCAAATGCGTGACAACCGCCGCGATCTTGCCGGCGGGCACGTCGGAATAGCCGTCCGATATCATCATCGCGGCGTCAGGGTGATGGCTTCTGCGGTAGCGGCTTCGACCGCGGGTTGGCTGTAGAGCAGCGGCACATATTGTCCGGTCGCCCAGAGCGGGGCGAGGTCGCGGTAGTGGCCGCTGAACGGATCGCCGGATTGCCCCGGCGTGTTGATGGTGCGGCTCGCGTCCCAATTGCCGACGTCGAGCACCATCCGAAACGAGGCGCCTGAGATGAGCTGGTAGTCCGAGCGGCGATAGGTGGCGGCGCGCGGAACGTTGGCTGCGCCGCCGAAGGCGAGCGGGCCCACCGACATTTGCGCTGCGGTCGCCTTGTCGGCAAGCGGGATCAGCGCGTGGTCGAACTTGGCAACATGCAGGCGGCCCCAGCGCCAGGTCGATGCATCGTCCCCGAGCTTGCCGGCGACGTCGGCAACCGCAGCGCCCAAGCTCTCGCGCAGGATCTGGTCGCGTGCGGCAGCGGGATCGGCGCCGAGCGCGGCATCAGGGGACTCGAGATAGGCGACGATCGCCGAAATGCTGGATGCCTCGGGCGCAATCAAGCCCACCGCCTTGGGCGCCGTGGTCTTCAGCAGCGTGGGGCCGAGATGATTGGCGATCCAGACCTCGAACAATGCGGCGGCGGCACTGTCGGCGGCATCGCGCGCGTCCCATGGCCTCAACAGCTCGAGACCCTTCTTCACATTGGCATCGTCCGAAGTCAGAGGCTGCAGCAGCTTGACGAGGCGCCGCCCCAGCATCGCGGTATCGTCGTTCTGCAAATCCATGGCGTCGGCGAGTGTCACTTTGCTGTTGGCCTGGAGCACCTCGACGATGCGCTGCCAGCGGGCGCTGTCGGCCCATTCGAAGCCGACCTTGCGTTCGCTGATGGGGTAATCAGGCGGAAGGTTCATCTGGTTGGCCGTGGCCAGAAAGCCCTGCTTGGGCTGATAGGCTTTTGGCAGATCGTCGAGCGACAGAAAGCCCTGCCAGTCATAGCGGCCATCGCCCGGCACCGGCATCAGACCGTCATAGTTGACGCGGCGCGGAGTCTTGCCTGCGGCAACCCAGCCGATATTGCCGCGCGTATCGGCATAGACCTGGTTCTCCGAGGGCGCGCCCCAGCGCCGCATCGCCGCGAGAAAGCCGTTCCAGTCCTTCGCGGTCATGTAGTCGGACGAGCCGAAATAGGCGGAAGTGCCGGGCTCGAACCAGATCGAGCGCACCGCGAAGGCGCGCTTGTTGCCCTCGTCGACATGAATCACCGGACCGTGCCGGGTGAACTTCAGCTCGATTTCGCGATCGCCCTCGCCTTTCACCTGCTCGGTCTCGTGGACGATGCGCATGTCCTCCCAACCATTGCCGTAACGGTACTGATTGGGATTTTGCGGATTGAGCTCATAGACGTAGAGGTCTTCCTGGTCGACATTGAAGATGGTGAGGCCAAAGGCGATGGTGCCGTTATGGCCGATCGAAATGCCGGGCAGCGCCGGCTCACCGGCGCCGATCACGGAAAGGCCGGGCGCGTTCAGCCCGACGATATAGCGCAGCGACGGCACGCTGTGCTCGCGATGCGGATCGTTGGCGAGAATCGGGCGTCCGGTCGCGGTGCGCGAAGGCGCGATCACCCAATTGTTAGAGCCGATGGTGTCGCGCTGTTGATCGGCCGCGTCCAGATAGGTGTCGGGATCATGCGCGAGCGCGGCCTGTCGCTCTTTCGGCTGCGGAAAGGCGACCGGGCGCGTCGCAAGGTCATAGGCCGCGAGCACCGCCTTCGGGACGCTACAGGGATCGAGGCCATCGGGGACTTTCGTCGTCCAGGCCGGCTCGAGCTTGACGCGAAACCGATCGGCCTCGAGGCCCGCCGCGCAGGCAACCAGGGAGCGCTTGACCTCCGAAGCGATATTGCGGGTGAGCCCATGGCTGCGAATACGGACGACGTCGTCCGCGGTCCAGGGATCCGGCCTGGTGCCGGCGATCCTGAACTCGATCGGCAGCGGCCGCTTGCCATCGCGAACATCCGCGACATAGGCATTGATGCCGGCAACGAACGCTTCCGCGTAGGTCTTCGCCTTGGGGCCATAGGACGCCCACTCCGCGTTCATGTCGCCGCGATAGAGGAACAGCCGCAGCGCCTTATCCTGCTCCGCATAGGCCGGGCCGAAATCCCTGGCGAGCAGCCCGAGCCCGCGCTTGCGCCAGAGATCGATCTGCCAGAGCCGGTCGCGCGCGGCGTTGAAACCCTGCAGAAAGAACAGGTCGTGCTCGTTACCGGCATAGATGTGCGGAATGCCCCAGACGTCGACCAGGATCCTGGCGGGCGCATTGAGGCCGGCGACATCGGTCTTGACTTGGCGCGCGTTCGAGAGCGGGTTCTCCTTTTCGCGTGCGGTTGCGCCGGAAGCGAGCAGCACGCTGCAGACCGCCGCGGTGCACAGCGCCCGCATGACCCGGTTGATATCCGTGTTCATTGTCGTTTCTCCCGTTGTTGTTATTTGAGCGAGCGACGTGAATCCGCTTACGCTTACCCCTCCCCCTCGTCGCTCGCCAGCACGCCCTTCACCGCTCTTGCCCATCCGGCCAGCTTTCGCTCGCGCGTCGTCTGGCTCATGTTCGGCTTGAAGCGGTGCTCGAGGCGCCAGTTGTCGGCGAATTTTGTCGGCTCGGGATAGACGCCCGCCTGGAGGCCGGCGAGGTAGGCAGCCCCGAGGGCCGTGGTCTCCTGGATCACGGGGCGGTCAACCGGGGCGTCGAGGAGATCGGCGAGGCGCTGCATGGTCCAGTCGGAGGCGGTCATGCCGCCATCGACGCGGAGCACGACGCTCGCCGTTTCCGAGCTCGGCCAGTCCGCGCGCATCGCGGCCCAGAGATCGAAGGTCTGATAGCAGACGCTTTCCAGCGCGGCGTGGGCGAGCTCGGCAGGGCCGGTGTTGCGGGTGAGGCCGAACAAGGCGCCACGGACGCGCGGATTCCAATAGGGGGCGCCCATGCCGACGAAGGCAGGGACGAGATAGACGCTCTGCATGGAATCCGACTGATCGGCGAGCGGGCCGGTTTCGGCGGCATGCTTGATGAGCCCTATACCATCGCGCAGCCATTGCACCGCCGAGCCTGCCACGAAGATCGAGCCTTCCAGCGCGTAGGTGCGCTTGCCGTCGAGCTGATAGGCGACGGTGGTGAGCAGCTTGTTCTTCGACACCACAGGCGTGGTGCCGGTGTTGAGCAGCGCAAAGCAGCCGGTGCCGTAGGTCGACTTCATCATGCCCGGGCGGAAGCAGGCCTGACCGATGGTCGCGGCCTGCTGGTCGCCGGCGATGCCTGATATCGCAATGGGCCCGCCGAACAGGTCGGGCGTGCTCTCGCCGAAGCGGGCGGAAGAGTCCTTGACCTCGGGCAGCATCGAGCGCGGCACGCCGATGATCTCCAAGAGCTCGTCGTCCCACTGGCCGGTGTGGATGTTGAACAGCAGCGTGCGCGAGGCATTGGTGGCGTCGGTGGCATGCACCTTGCCGCCGGTGAGGCGCCAGAGCAGATAGCAATCGATGGTGCCGAACATCAGCTCGCCGCGCGCGGCGCGCGCCCGCGCGCCGGGAACGTGGTCGAGGATCCAGGCCACCTTGGTGCCGGAGAAATAGGGATCGATGATCAGGCCGGTCTTCTGCGAGATCACGGGCTCGCGGCCGTCGGCTTTCAGCTTGGCGCAGATGTCTGCGGTGCGGCGGTCCTGCCAGACGATGGCGCGGTGCACGGCCTGCCCGGTGGCGCGGTCCCACACCACGGTGGTCTCGCGCTGGTTGGTGATGCCGATCGCGGCGATGTCCTTTGCATTGATGCCGGCCTGCGCGATCGCCTCGCGGCACACCATCACCGTCGAAGTCCAGATGTCCTCCGGCTCATGCTCGACCCATCCCGAGGCCGGGAAATGCTGCGGAAACTCGGCCTGCGCCTTCGCCGCGATCGAAATGTCGCTGCGAAACACGATGGCGCGCGAAGAGGTGGTGCCCTGGTCGATGGCGAGGACGAAAGACATGGCGGCTACCTCAGCGTTTTCTTGGCGTTTCCCTGGAAGGGATCATTGTGTCGCGGCAAGAAAACGGGATTGCCGGCAAGAGGTCAAGATTGGTCTCCGCTTACCCTCCCCTGGAGGGGCCCTGGAGGGGGAGGGTCGATCGCGCGAAGCGCGAGCGGGGTGGGGTGAAGCCGCAACGGCGGTCTCACATTCCTTTCAGAAAGGATCTTTTACACGCGTTCCGAAGCACCGCGTTCGCGGATGGTCTGCCACCCCACCCCGCCGCGCATTGCATGCGCAGCGACCCTCCAGGGGAGGGTCAGAGAAGGCGCGACTATGAGCGGCGATGTTTCAGTGGTTGTGTCTCCGTCTCGCGCGATCCGTACAGCTCGATGTAGATGCGTTCGCGCACGGCCATCAGATCGCTGGCGATCTCCGAATTCCAGAAGCGGACGACGCGGTAGCCCTCGCGCTCGAGCCAGCGTTGGCGATCGAGGTCGCATGCGGCCACCTCCTCTTGGCTATGGTGTCCGCCGTCCAGTTCGATGATGAGGCGCTTGGCTGGGCAGAAGAAATCGACGACGTAGGGGCCGATCGGCGCTTGGCGGCGGAAGTGCGAGCCGTGCATCGGGAGGTCTTTGAGGACGCGCCACAGCATCCGCTCGTGCAGCGTGGTGTTGGCTCTCAGTTTCTTCGCGGCGGCGCGTCGGATCGATGTTGAGACCATTTGTGTGGCTTCATCCCACCCCGCTGCGCATTGCATGCGCAGCGACCCTCCCCCTCCAGGGGAGGGTAAGAGAAGCCGCGCCTCGATGCAACTGAACGTAGTTTCGCCGGCTACACCGCTGCCGTGGTGACGCCGCCGTCGATGACGATGGTCTGGCCGGTCATGAAGCTCGATGCGTCGGAGGCGAGGTAGGCGACGGCACCGGCGATTTCGTCGGGTTCGCCGATGCGGCGGAGCGGCGTGGTGGCGGTGCGGCGCTTCAGATTGGCTTCGTCTTCCCAGAGCGCGCGGGCGAAATCGGTCTTGACGAGTCCGGGCGCGATGCAGTTGACGCGAACGCCTTTGGGGCCCCATTCGCCGGCGAGCGAGCGGCACAGCGCGAAGTCGGCGGCTTTCGAGATGCCGTAGGCGCCGATCACGGTGGAGCCGCGCAAGCCGCCGATCGAGGAGATGATGATGACGGAGCCATTGCCGCGCTCGGCCATCTCAGGGATCGCGAGCGCGGAGAGCCAGATGTTGCTCTTGACGTTCGAGCCCATGATCTTGTCGAAGGCTTCGTCGGTGATGTCGAGCAGCGGGCCGTAATAGGGGTTCACTGCGGCGTTGCAGACGAGGATGTCGACCTTGCCGTAGTGCTTCGTTGCGCCCGAGATCAGCGCCTCGACCTCGTTCTTGCGCGCGATGTTGCAGGGAATGACGATGGCATCGCCGCCGGCGGCAATGATGCCATCGGCGACCTCCTTGCAGGCATCCGCCTTGCGCGAGGAGACCACGACCTTGGCTCCTAATTTTGCCAGCAGCTCGGCGGAGGAGCGGCCGATGCCGCGGCTGGAGCCGGTGACGACGGCGACCTTGCCGGTGAGATCGAACGGGGTGTTTTTCATTTGTTGGGCTCCGCTATGGCCGCATACTCAGTGTCATCGCCCGCGAAGGCGGGCGATCCAGTATTCCAGAGACGGCGCGGCTGGAATCGAGAAGCCGCGGTGGACTGGGCCCCTCGCCTTCGCGGGGGACGACAGGCGTCGTATGACTAGATCAATCCGCCCGTCTCCGCGACACGGCGCTGGTGGTAGTCGGTGTCGCCAAAGGTATTCTCGATCATGGTGAGGCGCTTGAAATAGTGGCCGATCTTCGCCTCCATGGTCATGCCGATGCCGCCGTGGAGCTGGATCGACTGCTGGCCGACGAATTTGGCCGACTTGCCGATCTGCACCTTGGCCGCGGCGATCGCATTGCTGCGCTCCCTGGCGTCCTCGAAATCACCGGCCATGGTCGCGAACATCGACATCGAGCGCGCCTGCTCGGCCGCGACGAACATGTCGGAGGCGCGGTGCTGGAGCGACTGGAACGAGCCGATCGGAACGCCAAACTGCTTTCGCGTCTTGATGTACTCGACCGTGGTCTTGAGCGACTCGTCCATCAAGCCGACCGCCTCGGCGCAGAGTGCGATGCGCGCCTCGTCGACGACGCGCTCGATCAGCGCGAGCGAATCCTCGGGGTTGCCGAGCACGGCGTCCGCGCCGATTTCGACGCCGGTAAAGGTGACGTCGGCAGCATGCAGGCCGTCCTGGGTCGGATAGCCCTTCTTAGCTACGCCTTTTGCATTGGCGGGGACCAGGAACACGCCGATGCCCTTATGATCGCGGCGCTCGCCCTTGGTGCGCGCGGTGACGATCAGGGTATCGGCGTTCTCGCCGTTGAGCACGACGAACTTCTCGCCGTCGATCACCCAACCTTCGCTCTTCTTCTTCGCCGTCGTGGTGACGTCGAACAGATCGTAGCGCGAGTTCTTCTCGAGCTGGGCGAACGCCAGCGTCTTGCTGCCGTCGATGATCCCTGGCACGTGCGCGGCCTTCTGCGCGTCGCTGCCGGCATGGCGCAGGAAGCCGCCGCCGATCACCACCGTGGCGAGATAAGGCTCGAGCACCAGCGCCTTGCCGAGCGCTTCCATCACGATCATGGTCTCGACGCCGCCGCCACCGAAGCCGCCATCGGTCTCTGCGAAGGGCAGGCCGAGCAGGCCCTGCTCGGCGAGCTTGAGCCAGACGGTTTTGCTCCAGCCGCCCTTCTCCTTCATATACTTCTTGCGGCTCTCGAAATCGTAGGAATCGGTCAAGAGGCCGTCGATGCTTTCCTTGAGAAGCCGCTGCTCCTCGGACAGGTCAAAATCCATGTTGCTTGGTTCCTCGTACCCGGAATTAATGCTTCGTCATTCCGGGACACGCGCGGAAGCGCGTGGACCCGGAAATCCAGAGTTTGTGGCGCGAGATTCCGGGTTCGCGCTGACGCGCGCCCCGGAATGACGCTAAAGCCCCAGCACCGCCTTGGCGATGATGTTGCGCTGGATCTCGTTGGAGCCGCCGTAGATCGAGACCTTGCGGTTGTTGAAATAGCTCGGTGCGATCTGGGCGGTCCAGTCCATGGCTTCGTTGGAGCCGTCGTCGCCGTGCACGTCGTAAGGCGCGGCGAACGGACCGATCACTTCCATCAACAGCTCGGTGGTGGTCTGCTGGATCTCGGAGCCCTTGATCTTTAGCACGGACGAAGCCGGATTGGGCTTGCCCTTGCCGTGCTTGCCTTCGTCGGCGACGACGCGAAGCTGGGTCAGCTCCAGCGCCTTCAGCTCGATCTCGCAGGCCGCGAGCTTCTCGCGGAAGGCGGGATCCTGGATGATCGGCTTGCCGCCGGACTCGACCTTCGACGCCAGATCCTTGATGCGGCGGATGCGCTCCTTGGAGACGCCGACGCGGGCAATGCCGGTGCGCTCATTGCCGAGCAGGAATTTGGCGTAGTCCCAGCCCTTGTTCTCCTCGCCGATCAGGTTCTCGTAGGGAACCTCGACGTCGTCGAAGAAGACCTCGTTGACCTCGGCGCCGCCGTCGATGGTCTGGATCGGACGCACGGTGACGCCTTTCGACTTCATCGAGAACACGATGAAGGAGATGCCCATCTGCTTCTTGGCGGCGGGATCGGTGCGGCAGAGGCAGAAGATCATGTCGGCGTGCTGGGCCAGCGTGGTCCAGGTCTTCTGGCCGTTGATGATCCATTTGTCGCCCTTGCGCTCGGCTTTCGTCTTCAGCGAGGCGAGGTCGGAGCCGGAGCCGGGCTCCGAAAATCCCTGGCACCACCAATCGTCGACATTGGCGATGCGCGGCAGGTACTTCTTCTTCTGCTCCTCGTTGCCGAAGGTGTAGATGACCGGGCCGACCATGCTGACGCCGAAGGCGAGCGGCTGCGGCGCTGGATAGGACTGCAGCTCCTCGTTGAAGATGTAGTGCTGCACGCTTGTCCACCCCGTGCCGCCATATTCCTTCGGCCAGTGGCTGACGCCCCAGCCCTTCTTGTTGAGGATGCGCCACCATGTCACCATCTCGTCCTTCGAGAGGTGGCGGCCCTCGACCAGCTTGCGCCGCGTATCCGGCGGCACGTTGTCGCGCAAGAACTGCCGCACTTCCTCGCGAAACGCCTGCTCTTCTTTCGTGAATGCGAGATCCATCGGATCCTCCTGTGAGCTTCGTCATCCTGGCGAAAGCCAGGACGACGGTGAACTATTGCAACACCTCAAAAAGTCCCGCCGCGCCCATGCCGCCGCCGACGCACATGGTGACGACCGCGTACTTCGCCTTGCGGCGGCGGCCTTCGATCAGAGCGTGGCCGGTGAGGCGCGCGCCCGACATGCCGTAGGGATGGCCGACCGAGATCGCGCCGCCATTGACGTTGATCTTGTCGGGGTCGATGCCGAGCTTGTCGCGGCAATACAGCACCTGCACCGCGAAGGCCTCGTTGAGCTCCCACAGGCCGATGTCGTCAACCGTGAGATTGTGACGCTTGAGCAGGCGCGGCACGGCGAAAACCGGGCCGATACCCATCTCGTCCGGCTCGCAGCCGGCGGAGACGAAGCCGCGGAAGATGCCGAGCGGCTTGAGGCCGCGCTTGGCCGCTTCCTTGTCGCTCATGATGACGGAGGCGCTGGCGCCGTCGGAAAGCTGGCTGGCATTGCCGGCGGTGATGGTGAAACCGTCACCGCGCACCGGCTTGAGGCCGGCGAGGCCTTCAGCGGTGGTCTCCGGACGCGGACCTTCGTCCTGCGACAGCGTGACTTCTTTCATCGAGACCGTACCGGTCGCCTTGTCGGTAACCGCCATCTGCGTGGTGATCGGCGCGAGTTCGTCCTTGAACTTGCCGCCCTGCTGCGCGGCCGCGGTGCGGCGCTGGCTCTCCAGCGAATATTCGTCCTGGCGTTCGCGCGAGATGCCGTAGCGCGTGGCGACGACCTCGGCCGTGTCGATCATGGGCATGTAGACCTCGCCCTTGATCTTGAGCAGCGCCGGATCCTGGGCGTGGAAGCCGTTCATCTTGTCGTTCTGCACGAGGCTGATCGACTCGCCGCCGCCGCCGACCGCGATCTCGACGCCGTCGAAGATCACCGAGCGCGCGGCGAGCGCGATCGCCTGCAGGCCCGAAGCGCATTGCCGGTCGATGGTGGTGCCGGCGACGGTGACGGGAAGGCCGGCGCGCAGCAGCGCCTTGCGCGCGATGTTGCCGCCGGTCGCGCCCTGCTGGAGGGCTGCACCCATCACGACGTCCTCGACCTCCTTGGGATCGACCTTGGCGCGGGCGACGGCCTCGCCGATGGCGTGGCCGAGCAGGGTCGCGCCCTCGGTGGCGTTGAGCGCGCCGCGATAGGCCTTGCCGATCGGCGTGCGGGCGGTGGAAACGATAACGGCGTCGGTCAAGAACGACCTCCTGATGCGGTTTTGATGGATTGTGACGATTTCTGCTGCTGGCGCAATTCGTGGCGCGACAATTTTCCGACCGGCGTGCGCGGCAGATCGTCGACGAACTCGACTGCGGCCGGCAATTCATGCTTGCCGAGCTTGCCAGCGAGCTGGGTGCGCAGCTCGTCGAGCGAGAACGGTTTTGCCTCCGGCTTCAGCTTGATAAAGGCCTTGGCGGCCTCGCCACGATAGGGATCGGGAATGCCGAGCACGATCACCTCGTGCACACCGGGGACGGTGTAGATCGCCTGCTCGATCATCTGCGGATAGACGTTGAAGCCGCCGGAGATGATCATGTCCTTCTTGCGATCGACCAGGAAGAAATAGCCGTCCTGATCCATGTAGCCGATGTCGCCGGTGAGGAAACGGCCGTCGACGAAGGCCTCCGCGGACCCCTCCGGCTTGTTCCAATAACCCTTCGTGACGTTCGGGCCCTTGATGCGGATCTCGCCGACCTCGCCCGGCGGCAGCACGCGTCTCGGATCGTCCAGCGCGACCACGTCGAGCTCGATGCCGGGCAGCATCAGACCGATCGAACCGGGCTTGTCGGGGCCAACAGGCGGATGACCGGTGCCGGGCGAGCAGGTCTCGGTCATGCCCCAGCCGCTGCGCAGCTTCTTGCCGACCTTGCGCTCGAAGAAGCTCGCGATCTCCACCGGCAGCGGTGCACCGCCAGAGCCGATGGTGGCAAGCGAGGAGAAGTCGCGCTTGTCGAGGTCGGGCAGCGCCGCAATCGCGATCCACATCGTCGGCACGCCCGGAAAGTACGTCGCGCGCTTGATCTCAATGTCGCGCATCACCGCTTCGACATCGAAGCGCTGATGCAGCGAAATCAGATTGCCGCGGCGAAGCGAGGACAAGAGCACGACGGTGAGGGCATAGATGTGAAACAGCGGCAGCACGCAGATCACGCGCTCGACGACATCGCCGCGCGCGGCGCGCGCCGGCTTGCCCCAGACGTCGTAGATCGACACCGCCGCGGTGAGGTTGCCGTGCGTCAGCATCGCACCCTTGGGCAGGCCGGTCGTGCCGCCGGTATATTGCAGCAGCGCGACGTCATCGGCCGTCACGTTCGGCCACTCGGCCGGCGCGGCCGCGCCTTCGACGAAGGCTTCGAACGTGACGATACGGGGATCATCGGGGATCGCCGCCTGCGGCGTGCCGACCTTGCCCCAATCGTCGTCCTCGCAGACGACGAGGCGATCGATCAGCCCCTTCTCCAGAAATTTCAGCGCGGTCGGCAGCAGCGCGGCAAGGTTGGAGGTGACGAGCAGGCGCGAGCCGGAATCGGCGACCTTGTGGGTCAGCGCGATCTCGCCGTCGAGCGGCGACAGATGCGCGACGCGGGCGCCGGCCTTGAGCGCACCGAAGAAATTGACGGGATGATCGGGCGTGTTGCCGAGGAACAGTGCGACCGAGCTGTTCCTGCCACAGCCGGCGCGCAGGAAGGCCGCGGCGGCACGCTCGGCCATCGCGGCAAGCGCGCTATAAGTGATGGGTCGGTCGCGAAACTCGATCGCGGTGCGCGCGCCGTAATCGGCGGCGGCCTGCGACAGCAGGTCGGGCAGCGTACCCTGGACGATGGTGTCGTCCCAATGCACGCCCTCGGGATAAAACTGTTCGCCGGGATGGGTCATTAAGGTCTCAAGTCCAACAAAGCGTCATTCCGGGCCGATGCGAAGCATCGAACCCGGAATCTTGAGGTTCCGGGTTCGCCCTGCGGGCGCCCCGGAATGACTGAGAATTGGAGCGCGAAGCTCCATCAAGCCGCCTTCGACGCAGCCGCCAGCGACGCGAACGTCTTGCCCTCATCCGCGAGCTTCTTCAGGAGCGGCGCGGGCTCAAGGCTCGGGTCGTTGGTCTCTTTGGCGTAGAACGACAAGCGGTCGGCGATGTGCTTGAGGCCGACGCTGTCGGCCCAGAACATCGGGCCGCCGCGGTAGATCGGCCAGCCATAGCCGTAGAGCCAGACCACGTCGATGTCGGAGGGGCGTACCGCAATGCCCTCTTCGAGGATCTTCGCGCCCTCGTTGATCATCGGATACATCATGCGCTCGAGGATCTCCTCGTCGCTGACGACACGCTTCTTGCGGCCGAGACGGGCCAGTGTCTCGTCGATCAGCTTCTCGACCTCGGGATCGGGCAGCGGCGCGCGGCTGCCGCCTTCATACTTGTAGTAGCCCTTGCCGGTCTTCTGGCCGAAGCGGCCGGCTTCGCAGAGCGCATCCGCGATCTCCGACTTGATGCCGCGATCTTTCCGCGAGCGCCAGCCGATGTCGAGGCCGGCGAGATCGCCCATCGCGAACGGTCCCATCGGCATGCCGAACTTGGTCACGACGGCATCGACCTGCTGCGGCAAAGCGCCTTCGAACAGCAGCTTCTCGGACTGCTTGCCGCGCTGCGCCAGCATGCGGTTGCCGACGAAGCCGTCGCACACGCCGACCACGGCCGGCACCTTTGCGATCTTGCGTGCGATATTGACAGCGGTGACCAGCGCATCGGGCGCGGTCTTCTCGGCGCGCACGATCTCGCACAGCTTCATGACGTTGGCCGGCGAGAAGAAGTGCATCCCGAGAACGTCCTGCGGACGCTTGGTCGACTTCGCGATCTCGTCGATGTTGAGATACGAGGTGTTGGAGGCGAGCACCGCGCCGGGCTTGGCGAACTGGTCGAGCTTGCCGAACACTTCCTTCTTCACCGCCATGGTCTCGAACACGGCCTCGATGACGAGGTCGGCATCGCCGACGTTCTCGATCCCGACCTTGCCGTTGATCAGCGCCATGCGCTTGGCAGGCGCATCGGCCGGGATGCCGCCGCGTGCCGCGGTCGCTTCCCAGTTCTTTTGCATGACGCCCATGCCGCGCTTGAGCTGCTCTTCCCCGGTCTCAATCAGGGTGACGGGAATGCCCGCATTGGCAAACGACATCGCAATGCCGCCGCCCATGGTACCGGCGCCGAGGATGGCGACACGGTTGACCGGGCGCGGCTTGGTGCCTTCAGGGATCCCCGCGATCTTGGCGGCTTCGCGCTCGGCGAAAAAGGCATAGCGCTGCGCCTTGGACTGGTCGCTGGCGACGAGCTTGAGGAAGCCTTCGCGCTCCTTCTTTAGGCCCTCGTCGAACGGCAGGTCGATGGCGTAGCCGACGGCGTCGGCCGCTGCGAACGGCGCTTCCAGGCCGCGCGACTTCTTGGTCATGGCCGCGACCGCATTGGTGAAGATGGAACGATCGGCCTTGGCGGCCGCGAGCTTGGAATCGTCATCGCGCAGGCGCCGCAGCGGACGCTTCTCGGCCAGCAGCTTGCGGACGAAGGCTTCGCCGCCCGACGCCGGGCCCTCGATGATCTCCTCGATCAACCCGTTCTTCAGCGCCTCCGCTGCGCCAATGGGATCGCCGCCGACGATCATCTTGACCGCGAGCTCGGGACCGACCGCGCGCGGCAGGCGCTGGGTGCCGCCCGCGCCCGGCAACAGGCCGAGCTTCACCTCGGGCAGGCCGAGCTTGGCCTCTTTCACCGCGACGCGGTAATGACAGGCGAGCGCGACCTCGAGGCCACCGCCGAGCGCGGTGCCATGGATCGCGGCGACGATCGGCTTCGGCGAGTTCTCGATCTCGGACAGCACGTCGTTGAGGGCGGGCGGCTTCGGCGGCTTGCCGAATTCGGTGATGTCGGCACCCGCAATGAAGGTGCGGCCGGCACAGGTCAGCACGATGCCCTTGATGCCGGGATCGGCGATTGCAGCCTTGACGCACTCCAAAATGCCGCTGCGGACCGCGGCACTCAGCGCATTGACTGGAGGGCTGTCGACCGTGACGATGCCGACTTCGTCATGACGCTCAAGCTTGACCACTTCGCTCACGGTGTCCCTCCTTGGTGGGATTAACTTTGTTCGATTTCGCGCTGCGGAATTTAATTCCGCATCTTGACGGCAGGGTTATTTTGAAGCACGGACGTTGTCAACGACTCCGCGCAAGAAGCAGATCAGGGATGAAGCGTACAGGAAAGAAGACTGCGACCGACCGGAATTTCGTCGTCGCGCTTTCCCGCGGACTGGACGTATTGCGCGCATTCGAACCCAATGACGGCCTTCTCGGCAATCAGGAGATCGCGGCGCGGACAAATCTGCCGAAGCCGACCGTGTCACGCCTGACCTACACCTTGACGAAGCTCGGTTATCTTGCGCCGGTTCCCCGCTTCGAGAAGTACCAGCTCACACCGGCCGCGATGTCGCTTGGCTATGCGGCGCTCGCCAATCTCGGTGTTCGGCATTTGTCCGAACCGTTCCGCGAGGAAGTGATGCGCGCGACCGGCGGCGCGGTCGCCGTCGGCGGCCGCGACCGCCACAGCATGATCTATTTCGGGCAGAGCCGGGGCAGCGAGACCGTCGGCGTTCAACTTGACGTCGGCTCCCGCGTGCCGATTGCAACCAGCGCGATGGGTCGCGCCTATTTCTGGGCGCTCGATGCCGACGATCGCGCAGAACTGTCGCGTCTGCTGCGCGAGCATTACGGCAGCCGCTGGCCGAAGATGCGCGACGGGTTGGAACGCTCCGGCGAGACCGTGGCGAAATATGGCTTTGCGATTTCCGTCGGCGACTGGCACGACGACATCGGTGCCGCCGGCGTCGCGCTCAAGCTCAACGACGGAACCGGACCCTACGCATTCAATTGCGGCGCGCCCGCATTCCGTTTCACGGAAGAGCGTTTGATCAACGACATTGGACCGCGTCTGCTTGCGATGGTAAGGAACATCGAAGCGGCACTCGGGGGTCTGATGCCGCATTCAAAAAAAGACGTCAGCAAAAAGCTGAAATCAGGAGGAAAAGTTGCGCGTGTGGCCGAGGGATTCAGATAGCCTTTGTCATCACCGGGAGCGGTTCGCATCGCCCCTTCGCCCACTGATCGGTGTGGGCGAGACGAGATGACGCAGGCACAGCTCGCGCAGGGGACATCGCCCCTGCTCGCGGTTCGCGACGTCAGCGTCGTGTTCGGCGGCATCATCGCGCTCAACGGCGTGTCCTTCGACATGCACAAGGGGCAGATCCTGGGATTGATCGGCCCGAACGGCGCCGGCAAGACCACGCTCTTCAACTGCCTGTCGCGGCTCTACCAGCCGTCGTCCGGCGACATCCTGATGGAGGGCGTCAGCATCCTGTCGCGGCCGCCGCACCGGATCGCCGAGATCGGCATTGGCCGCACCTTCCAGAACGTGGCGCTGTTTCCGAACCTTTCGGTGATGGACAATGTCCGTGTCGGCGCCCATTCAAAGACCTCCAGCGACATCATCAGCGACTCCCTGAGATTGGCCTGGGTCCGGCGCAGCGAGACCAGCGTCAACAACAAGGTGCACGAAATCCTCGCTTATCTCGATCTTGAGGACGTTGCCCACACCGTGGTTTCCGGCCTGCCCTTCGGCACGCAGAAGCGCGTCGAGCTGGCGCGCGCGCTGGCGGCGGACCCGAAGATCCTGCTGCTCGACGAGCCCGCCGGCGGCCTCAATCACGAGGAAGTCCATGTGCTCGGCGACCTCATCCGTCGCATCCGCGACGATCGCCACATGACCGTGCTCCTGGTCGAGCACCACATGGGTCTCGTGATGTCGATCGCCGACCACGTCGTCGCGCTCAATTTCGGCAAGAAGCTCGCGGAAGGCACGCCCGCCCAGGTGCAGGCGGACCCCGACGTCATCAAGGCCTATCTCGGGAGCAAGGACCAATGACGACGCTGCTCAACGTCAAGGACCTGCGTGCCTATTACGGCCAGGTCCAGGCGCTCCATGGCCTGTCCTTCTCGCTGAACGAAGGCTCGCTCGTGACGCTGTTAGGGGCCAACGGCGCCGGCAAGACCACGACGCTGCGCGCGATCTGCAACATGGTGCGCTCGACCGGCGGCATCGAGTTCGACGGCAAGCCGCTGAACAACCGCTCCACCGAGAGCATCGTGCGGTTCGGCATTGCCCATGTGCCGCAGGGCCGCGGCACCTTCACCAACATGACGGTGGAGGAGAACCTCCAGCTCGGCGCCATCACCCGCAAGGACAGCGCCGGCATCGTCTCCGACATCGAGCGCATGTACGCGCATTTCCCGGTGCTGAAGCAGCGGCACACCCAGCAGGCCGGCACGCTCTCCGGCGGCGAACAGCAGATGCTCGCGGTCGCCCGCGCGCTGATGCTGCGGCCGCGGCTGATGCTGCTGGACGAGCCCTCCTTCGGTCTCGCGCCGCTCGTGGTGCGCGATTTGTTCGGCATCCTCGGCAAGATCAACCGCGAGGACAAAGTGTCGATCCTGGTGGTCGAGCAGAACGCCCAGCTCGCGCTCGAACTCGCCGACCAGGCCTATGTGATCGAGACCGGCCGCATCGTGATGTCGGGCAAAGCGAAAGACATCGCGAACAACGAAGAAATCCGCAAATCCTATCTGGGTTACTGAGGGAGCGGATGATGGCAACAATGTATCGCTCTGGGTACACCTCTCCCCAACGGAGAGAGGTCGGATTGCGAAGCAATCCGGATGAGGGGGCGCAGCTTCCCCGAAAGACCTTAACCCTTCACCCGCGCCAACCGCGCGACCTCTCCCAACGGGAGAGGTGGAGCTTTGATGCCGCAGCATCTCAATCCAAATTGAGCAAGCTTTAAGGAGCCGGGACGATGGAGCTTTTTACCAACCAGGTCCTGGCCGGCATCGCCACCGGTGCCATCTATGCCTGCATGGCGCTGGCCGTTGTCATGATCTACCAGGCCATCGACCATCTCAACTTCGCGCAAGGCGAGATGGCGATGTTCTCGACGTTCATCTCCTGGCAACTGATGCAATGGGGCGTGCCCTATTGGGGTGCCTTTCTGATCACGCTGATCTTCTCGTTCATCGGCGGCATCGCGATCGAACGCATCCTGTTCAAGCCTCTGGCGAAGGCGCCGGTGCTGACCAACGTCGCCGGCTTCATCGCGCTGTTCGCGATCATCAACTCCTCGGCCGGCCTGATTTGGGACTTCACGATCAAGCAGTACCCGACCCCGTTCGGCTCCGCCCCGTTCCTCGGCAGCCAGCTGATCTCGACCCACCAGGCCGGCATGATCGGCGTCACCGTGCTGCTGCTGCTGGGGCTCTATTTCTTCTTCCAGTACACGCGGATCGGCCTTGCCATGCGCGCTGCCGCCTCGGTGCCTGAATCGGCGCGCCTCGTCGGCATCAACACCTCCTGGATGATCGCACTGGGCTGGGGCATGGCCTCGGCGATCGGCTCGATCGCCGGCATGCTGATCGCCCCGGTCGTGTTCCTGGAGCCCAACATGATGGGCGGCGTGCTGATCTACGGCTTCGCCGCGGCGGTGCTCGGCGGGCTGACCAGCCCGTTCGGCGCCGTGGTCGGCGGCTTCCTGGTCGGTGTCTTCGAGAATCTCGCCGGCACCTACATTCCCGGCGTCGGCAACGAGCTAAAGCTTCCGATCGCGCTCGCGCTGATCATCTCCGTCCTGGTCGTCAAACCCGCTGGCCTGTTCGGCCGGCACATCGTCAAGCGAGTTTGATCATGAGCGCAGTTGAAGATGTCGTAACGGAAGCCCCTGCCGTCGAGGCCGTTCCGAAACGGGCCATGACGCTGGGCACCGGCACCTCGCTGGTGGTGCTCGCGGCGTTGCTCATCGCGCCCGTCTTCGTCAAGAACTTCATCATCTTCCAGATGACGATGCTCCTGATCTACGGACTTGCGGTGCTGGCACTGAACATCCTGACCGGCGGCTCGGGCCAGTTCTCGCTCGGCCAGAGCGCGTTCTACGCCGTCGGCGCCTACACGACCGCAGTGCTGATGGAGCACTTCAACGTCAATTATGCGCAGACCTTGCCGATTGCCGGCGTGGTCTGCTTCGCCTTCGGCTTCCTGTTCGGGCAGCCGGCGCTGCGGCTTTCCGGGGTCTATCTCGCGCTCGCAACCTTCGCGCTCGCGACCGCGATGCCGCAGCTTCTGAAGCTGAACTTCCTCGAGCACTGGACCGGCGGCGTGCAGGGCCTCGTCGTCACCAAGCCGGACGCGCCGTTCGGCCTGCCGATGTCGCAGGACATGTGGCTGTACTACTTCACGCTCGTGGTCACGATCGCGATCTACATCTTCGCGGTGAACCTGTTGCGCTCCCGCTCGGGCCGCGCCTTCATGGCGATCCGCGACAACGAGATCGCGGCCTCCGCCATGGGCGTGGACGTCGCGCTCTACAAAACGCTGGCCTTCGGCGTCTCCGCGGCCATCACCGGTATCGCCGGCTCACTCGGCGCCATCGCCGTGCAGTTCGTGGCGCCCGACAGCTACACCATCACGCTCGCGATCTCGCTGTTCCTCGGCATGGTCGTCGGCGGCGTCGGCTGGCTGCCCGGCTCGATCGTCGGCGCGGCCTTCATCATCTTCGTGCCGAACATCGCGGAGGGCATCTCCAAGGGCCTCTCAGGCGCGGTATTCGGCGTGCTCCTGTTCCTCGTCATCTACCTCGTGCCGCATGGCGCAAGGCAGGTCGCGATTCTGGGCCAGCAACTCGCCGGCAAGCTCAGAAAGAACTGAATCCCTCTCGTCAAGCCTGTCGTTTTAACCAAGGAGAACGAATTGCATTTTGGAAGAACACTGCGAGCCGCCGCGCTGGTCACGGCAACGGCGGCCATTGCCCTCACCTCCGGCGCTGCACTCGCCCAAAAGAAATACGACACCGGCGCGTCCGATACCGAGATCAAGATCGGCAATATTATGCCGTACAGCGGTCCGGCGTCGGCCTATGGCATCATCGGCAAGACCGAAGAAGCCTATTTCAGGATGATCAACGACAAGGGCGGCATCAACGGCCGCAAGATCAACTTCGTCACCTATGACGACGGCTATTCGCCGCCGAAGGCTGTCGAGCAGGTGCGCAAGCTGGTCGAGAGCGACGAGGTGCTGGTGGTTTTCAATCCGCTCGGCACGCCCTCGAACACGGCGATCCAGAAATATCTCAACGCCAAGAAGATCCCGCAACTGTTCGTCGCAACCGGCGCCACCAAGTGGAACGATCCGAAGAACTTCCCCTGGACCATGGGCTGGCAGCCCTCCTACCAGAGCGAAGCGCAGATCTACGCGAAATGGCTGATGAAGGAGAAGCCGGACGCCAAGGTCGCGATCCTGTACCAGAACGACGATTTCGGCAAAGACTACCTCAAGGGCACCAAGGACGGACTCGGCGCCAAGGCCTCGTCCATGATCATCATGGAAGAGAGCTACGAGGTCTCCGAGCCGTCGATCGACGGCCATATCGTCAAGATCAAGGCCGCCAATCCCGACGTGCTGCTGATCTACACCACGCCGAAGTTCGCAGCCCAGACCATCAAGAAGACCGCCGAGCTCAGCTGGAAGCCGCTCCAGATCCTCACCAACGTGTCGATCTCGGTCGGCAGCGTGATGAAGCCGGCCGGCTTCGAGAATGCCCAGGGCGTGCTGTCTGCCGCCTATGCCAAGGATTCGACCGATCCGCAGTGGGCCAACGATCCCGGCATGAAGAAGTGGAACGAGTTCGTCGACAAGTACATGCCGGGCGCCGACAAGTCGGACACCAGCATGGTCTATGGCTATGGCGCAGCGTCGACACTGGCCAAGGTGCTGGAAATGTGCGGCGACGATCTGACCCGCGCCAACATCATGAAGCAGGCGGCATCGTTGAAGGACTTTGCTCCGGACACGCTGCTGCCCGGTGTCAAGATCAATACCAGCGCTACCGACTTCGCCCCGATTTCGCAGCTTCAGATGCAGCGGTTCAAGGGTGAGAAGTGGGAACTGTTCGGCGAGATCATCAGCGGCGACGTCGCCTCCGAGTGACACGCTGACGCGATAGCCGAGCCCTAAAGAGAGCCCCCGCGAACGATCGCGGGGGCTTTTTGTTGACGGAAGACGCCAATCTTGTTCAATGCGGCGCCGATCCAGCTCGGGGTGGGAGAACCATGACCGCCGTTCGTTTTCAGGTTGCGGCCCTGTCGGCCGCGCTCGCATTGTGCACTGCAATGAGCAGCGAGGCGCTGGCGCAAAAGAAATACGACACGGGCGCGTCCGACACCGAGATCAAGATCGGCAACATCATGCCCTATGGCGGCCCCGCCTCCGCCTATGCCGCAATCGGCAAGACCGAGGAGGCCTATTTCAACAAGATCAATGCGGAGGGTGGCATCAACGGCCGCAAGATCAAGTTCATCTCCTATGACGACGCCTATTCGCCGCCGAAGACGGTGGAGCAGGCGCGCAAGCTGGTCGAGAACGACGGCGTGCTGCTGATCTTCGGCTCGCTCGGTACCTCCACCAACAGTGCAATCCGCAAATACATGAACGAGAAAAAGGTGCCGCAATTGTTCGTGGCGAGCGGCGCCTCGAAGTGGAACGATCCCAAGCAATATCCATGGACCATGGGCTGGCAGCCGAGCTACACGAGCGAAGCGCGGATCTACGCCAAGTACATCATGAAAGAGAAGCCGGACGGAAAGATAGGCGTGCTCTATCAGAACGACGATTTCGGCAAGGACTATCTGAAGGGCCTGAAGGAAGGGCTCGGCAGCAAGGCCTCGATGATCGTGCTGGAAGAGGCCTATGACACGTCGGACCCGACGGTCGACGAGCACGTCGTGAAACTGAAGGCTGCCGGCGCCGACATCTTCATCAGCATCACCAGCCCGAAATTCGCCGCGCAGGGGATCAAGAAGGCGGCGGAGATCAATTGGCATCCAATGCAGATCATCTCCAACGTTTCGGCCTCGGTCGGCGGCGTGCTGGAGCCGGCAGGCCTCGAGATCTCGCAAGGCGTCCTGTCGGCGAGCTACACCAAGGACGGCTCCGACCCGCAATGGAACGCCGATGACGGCATGAAGAAGTTCTACAACTTCCTCGCCCAGTACAACCCGAAGGCCAACAAGCTGGATGCCGGCGTGGTGTTCGGCTATGCCGCCGCGCAGACCATGGTGAAGGTGCTGCAAATGTGCGGCGACGATCTCACCCGCGAGAACGTCATGAAGCAGGCCGCAAGCCTGAAGGATTTCGAACCCGATACGCTGCTGCCCGGCATCAAGATCAACACCGCGCCGGACGATTTCGCCCCGATCGAGCAGCTCCAGATGATGCGCTTCAAGGGCAAGAAGTGGGAGCTGTTCGGCGATATCCTCTCCAGCGAGATCGGACACTGAGCGCTGTAGCGCGGCAATTCAAAATAGCCTGTGCTTTCCAAAACAACCTGTGCGCAGCTGATTGACGGCGCATCCCATCTCGCGCGCCGGAATATTTCGCATCCCCTCAAAAAAAGAGCGCCCCGCTGCGACAGCTCCGGCGGGGCGTTCTCTTGCTGGCCGCCCGGGAAGGGTATTCAATGTGTGCCGAAGCGACGCGCAACGATCGCTTCCAATCAAGAACACGGCACATTCAAACCTACCTAGGGAGATCAAGATGCCTGCAATGCATGTGCGATTGGGGGCCTTCTCGGCTGCCCTCGTGCTGGCTGCAACCCTGTCCACGACAGCGTCCGCGCAGAAGAAATACGACACCGGTGCATCCGACACCGAAATCAAGATCGGCAACATTATGCCCTACAGCGGACCAGCCTCCGCCTACGGTGTGATTGGCAAGACCGAGGAAGCTTTTTTTCGCAAGATCAACGCCGAAGGCGGCATCAACGGCCGCAAGATCAACTTCATCACCTATGACGACGGCTACTCGCCGCCGAAGACGGTGGAGCAGGCGCGCAAGCTGGTCGAGAGCGACGAGGTGCTGCTCATCTTCAACTCGCTCGGCACGCCGCCGAACTCGGCGATCCAGAAATACATGAACCAGAAGAAGGTGCCTCAACTCTTCGTCGCTACCGGCGCCACCAAGTGGAACGATCCGCAGAACTTTCCCTGGACGATGGGCTGGCAGCCGAACTACCAGAGCGAGACCATCATCTACGCCAAATACATCCTGAAGAACAAACCGGACGCCAAGATCGCGGTGCTCTATCAGAACGACGATTACGGCAAGGACTATCTGAAGGGCTTCAAGGACGGGCTGGGCGCCAAGGCGGCTTCGATGATCGTCATCGAGGACAGCTATGAGGTTTCCGAGCCGACCATCGACTCGCACATCGTGAGACTGAAAGCCTCGGGCGCCGACGTCTTCATGAACATCACCACGCCGAAATTCGCGGCGCAGGCGATCAAGAAGAACGCCGAGCTCGGCTGGAAGCCGCTGCATTTCCTCAACAACGTCTCGGGCTCGATCGGCAGCGTGATCAAGCCGGCCGGCTTCGAGAACGCGCAGGACATCATCTCGTCGCAATATTTCAAGGACCCGACCGACGCGCAATGGAAGAGCGACCCGGCGATGATCGCCTGGAACGAGTTCCTGGACAAGTACTATCCGGAAGCGAACCGCGCCGACGCCTCAGTCATGTATGCCTACATCGTGAGCCAGGGCCTCGTTCACGTGCTCAAGGCCTGCGGTGACAATCTGACCCGCGAAAACGTCATGAAGCAGGCCGCCAGCATCAAGGACTATGAGCCGGGTGGCCTGTTGCCGGGCATCAAGGTTAACACCTCGCCCACCGATTTCGCACCCCTCTCGCAGCTGCAACTGATCCGCTTCAAGGGCGAGCATTGGGAGCGATTTGGCGAGATCCTGAGCGGCGACGTCGGCGGCTAACCTTAACCAGTCGCCAAAGATGTAACTCCAATCGACTAAAGACGAAGCCTCTGCGGCCTTGCCGCAGGGGCTTTTCCTTGAAGCTCTCGGACAAATCGTATTGAATTGCGGCAGCGTCGCCAAAACAATCAAGCCAAGAAGAAGGACGCGCACACCAAGAAAATAGGGAGATAGGAATGCCCGCTGTCACCGGCAAATTTGCGGCCGCGTCACTGGCGCTCGCGCTCATTGCGACCTCGGCCTCCACTGCATCGGCCCAGAAAAAATACGATACCGGCGCGACCGACACCGAGATCAAGATCGGCAACATCATGCCCTACAGCGGACCGGCCTCCGCCTATGGCATCATCGGGCGGACCGAAGCCGCCTATTTCAAGAAGATCAATGACGAGGGCGGCATCAACGGCCGCAAGATCAATTTCATCAGCTATGACGACGCCTATTCACCGCCAAAGACGGTGGAGCAGGCGCGCAAGCTGGTCGAGAGCGACGAGGTGTTGCTCATCTTCAACTCGCTCGGCACGCCGCCGAACTCGGCGATCCAGAAATACATGAACTCGAAGAAGGTGCCACAGCTGTTCGTCGCCACCGGCGCCACCAAGTGGAACGATCCGCAGAACTTCCCCTGGACGATGGGCTGGCAGCCAAATTACCAGAGCGAGACGCAGATCTACGCGAAGTACATCCTGAAGGAGATGCCGAACGCGAAGATTGCCGTTCTGTTTCAGAACGACGATTACGGCAAGGACTATCTCAAGGGCCTGAAGGACGGGCTTGGTTCGAAGGCCACGAACATGATCGTAGCCGAGGAAAGCTACGAGACGTCGGAACCGACCATTGACAATCACATCGTCAAGCTGAAGGCGACGGGCGCCGATGTCTTCGTCAACATCACCACGCCGAAATTTGCGGCGCAGGCCATCAAGAAGAACGCCGAGATCGGCTGGAAACCGACCCACTTCCTCAACAACGTCTCGGCCTCGGTCGGAAGCGTGATCAAGCCGGCAGGCTTCGAAAACGCGCAGGGTATCATCTCGGCGGCCTATCTGAAGGACACCACAGACACGCAATGGGCCAACGACGCCGGGATGAAAGCATTTCTTGATTTCATGACGAAATACTTCCCCGAAGGCGACAAGACCGACGGCGGCACCATCGTCGGCTACGGCGTTGCGCAGACGCTGGTCCAGGTCCTGAAGAACTGCGGCGACGAGCTGACGCGCGCGAATGTCATGAAACAGGCGGCCAGCCTGAAGGACTTCCGCACCGAGGTGCTGCTGCCGGGCATCAAGATCAACACCTCGCCGACCGATTTCGCGCCGATCAGTTCGCTGCAGCTGCAGCGCTTCAAGGGCGAGCGCTGGGAGCTGTTCGGCGACGTGATCAACGCTGAAGCCGGCGGCTAGCCCTCTGAAACAGATGACGAGAACACCCCTGCGCGGCTCGCGCAGGGGTTTTTGCTTGCGCGCCGATTATGATCACGCGATTGCATAATCGAATGATGGCAGTGCCCGCTTACGCTTTGGCGCCCGATGCGGTAGGCAGGGGAGCGGCGGTATCGCCGCCATCGCTTCGCCCGAGACCCTGCCCAAGGCCTTCGTCATGACCGACCGCCGTCCCCTGCTCCGCGCACTCTACGACGCTGCCGTTGCTGCCGCCCATCCCAACGTCGTGCTGGCGCCGCACCTGCGGCCGGCGCCCAACGGACGGGTGATCTGCCTCGCCGCCGGCAAGGGCGCAGGCGCCATGGCCGCGGCCGCGGAGCGGCACTATCTCGACACCTTGAAGCTCGCGCCGGAGCGCCTCGTCGGCATCGCCACCACGCGCCATGGCTATGGCGTGCCGACGCGCCGCATCCGAGTGGTCGAGGCCGGCCATCCCGTGCCTGACGAGGCTGGCCTCAAAGGCGCGGCCGACACGCTCGCGCTCGCGGACGAGGCCGGGCCGGACGATCTGCTCCTGGTGCTACTCACCGGCGGCGGCTCGGCGAACTGGATCGCGCCGGTGGACGGCATCAGCTTCGCGCAGAAGCAGGCGGTCAACAAGGCGCTGCTGCGCTCGGGCGCGCCGATCGGCGAGATGAATACGGTCAGGAAACATCTGTCGCGGATCAAGGGCGGCCGGCTGGCGCGTGCCGGCAAAAATGCCGCCGAGATCGTCACGCTGGCGATCTCCGACGTGCCGCACGACGACCCTTCCGCGATCGCCTCCGGCCCGACCGTGCCGGATCCGACCACGCTTTCAGATGCACGAGCGATCGTGGCGAAATACAAGCTCGACATCGACGACGCCGTGCGCCGCGCGCTCGACGATCCCGCCAATGAAAGCTGCAAGCCCGGTGACGCCGCCTTCGCGCGCGCGCATTTCGAGCTGATCGCGCGGCCCAAGCAGTCGCTCGACGCGGCCGTGAGGCTGGCGCGCGAGTCCGGTTACGAGACCATCGACCTCGGCGCCGATCTCGAAGGCGAGGCCCGCGAGGTCGCTGCCGATCATGCCAAGCTCGCGCTGCAAGCGCGCGCGCAAGGCAAGCGCGTCGCGATCCTCTCCGGCGGTGAGCTTACGGTGACCGTGCGCGGCCACGGGCGCGGCGGACCGAACCAGGAATACGCGCTGGCGCTCGCGGGCCTCTTAAAGGACGCGGCTGGCATCTCGGCGCTGGCCGGCGACACCGACGGCGCCGATGGCGGCGCCGGCCATCCCACCGACCCCGCCGGCGCGCTGATCGACGCGGCCACGTTCGCCAAGATGAAGGCGCAGGGGCTTAAGCCAGAAGCCTATCTCGACAACAACGACGCGACCACGTTCTTCGAGGCGACCGGCGATCTGCTACAGCCCGGCCCGACGCTGACCAATGTGAACGATATCCGCGTGATCCTGGTGGATTGAGGTCGCTCTCCACACTGCGCTGTCATTCCCCGCCACCGGGTCTCGCCTTCGGCGAATCCAGTACGCCGCGGCTTCTCGATTTAGCCGCGCCGGCTCTGGAATGCTGGATCGCCCGGTCCCGGCTACGCTAAAGCTTCGCCGGGCTCCTCGGTGTTGGGCCGGCGAAGCGTTAGCGAAGACGGCAAGCCGGGGCGATGACAGCGGAGAATGTGGCTTGGGCTTGCCACGAGACGGCTCGGTACGCGGCCCCGCCCCCTCAAAACTCGTTGGCGATTTTCGCGAGCATCGCGAGCAGGGTTTCGCGGTTGGCCTGCCCGAGCAGGTCGTTCAGCCGCGCCTCGTGCTTGGTGGCAACGAGCTTCTTGGCGCGGGTCAGCACGGCCTTGCCCTTGTCGGTCAGGACCAGGATATGCGAGCGGCGGTCGTTGGTGGAGCGGATCCGCGCGCAAAGGTCGCGGCTTTCGAGATTGTCGAGCATCGCCACGAAGTTCGGCCGGAGAATGCCGAGGGTGGAGGCGATCTCGGTCTGGTTACGGCCCGGATTCTTCTCGACCAGCAGCAGCACCGAGAATTGCGCCGGCGTGAGCTGGAGCGTGGCCATGCAACGCAAAAAATTCTCGAACACCTTGAGCTGTGCCCGCTTCAAGACGTAGCCAAGCTGCTCCGAGAGCTCGCCGAGCTGGAGCGCCTCGGGCTGAGCCTCGGCCGCGTCCTTGCGGCCCTTGGCCATGTCGGCCGGCTTTTCGGAGGACTTTTCAGCAGTTTTGGAAACGGTCATCGCCTCTTGCTCGTAATCCCGCTAAATTCGGCCCGATCGCCCGCGCCACGCTTGAGATTATATTTGATAATTGTTATGGACCATATCAAATATCGCCAGCGTTTTTCAATGGCTGTGAGCGGACCGTCCACCACAATGGGGGGACCGGTCCGTAATCTTTAGGGGGAGCGTCCGGTCTTGAATACCACCATCATGCTGTTCCTGGTGCAGGACGGCATCACTAATGGCGCGATCTATGCGCTGCTCGGCCTGGCGCTGGTGCTGGTGTTCGCCGTCACCCGCGTCATCCTCATTCCCCAGGGCGAATTCGTCACCTATGGCGCGCTGACCTATGCCTCGCTGGCGGCGGGCCAGATGCCGGGCACGGCAAAACTCGCGCTGGCGCTGGGCATCGGCGCCTTCGTCTTCGATCTGTTCGTGGCGCGCAAGGCGCTGCACGGGCGGCTGATCCTGCGCAGCATCGTTGCCAACATCGTGCTGCCGGCGATCGTGCTGGCGCTGACCGTTTACTTCGCCGCCCAGAAACCGCCGGTGGCAATCTGCATCGCGCTATCGCTGGTGATCGTGGCGATGATCGGCCTGTATCTTTACCGGATCGCCTTCCAACCGCTGGCGCACACCTCCGTGCTGGTGCTGCTGATCGCATCGGTGGGCGTACACCTCGCGCTCCAGGGGCTGGGCCTTTTGTTCTTCGGCGCCGAAGGCCAGCGCGGACCGGCGGTGCTGTCCGGCGCCTTCACCGCGGGCGCGCTGCGCTTCACCGGCCAGAGCATCACCGTCTACGCCATCACCATTGCCTTCATCATCGGTCTCTGGCTGTTCTTCGGGCTGACACTCTACGGCAAGGCGCTGCGCGCCACCGCCGTCAACCGGTTAGGGGCACGGCTCGCCGGCATCCGCACCACGCTGTCAGGGCAGATCGCCTTCCTGCTGGCGTCCGTCATCGGCGCGCTGTCGGGCATCCTGATCGTGCCGATCACGACGCTCTACTACGACTCCGGCTTCCTGATCGGCCTGAAGGGCTTCGTCGCCGCGATCATCGGCGGCCTCGTCAGCTACCCCTTGACGGCCGTCGCGGCGCTGGTCGTCGGCATCGTCGAGGCGTTCTCGTCCTTCTATGCTTCCAACTACAAGGAGGTGATCGTTTTCATGCTCTTGATCCCGGTGCTGCTGCTGCGCTCGCTCGCCGCGCCCGCGGTCGAGGAAGAGAAGGACTGACGCGCGATGCAGAGCCGGCTTTCCATCCTCATCTTCGCGCTTGTCATGGCGGCGATCCCGTTTGTGCCCGGCATGCCGCCGTTCTGGATCGTGCTGCTCGACAATATCGGCCTTGCCGCCCTCGTCGCGATGGGCCTCGTGCTGCTGACCGGCGTCGGCGGTCTGACCTCGTTCGGGCAAGCGGCGTTCGTCGGCTTCGGCGCCTACACCACCGCGGTGCTGTCGACGAGCTACGGCCTGTCGCCCTGGCTGACGCTGCCGTTGTCGCTCGTGGTCAGCGGATCGCTCGCGGTGCTGCTCGGGCTGATCACCGTCCGCCTCTCCGGTCATTACCTGCCGCTCGGCACGCTCGCCTGGGGACTCGGCCTGTTCTACCTCTTCAGCAAGCTGGAGTTTCTCGGCCGCAACGACGGCATCTCGGCGATCCCACCGCTGTCGATCGGCGCGTTCAAAATGCTCTCTCCCGGGTCGATCTATTACGCGATCTGGGTCGCCGTCATCGTCTCGGCCCTGCTGACGATGAACCTCTTGGACTCACGCACCGGCCGCGCCATCCGCGCGCTCCGGCGCGGCCATGTCGCGGCGGAAGCCTTCGGCGTGCACACGCCGCGCGCCAAGCTGCTGGTGTTCATCCATGCCGCGGTGCTGGCCGGCCTCTCCGGCTGGCTCTACGCGCATCTTCAGCGCGCGGTGAACCCGACGCCGTTCGGCGCCCAGGCCGGCATCGAATATCTCTTCATCGCGGTCGTCGGCGGCGCCGGCTATGTCTGGGGCGGCGTGCTCGGCGCGGCGATCGTCGTGGTGCTGAAGGAGGTGCTGCAAAGCTATCTGCCGCTGATCCTGCCCGGCTCCGGTCAGGTCGAGACCATCGTGTTCGGCATCATGCTGGTGGCGCTGCTGCAGCTCGCGCCCGGCGGCCTCTGGCCCTGGTTCATGTCGTTCATGCCCGAGCGCACCAGCGGCGGGAAGCCTGATACCTCGTTGAAGCTCGAATCACGCACTCGCGCTGCGGGCCCATCCGGCATTCTGCTCCAGGTCGAAAAAGCGCGAAAACAGTTCGGCGGCGTAGCCGCCGTCAACAACGTCTCCTTCGACGTCCAGGCCCGCGAGATCGTCGCGCTGATCGGCCCGAACGGCGCCGGCAAGAGCACGACGTTCAACCTGATCACCGGCGTGCTGTCGGCGACCTCGGGCTCGATCTCGGTGCTCGGCAACAAGGTCGACAAGGCGCCGCCGCAGGAGATCGTCAAGCTCGGCATCTCCCGCACCTTCCAGCACGTCAAGCTCGTCCCCGACATGACGGTCCTGGAGAACGTCGCGATCGGCGCGCATCTGCGCGGCCATTCGGGGCCGATCGCCTCGATGCTGCGGCTCGACCGTGCCGACGAGGCCAAGCTGCTTGCCGAGGCCGCCCGCCAGATCGAGCGTGTCGGCCTTGCCGAGCAGATGCACCAGCTTGCAGGCTCGCTGTCGCTGGGACAGCAGCGCATCGTCGAGATCGCCCGCGCGCTCTGCGTCGATCCGATGCTGTTGCTGCTCGACGAGCCCGCCGCCGGCCTGCGCCATATGGAGAAGCAACGGCTCGCGACCCTGCTGCGCGACTTGCGCGACGGCGGCATGAGCGTGCTGCTGGTCGAGCACGACATGGGTTTCGTGATGAACCTCGCCGACCGCATCGTGGTGCTTGATTTCGGCACCAAGATCGCAGAGGGAACACCCGCGACGATCAAGAGCGATCCCGAAGTGATCAAGGCCTATCTCGGAGTGGCGGCATGAGCGCGCTGTTGTCCGTCACCGACGCACATGTCGCCTATGGCAAGGTCGAGGCCGTGCGCTCGGTCTCGCTCGAGGTTGGGGCCAACCAGATCGTCACCATCGTCGGCGCCAACGGCGCCGGCAAGACCACGCTGCTCTTGGCCATTATGGGCATTTTGCCGCTCAAGGGCCGAGTCGCCTTTGCGGGCCAGGATCTGGCGCAGCTCGATATCGAGGACCGCGTCGCGATGGGCCTCGGCCTCGTTCCCGAGCACCGCGAATTGTTCGTGACCATGAATGTCGAGGACAATCTCGAGCTGGGCGCCTTCCGCATCGAGCGACGCAGGGCGAAAGCCTCGATGGAGCGGGTCTACGCGCTGTTTCCGCGGTTGAAGGAGCGGCGCAAGCAGCTCGCCGGCACGCTCTCCGGCGGCGAGCAACAGATGCTCGCGATGGGCCGTGCGCTAATGGGCGAGCCGAAGCTCCTGATGCTGGACGAGCCGAGCCTCGGCCTCGCCCCGATCATCGTCGCCGACATTTTCCGCATCGTCACCGAGCTCCGCGCCAGCGGCGTCTCCGTCCTGCTGGTCGAGCAGAACGCGCAGGCCGCCCTGAAGATCGCGGACCAGGCTTATGTGATGGAGCTCGGCGAGTTCGCGCTCAGCGGCAAGGCCAGCGACATCGCGGCAAACGAGCGCGTCGCGGCCAGCTATCTCGGCTTCCAGCACGAAGGCGAGAGTGCGTTGTAGATTCGAGGGGCTTCGGCGGCCCCCCTTGTCATCGCCCGCGAAGGCAGGCGATCCAGTACCGAGACGGTTGTGATTGAACCGAGGGGCCGCGGCGTACTGGATGCCCCGCCTTCGTGGGCATGACGGCGGAGGGTGCTGCGAAATCCGTGCCTAACGGCCCGCCGCCTTCTCTTTCAGCGCCGCGACTTCCGCCTCCAGCTCCGCGATTCTCGCATCCGTCGCCGCCAGCGCAGCGGCCACATCCGCGGCATCGAATTTCTGCAGGATGTGCTGCGGGCAGTTGGCGTCCACGCCGCGATCTTGAACAGGATCACCTGCTCGGGCCGCGCGCGGTACCCCTTCGCATATAGCTCCTCGCCCAATTTCTCGTACCGATTTAGCCCACGGCGTTTTTGCCGGCGTAGCGACGACATCCGCGGCTCCTTCGGCTGACTGCCACGTCCGATGAGGCTTGTTCACGCAGGTCAGCTTGATACTAGCTGGCACTACCTCGGAACATCTTCACAAATGCTTCGAGTTCCTTCACGTTCAGATCTGAAATTGCGATGTAGGATCGCTCACGGTCTGACCATCTGACCATATTGAAGCCATTCTCAGTGCGCAACTCGAAGGGCACGTCCAGGTGATGATGCACGGAGATTTCGGTCAGACTGATCACGTGCTCGCGTCTGCGATATACCAGGGTCGACAGCGGAGTCCTGCCGACGACATCAACGCGTCCGCCGAGAAGTTCGAAGCCTTGAGCAGCAAGATCAACGACCGTTGGCGATTCCGTGATCCGACCGTTGAACCAGGGCTTGACGGTGTGCTTGTCCGAGGAAACGACATCGGTGGGCCGTGCTGCCATTAGCGAGCGGAGATGGCCGTCGAAGAGTTCGGCTACGACGATATCCCGCTGCGCGGTCCCGCGGAGTGCGATTCCCGTCAAGGTGCTTGACAGGGCAGCTACGACCAAGATCGAGGCTGCCATCTTGGCCCAACTGGGCGTTCGTTGTCTCGTTTGGAGCCCAAAGGTGGCCTCGAGCCGCGATCGGAGCCGCGGCGGAAGCGGCTCCGGCGGGAATTTCTCGGCAAGCACTTTCTTCAAGGCACCAACTTCATCTGCGAGCTTCCGCAAGTCGGGGTCGCTTGCGATCTTGCGCTCGACTGTGAGCGCGGCGGTGACGTCGAGTTCTCCGTCGAGATAGGCGTGAATGAGATGCACGTCATTGTCGTCGGAGAGTGTCATGAGCATCTCTCCTCCTTCATTCCTGCAATCAGCTTCTGGCGGGCTCGCGCAAGCCTCGACATCACGGTTCCGATCGGACTACCCGTGATGTCAGCGATGTCGCGATATTCGAGCCCCTGGATATCTCGCAAGACCAGTACTTCCCTGAATTCCGGCGGCAGGGCCGCGATGAACATTTCAAGTTTCGCCGCCTCGGCCGCGGCAATAAGCGCTGCTTCCGGTGATCCTGACGCATCCAGTTCACCTCCCCGCTCGGCAATGGAGCGATCACCCTCGCTCAGTTCGTCAAGGCTGACCAAAGCCGCGGCCTTTTTTTTCCCTGAGTAAGGTGAAGGCAGTATTCCTCACTATCGTCAGCAGCCAGGCGCGTGCATTCGGTCCCGAAAACCGCGGTAATGCGCGAAACGCCCTGATGCACGCCTCCTGGACGACGTCCTCGGCATCTGCACGGTTATGCGTGAGCCAGCGCGCAAACGCATGCGCGTCGGCGAGATAGGGCGCTACGACAGTCGCGAATTTCTTCCTGTCGTCGTTGGGGTTCAAGCTCATCCCCTGCCTAATCAACTCAAATATGGAACCAATTATTCCCGGTCTGCAGAAAAATAAGGGGACGCTCGCTGTAGCGTTCTTCAAAGGACAAGCAGCCTCGCAACTCGGAGTACCGGCCGCAGCGGCAGCCAACCTCATTCGAATGGACTATTCCGCTGCAAATGAGGCGTCGCAAGCAGATTGCCGCATCTCACCGCTGCAGGGCTCTTGCTGGACAAAAACGGGCGCTTGCCTGAATCGCGACGAACGGCCTACCCGGCACTTGAATCTAACGGCACAACTGGACTCGAAGACGCCGTTGTTTATTCCCAAGCCCCGGCGAAAAAGATTTCTGGTGGCCACCGGGAATTTTTCCGCACCGGGCCAAGTTAACTGAACATCGGTACACTTGGGCAATTCCAGCATTCGCTCAAAGGGGCACCAATGGCGGCGATTAGAGGAATCGCGCGAGCAGACATGGACGTGCTGTTGTGGTCCAACCCCCAACACTATGATCCTGACATCTGTCAGCTCGACATTCGGCAGCTTCCATTGGTGCAGGCATTCTTGTCCACGCTCGATGCTGAGACCCGCTGCCGCCGGTTTGGCGTGCCGGTCTCTGACGCGGTGCTTGATCTTCATGCGATCAGCGCACTCGACAATGCTGCGCTCATGCTCGGAATCTTCTCCGAACAGAGGCTTCGCGGGATGCTGGAGCTCTATCGGCGCGGCGGCTCCGACGTGATGGAGCTTCTGATGGTGGTAGAGCGAGGATCGCGTCGGCGTGGAATGGGCAGGCGCCTGCTGAATGCGTCGATGCTTCACGCCTTGAATATGGATGCTCGAAGCGTTGATCTTATCTACGCGAGCGACAACTGGCCGATGCGAAGACTTGTGCAAAGGGCGGGAGCCAGGATCGATCTTGCCTTTGGCACATTCCGTGCCCGGATCGATCTTGCGCAGAGGCCAACGATCGCAAGACATTTGGGAACTCCCATTGCCGATGATTTGCCGGCAATTCGAAGAGCTACGTGAAGGACAAATTTGGCCTCTTCTGCTCCCGAGCCTTATGAGCTGGTTCACAGAAAAGCGCAGGATACTCGGATATTTGGAGTGCAGACATGACTTTGGCAGATTACTCGTTTGGCGCATTCGCATTTTTGAACACAGCGAGACTGTTGGGCTATTTTCCCCAGATCGTGCGCGTCCACCGCGACAGCAATGGCGCCGAGGCAGTTTCAGTCTTTACCTGGCTGCTGTTCTCCGCCGCAAATATAGCGACTGTAAGCTACGCCATGATCGTCTCGCATGACGCTGCGATGGCGACCATTTTCGCGCTTAACACGCTCGGATGTCTGACCATTGTCGGTCTGACGATGTGGAGGCGAGCAGGGATCCGCAAGACGGGGGCCGATGATGGAGCGTCAAATGAGAGAATATTTGGAGCCTCAACGGAGAAAGTACCTCTACGAGCTAAGTCCCAAGGACCGCAGATTTTGGCGGAGATGGCAGATTGGCTGGTCGTTGGCCTACTCCGCCGTTCTGTTCGCTCTCATCGGCGTAGGATACCTTCTGCCTGGACCCACGGACACTGAAGTCATGCAACTTAATTCGCCAGGACAGCACATCCGCATCGTGCGATTTGGCGGATTGAATTGAAGTCGCGCGCTAAACTTCGAACCAGCGTTCCGCGCGAACCCACATCGCTGCTCCATTCGGCATGCGACCACTGTGTTTCTCAACGGGGAGTAATTGACATGACGATAGCAGATCGCATCCAAAACACTTCCTCCGATTTAACGGCTCGCAGTTACGATGGATTGATCCTGCTTGGATATGCCGCGTTCGCGGTGCTTGCGCTCGCTGCGATTTACCTCGCCGCAGAAAGTCCAGGTCTGGCCAGCGGCGATCTTGTGGCGGCGGCAGTAATGCCATGAATTGAATCATCGAGCTCGCGGTCGATCGATTGGAGCTTTGGCTGGGGAAGCTCAAACATGCAAATGGTCAAGCAGGAGCGCGCCTTGAAAGCACTCTTGGCGGTCCCAGTCCGCGCGATAAAAACTCCTGCTTGAGCTCGAATAAGAACATCGCCTCCTGGCAATTTCGCGCATTTGATGCACATGGCCAGTGTATGTGCTTGCACGTTGGACTCGCGCCTCGCCGTTTGCTTCACGAGCGACGAATACTCCCCGATCGTCGCCTGTCGGTACTCCTCCACCAGAATCGTGCACTGCATATGCACGCCCTGTATAGCTGCGGCGCTGGCTCCGCAAAATCACTGCGAGTTGCAATCGCGGAGCACCCCCTTCTCCCGGCAAGCGAGGACAGGCGAAAAGCTCAGCTCGCCTTCTCGCTCTTCAACGCCGCAACCTCCGCTTCCAGCTCCGCAATCCTCGCGTCCCTCGCCGCCAGCGCAGCGGCCACATCCGCCGCATCGAACTTCTGCGGGATGTGCTGCGGGCAGTTGGTGTCCCACGCCGCGATCTTGAACAGGATCACCTGCTCCGGCCGCGCGCGATAGCCCTTCGGCATCAGCGACGCGATCAGCGCCTCGTCGTCCTCGACGACGCGCGCCTCACCCCAGATCTTCACCCGGCGGCGATGGGCGTAGTCCATCATGAAGATGTAGGCCTTGGGATTCTCCGAGAGATTACCCTGGGTGATGAACTGCTGGTTGCCGGCATAGTCGGTGAAGGCGAGCGTCTGCTTGTCGAGCACCTTGAGAAATCCCTTCGGGCCGCCGCGGTGCTGGATGTAGGGCTGGCCGTCCGCCGAGGCAGTGGCGAAGTAAAAGCTGTTGGCCTCAGTGAGGAACGCCGCGAGGTTGTCGTCGACCTCGGTGCGCCAGCCGCGCTGCTCGGCGCGGGCATAGGCCTCTCGCGAGCCCTTGCGCGCCTGAATCGCCTTCACCGCCGGCGAAAAGGCGACGTCGCTGGCATAGGTGTGGGCTGCTGTCATCGGAACGTCTCCTGAAATTCCGGCGCATTCTTCCGTCTTTCGCCAGCTAAGATGGACTTGCCAACGCCCAGAACAATCTGGCCGCTTGACACTTCACCGTTGCAATATATGCAATAATGCCATGGATCGCTTGGAAGCCATGCACGTCTTCGTCACCGTCGCCGATTTGCGCGGCTTCGCGCCGGCGGCGCGCAAGCTGCGCCTATCGCCCTCGGCAGTGACCCGGCTGATCGCTGCGCTGGAGGAACATCTCGGTGCGCGACTGTTGCAGCGGACCACGCGACAGGTGACGCTGACCGACGTCGGCACCCGCTATCTCGAGCGCGCCCGCCGCATCCTCGCCGACGTCGAGGAGGCCGACGGCTCGGCGCGGCAAGAGCGCAGCCGACCGAGCGGACGTCTCGTGGTGTCGGCGCCGGTCGGCTTTGGCCGGCTTCATGTCGGACCGGTAATGACCGCCTACCTCAAGCGCTATCCCGAAGTCACAGCCGAATTGCGGCTGTCCGACAACCTCGTCAATCTCGTGGAAGACGCCATCGATGCCGCCGTCCGCATCGGCCATCTCGCAGACTCTTCACTCGTCGCGCGCCACGTCGGCGAGATGCGGCGGATCGTGGTGGCCGCACCCGGCTATCTCAAACGTCACGGCGAACCCAGGACGCCGGAGGCCCTCGTCTCGCACCAGACCATCCAGTTCGGCCCTTGGTCCGCATGGCGCTTCCTGCGCGACGGCCGCGACATCGAGGTGACGCCGGCCCCCCGCTTTATCAGCAACAGCGCCGACGCGGCGCTGCAATATGCCGAGGCCGGCGGCGGCCTGACGCGGGTGCTGGCCTATCAGGCCGCCGAAGGACTGAAGCGCGAGCGGCTCAAAATCGTGCTGGCGAAATATGAGCAGCCGGCACTGCCGATCCACATCGTCTATCCGACCTCGCGCCTGCTCTCGGCCAAGGTGCGCGCCTTCATCGATCTCGTAGTGGAGACGACGCAATGGAGGTTCGGATGATGATGATGACTGTCATTCCGGGGCGGTCCGCGGGACCGAACCCGGAATCTCGAGATTCCGGGTTCTCGCTTCGCGAGCCCCGGAATGACGGTCATCCCTCTTCGGCACCACGCGGAACGTCCCGCTCGCCCGCGCGATCACGGTATCGTCGGCCTTGATCAGGCACTGTGCGAAGCAGATCGTCTTGCCGGTCTTGATCACGTCGCTCTCGATCGAACACCAATGGCCGATCTCGGCGGAGCCGACGAAATCGACCGAGAGCGAGACCGTCACGAACGACGTGGTCCAGCCTGTCGCCTGCGCGCAGCTATAGCCCATAGCATTGTCAGCGAGCGCGGTGATGAGGCCGCCATGGATCAGGCCGCGGCCGTTGGTGTGCGGCTTCGCCAGCCGCAGGCCGATGATGACGGCCTTGTCGGTCTTCTTCGCGTAGAGCGGCTCCCAGGGCTCGGTGAGAGGGCTCTTGCGAAAGAGCGGCTCGAAGCCAGCGGGGATATCGGGTGCGGTCATGGCTGTCTCGCGTTGCTGATCGTTGGCATTGAACGCGATGGACGTGACGAACGCATCACCTACAAAGTTTTAAACGGGATTTGCGCGGGCGTTTGAAACGATCCCGCCGTCATTGCGAGGAGCCCTTGCGACGAAGCAATCCAGACTGTCTCCGCGGAGATTTCTGGATTGCTTCGCGGAGCCTGTCATCGGGCCGCGCTTCGCGCGGACCCGTTGGCGCGCAATGACGATGTGGACGCACCGTCCTAGAACGGCAGCCCCACATAATTCTCCGACAGCGACGTCATCGCGGCCTGCGAGTGCGTGACGTAATCGAGCTCGGCGAGCTGGATTCGAGCGCCGATGGTGCCGGTGTCAGGGAATTTGTGCAGCATCGAGGTCATCCACCAGGAGAAGCGCACGGCCTTCCAGACCCGCGCCAGCGCCTTGGCGGAATAGGCGTCGATCCCGGCGCTGGATTTCTCGTCATAGAATTCGCGCAGCGCGCTCGACAGGTAATGCGCGTCGCTCGCGGCGAGGTTCAGCCCCTTGGCCCCGGTCGGCGGCACGATGTGCGCGGCATCGCCGCACAAGAACATGCGGCCAAAGCGCATCGGCTCGGCGACGAAGCTGCGCAGGGGCGCGATGCTCTTCTCGATCGAAGGACCGGTGACGAGGCGGTCGGCCGCCTCCTGGTCGAGCCGGCGCTTCAATTCGTCCCAGAAACGCTCGTCCGGCCATTGGTCGACATGGTCTTCGAGCGAGCACTGCACATAGTAGCGGCTGCGCTTGGTCGAGCGCATGGTGCACAGCGCAAAGCCGCGCGCGTGATTGGAATAGATCAGCTCGTGGCTGACCGGGGGCGTTTCGGACAAAATGCCGAGCCAGCCGAACGGATAGACCCGCTCGAATTCCTCGACCGCCGTGGCTGGGACACTGGCGCGGCTGACGCCGTGAAAGCCGTCGCAGCCGGCGATAAAATCGCATTCGATCGTGTGGGTGATGCCGTCCTTGACATAGGTGACGCGCGGGTGAGCACCGTCGAAATCATGCGGCTGCACGTCCCTGGCCTCGTACACCGAAATGAGACCTGCAGCCTTGCGCGCATTCATCAGGTCGAGCGTGACCTCGGTCTGGCCGTAGATCATCACCGTCTTGCCAGTCGCGGCCTTCATGTCGATGCGGTGACGGCGGCCGGAGAAGGCGAGCTCGATGCCCTCATGCACCAGGCCTTCAGCATGTGCCCGCGATCCGGCGCCGATCTGGTTGAGCAGCGCAACGGTGCCCTCCTCCAGCAGGCCGGCGCGGATGCGGCCGAGCACATAATCTGGGCTCTGCCGTTCCAGAATGACATTGTCGATGCCATATGTGTGCAGCAGTTGCCCAAGCAACAATCCGGCCGGTCCTGCCCCGATGATTGCGACTTTTGTCCGCAATACTTGCTCCTTCCGATGCTGTAGGCTTTCGTCGCGGCCTGCTTGTCGCGCCGGCCGGCTGACGATAATTATATCATATAATCGTTGAGCAAAAGGGGAGCGGTCGTCGCCGCAGCGCGGCAAATCTATGCAACATGGCTGCCGTAGATGGCGCGGCGAGGCATGCGTCAGTTCCGGCTTGAACACGCCGGCCAATTAGATAACATGTTAATTAATGAGACCGGGGCCATCGAAGCCCGCCGTCGAAAACAGGGAGAGACGCGTGATGAGGAAAGCCTGTCTGGCGTTGCTGCTGGCAGCAAGCGTGACGCCTGCGCTCGCGCAGGACAAGACCTTCGATTTGAAGATCTCGCACTGGGTGCCGGCCTCGCATCCCCTACAGAAATCGCTGGAAGACTGGGCGGCCGCGGTCGAGAAGGACTCCGGCGGCACCATCAAGGGCAAGGTGTTTCCGGCCCAGCAGCTCGGCAAAGCCTTCGACCATTACGACATGGCGCGCGACGGCATCGCCGACGTCACCTATGTCAATCCGGGGTACCAGCCCGGCCGCTTCCCAATTATCGGCGCCGGCGAGCTGCCGTTCCTGATCTCGGACGCCAAGGGCGGCTCGATGGGGCTGGATGCCTGGTACCGCAAATATGCCGAGAAAGAGATGAAGGACGTCAAGTATTGTCTCGCCTTCGTCCACTCGCCCTCCTCATTCCACTCCCGCACCAAGAAGATCGTGGTTCCCGATGACGTGAAGGGCCTGAAGATCCGTCCAGCCCACGCTACCATGGCGAATTTCGTCACTTCGCTCGGCGGCACCAATGTGCAGTCCTCCGCACCCGAAGTGCGCGACATCATCGAGCGCGGCGTCGCTGACGGCGTCACCTTCCCCTGGGGCTCCCTGGTGCTGTTCGGCATCGACAAGGTGACCAAATACGACATGGAGGCGCCGCTCTACACCACGACCTTCGTGTTCGTGATCAATAAGGACAAGTACAATGCCATGTCCGACAAGCAGAAGGCCGCGATCGACAAGAATTGCACGGTCGAAATGGCAGGCGCGGTCGGCGAGCACTGGGGCAAGTTCGAGGACGCCGGCATCGACAAGGTGAAGGCGGAATCGAGCCACGAGGTCTACAAGCTCACGGGCGAGCAGACCGCGGCCTGGAAGAAGGCCGCCGAACCGCTGGTGAAGACCTGGAGCGACGGCGCCAAGAAGGCCGGCGCCGATCCGGATGCAGCCCTTGCGGATCTGAAGGCATCCCTGAAGAAGTACAACGCGCTGGCGGAGTAGTGCTTCGCGGCGCGCTCTATCCACCCCCTCTCTCCGTTCTAACAGGGAGAGCATTGGGGTGAGGGGCTGCTTCCGCAAAGATGGTGACAGATGGACTCGCGGAGAGTTCCCCCTCACCCGAATTCGAGCTGCGCTCGAATTCGACCTCTCCCCGCGATCGGGGCGAGGTGAAGTTCGGCTACACCGAGATCAAATGATGACAGCACACGACAGGACACACCCGTGAAGCGCGCCTGGATGGATCGCTTTATCGACTCGATCGAATGGATCGCGGCAGGCTTTGTCGGCCTCGTCGCACTCGACATCTTCCTGTCGGTGCTGCTGCGGAACACGCTGAACTATTCGATCCCCGACAGTTTTGATATCGGCCGCATGCTGCTCGGCATCCTGATCTTCTGGGGCATCGCGGCGACCTCCTATCGCGGCACCCACATCACGGTCGACCTGGTCTGGGGCAATGTCGGGCCGCGCTATCAGCGCTGGATCGACGTGTTCGCAACGCTGGTGCTGCTGTTCGTCGTGACGGTGCAGACCTGGACGCTGTTCGACAAGGTGCGCGGCACCTACAACGACAACGTCCAGACTTTCGACATGCACATGCCGACCTGGCCATTCTTCGCGATCGCATGGATCGGCGACGTCTCCGCCGTGCTGCTGATCGCGATTCGCACCTACCGGCTGATCTTCCATCCCGAAGAGATGCACGATCCCAAAATCAAGGCGACGGAGTGATCATGAGCACCGATGCCGTCGCCGTAATCGGCTTCGTTTCCCTGTTTGTCCTGATGCTGCTGCGCGTGCCCGTCGGCATGGCCATGGGCCTCGTCGGCGTCTCCGGTTTCTCCTATCTGGTCGGCGCGACGCCCGCGCTAAAGCTGGTTGGCCAGACCTCGATGCGCACGGTCACCGACTACACCTTCGGCGTCATCCCGATGTTCCTGCTGATGGGCTCCTTTGTCAGCAATTCCGGCATGAGCCGCGAGCTGTTCCGCGCCGCCAACGGCTTCGTCGGGCATCTGCGCGGCGGGCTCGGCATCGCCACCGTCGGTGCCTGCGGCGGCTTTGCCGCGATCTGCGGCTCCTCGGTCGCGACCGCCGCGACCTTCTCCGCCGTCGCCTATCCGGAGATGCGCCGCTTCGGCTATCCACAGTCCTTTGCCACCGGCGTGATCGCAGCCGGCGGCACGTTAGGTGCGATGTTGCCGCCCTCCACCGTGCTCGCGGTCTACGGCATCATCACCGAGCAGGACATCGGCAAGCTCTTCATCGCCGGCATCATCCCGGGTCTGCTCGCGATGACCATGTACATGATCACGATCGGCCTGATCGGCTATGTCAGGCCCGACTTCCTGCCCAAGGGCAAGGTGCTGCCGTGGCGCGAACGCTTTGCCGGGTTGAAGGACATCTGGGCGCCGGTGCTGCTGTTCGTGTTTGTCATCGGCGGCCTGTACGGCCTGCCGTTCCTGCCGCGCTTCACCCCGACGGAAGCCGGCGGCGTCGGCGCCACCGGCGCCTTCATCATCGGCGTGCTGACGGGCCGGCTCGACCGCGAGAAGGTGCTGGCCTCGCTGCTGCAGGCGACGCGCACCGCGGCCGCGGTGTTCACGGTGCTGATCGGCGCGCTGATCTTCGGCTACTTCCTGACGGTGACGCAGACGCCGCAGAAGGTCACGGAATTCCTCACCGGGCTCGGCCTCGGTCCCTACGGCGTGCTGGCGCTGATCATGGTGATGTATCTGGTGCTCGGCTGCCTGATGGACGCCATGGCGATGATCATCCTCACCGTGCCGATCATCTTCCCCGTGATCACGCATCTCGGTTTCGACCCGATCTGGTTCGGCGTCATCATCGTCATGACCGTCGAGCTTGGCCTGATCCACCCGCCGGTCGGCATGAACGTCTTCGTCATCAAGAGCGTGGTGAAAGACGTCTCCTTCTCCACCATCTTCAAGGGCGTGATCCCGTTCGTGGCGACGGATTTGGTGCGCCTCGTGATCCTGATCGCCTTCCCGCTGCTGGCAACCTGGCTGCCGACGCGGATGATGGCGCATTGACGAGGTGACGCGATGACCACACCGACGCTCGAGACAAAGTACGTCTTCACCATCACGGCAAAAATCGGCGACGTCGTCAGCGCCGGCGAGACCGGGATCGGCGTGCGACGCATCATTCCGATCATCGGCGGCGAGGTGACGGGCGCGATCGCCGGTCGTGTGCTCCCCTTCGGCGCGGACTTCCAGACCATCCGTCCCAACGAGCTGATCGACCTCGAAGCCAGATACGCCTTCCAGACCGACGACGGCGCGACCGTCTATGTCGAGAACAAGGGCATGCGCTTCGGCCCGGTGGAGCTGCTGCAAAAGCTCAAGCGCGGCGAGCCGGTCGATCCGAAGCTGATCTATTTCCGCACCGTGCCGAGATTCGAGACCGGCGACGAGACCTATCGCTGGCTGATGGAACATATCTTCGTGGCCTCAGCCGCCCGGCATGCCGGCCGCGTGGTGATTGATGTGCACCAGGTGATGTAAGACACGCCCCGCCGTCCTCCTGGCGAAGGCCCGGACCCCTACCGCGGATCCATCGATTGTAGACGGCCGGAGTACCGGGCAAGGGGTCTTCGCCAAAGTGCTCCCTGGGGGTATGGGTTTCGGCCTTCGCCGGGCGACGTCGCGTTTTGAAGCAGCATTCTGGCGCGTCTGGACCGCCCCCGCCTTGACTCCCCCAAAATTCGTTATACAACATAACTATTCTGACAAGGACGCAAATGACACAGGGAAACGCCGAGACCGCTAAGGCGGGCGCCTCCGGGCTGTTGAGGATCGAGCGCGCGGACCGGGTTCTGACCGTGGGTCTGAACCGGCCGGCCAAGCGCAACGCACTCAATGACGGCATCATCCTGGAAATCGGCGAGTGTTTTGCGTCCCTGCCCGACGACATCGGCGCGGTCGTCATTCACGGCATCGGTGACCATTTCTCCAGCGGTCTCGATTTGTCCGAGCTGACCGAGCATGACGCGACCGGCGGCCTGCTCCATTCCCAGATGTGGCACCGGGTGTTCGACCGCATCCAGTATAGCCGCGTGCCCGTGATCGCCGCGCTCAGCGGGGCCGTGATCGGCGGCGGGCTGGAGCTCGCCTGCGCCGCGCACATCCGTGTCGCCGAGCCCTCGACCTATTTCGCCCTGCCGGAGGGGCAGCGCGGCATCTTCGTCGGTGGTGGCGGCTCGGTGCGCCTGCCGCGGCTGATCGGGGTCGCCAGGATGATGGACATGATGCTGACCGGCCGGGTCTATAGCGCGACCGAAGGCGCCTCCTACGGCTTTGCGCAATATCTGACGGATGCCGGTAACGGGCTCGGCAAGGCGTTGGAGCTTGCGACCAAGGTCGCCTCCAACGCGCCGCTGACGAATTTTGCCGTGCTCCAGGCTCTGCCGATGATCGCGGAGGCCAATCCGCAGACCGGCCTGCTCATGGAATCGCTGATGGCGACCGTCGCGCAGAGCGACAAAGAGGCCAAGCGCAGGATCCGCGAGTTCCTCGAACACAAGACCGCAAAGGTGAAGCCGAAGTCATGAGCGCGCAGCCGTCCTCTTCTAGCACGGAGCGCGGCGCGAGCACTTTCCCGCTGCGGCCCATCTCGTTCGGCGATCCCGTCGTCCATATCGAGCGCCGCGACGACGGCACGATCTATCTCAGGCCAAAGCAGCCGCTCGGCGACTATCCCCTCCGCATCACCGACCGCCTGCATCATTGGGCGAACACGACGCCCGACCGCGTCTTCATGGCCGAGCGCGAAGGCGGCCGCGGCTGGCGCAAGATCACCTATGCCGAGCTGCTCACGGCGAGCCGGCACATCGCATCAAGCCTGATCGCGCGCGGCCTGTCGGCGGAGCGGCCGGTCGTCATTCTCTCCGGCAATTCGATCGACCACGCACTGCTCGCCTTCGGCGCGTTCTATGCCGGCATTCCGTTCTGCCCGGTGTCGCCGGCCTACTCGCTGGTGTCAAAGGACTATGGCAAGCTGTCCTATCTGATGAAGCTGCTGACGCCCGGCCTCGTCTTCGCGGAGGATGCCGACAAGTTCGCGGGTGCGCTCGCCGCCAATGTCTCGCTCGGCACCGAGATCGCCGCGTCCTATGGCAAGGTGCCGGGCCGCGACGTCACCCTGCTCGCCGAGCTCATGGCCACGCCGATCCGCAGCGATCTCGACGGCGTCCACGGCAGGATCGGCCCCGACACGATCGCAAAGTTCCTGCTGACATCGGGCTCGACCGGCAATCCCAAGGCCGTCATCAACACCCAGCGCATGATCTGCGCCAACCAGGTGATGCTGCGCGAGACGCTCGCCTTCCTCAAGGACGAGCCGCCCGTCATCGTCGACTGGCTGCCCTGGAATCACACTTTTGGCGGCAACCACAATATCGGGCTGACGCTCTACAACGGCGGCTCGATGTATCTGGACGCCGGCAAGCCGGTGCCCGGCGGCATCGAGGAAACGGTGCGCAATCTCCAGGAGATTTCGCCGACGGTCTATTTCAACGTACCCAAAGGCTACGAATCGCTGCTGCCGTATTTGCGCGACGACCAGGGCCTGCGCGCAAAGTTCTTCGACCGGCTGCATGCGATGTTCTTCTCCGGCGCGGCGCTGTCGCCCTTCGTCTGGAACAGCCTCGACGAGCTCGCGGTGAAGGAGAAGGGCTATCGCGTGCCGATGCTGACCGGCTTAGGTGCCACCGAGACCGCGCCGTTCTTCATGTCGGTCAATCCGCGCACCAGCCGCTCCGGCCATGTCGGGCTCCCGGTGTCAGGCAATGACGCAAAACTGGTGCCGAACAACGGCAAGCTCGAGGTCCGCGCCAAGGGGCCGAACGTGATGCCCGGCTACTGGCGCCAGCCCGACATCAGCGCGAAGTCCTTCGACGAGGAAGGATTTTACAAGCTGGGCGACGCGCTCAAGCCCGCCGATCCCAACGATCTCAACGCCGGCTTCGACTTCGACGGGCGCGTCAGTGAAGACTTCAAGCTCGCCAGCGGCACCTGGGTCAGTGTCGGACCCTTGCGCGCGCGCTTCGTTGCGGCCTGCGCGCCGCTGGTGCGCGATGTCGTCATCGCCGGCATCAACCGTGACGAGATCTCCGCGCTCGTGGTGCTCGACCTCGACGGTTGCCGGCTGATCAATCCGACGCTGCCCGCCGACGATCTCGTCGTCGCTGCGCGCGACCGGCTCGTGCGCGAGGCGTTCCGCGAACGCCTGACGGGTTTCCTGTCTTCGGCGACCGGCTCCTCGACACGGATCACGCGCGCGATCCTGATGGACACGCCGCTCTCGATCGACAAGGGCGAGGTCACCGACAAGGGCTCGATCAACCAGCGCGCCGTGCTGGAGCATCGCGCTGCATTGATCGACGAGCTCTATGCTGCCAATCCATCGGACCGTGTGATATCGGTCGGGTAAGAAACCATCTCTATAGGAGAACGCCATGTTGTTGAAGGATCAGGCAGCCATCGTCACCGGCGGCGCATCGGGATTGGGCGCGGCGACCGCGCGAAAACTGGCGGCGCAGGGCGCCAAGGTCGCGGTGTGCGACCTCAATGCCAAGCTCGCGGAGACGGTTGCCGCCGAGATCAAGGGCGTGGCCGTGACCTGCGATGTTTCCGATGCCGCCTCGGCCGAGGCCGCCATCGCGCAGGCGACCAAGGCCCACGGCCCGGCCCGCGTGCTGGTCAATTGCGCCGGCATCGGCGTTGCAAAACGCGTGGTCGGCCGCGACGGTCCGATGGCGCTCGCCGATTTCGACAAGGTGATCAAGGTCAATCTGATCGGCACCTTCAATATGCTGCGCCTTGCCGCCGCCGAGATGTCCAAGCTCGAACCGCAGGCAACCGGCGAGCGCGGCGTCATCATCAACACCGCCTCGGTCGCCGCCTATGACGGCCAGATCGGCCAGTCCGCCTATTCGGCCTCGAAGGGCGGCATCGTCGGCATGACGCTGCCGATCGCGCGCGAGCTCGCACAATTCGGCGTCCGCGTGTTGACGATCGCGCCGGGCCTGTTCCTCACGCCGCTGCTCGCCAACCTGCCGCAGGAAGCCCAGGATTCGCTCGCCGCCGCGATCCCCTTCCCTCGCCGGCTCGGCAACGCCGACGAGTTCGCCGCGCTCGCGCTGCACATGGTCGAGAATGCGTATCTGAACGGCGAAGTGGTGCGCCTCGACGGCTCGCTGCGCATGGCGCCGAAATAAGGCGCGTCGCATGTTCGTGAACAGGCGCGACGTCCAGATCCAGTGGGGCGATTGCGACCCCGCCAATATCGTCTACTACCCGCGCTATTTCGCGATGTTCGACGATTCGACGTCGACCCTGTTCGAGGTCGCTGGATTCTCCAAACAGGATCTGGTCCGCAAATACGGCTTGGTGGGGATTCCCATGGTCGACACGCGGGCCAAGTTTTACATCCCCTCGACCTACGGCGACTGGATCACGATCGAGACCAGAATCGAGAGCATCAAGCGCTCGAGCTTCGAGGTGAAGCACAACGTCTACAAGGGTGACGCGCTGGCGATCGAGGGATTCGAGACCCGCGTCCTGGTCGGCCGCGATCCCGTTAACCCCGACAAGCTGAAATCGGCACCGTTCCCCGCGGAAATGGTTGCCAAATTCACGGGGAGTTAGAGCCCGGAGCTAAATCGCCGCATCACCAAAAGAGGGGGCTGAATTACCCCCCGATTTCTGCTTTCAAAGAAGAACGTAAAGGGAGGAATAGATGAAACGCTTTTACCTGACCGCTGCCATCACCGCGGCCGCGCTGGCGCTGCCGGCCCTGCCCGCGCAGGCTCAGACCAGCGAGATCACCATCGGCATCACCACCACCACGACCGGCCCGGGCGCTGCGCTCGGCATTCCCGAACGCAACGCGCTGGAATTCGTGCCGAAGGAGATCGGCGGCGTGCCGCTGAAGGTGATCGTGCTCGACGACGGCGGCGATCCCACCACCGCGACCACCAACGCCCGCCGCTTCGTGACCGAATCCAAGGCCGACATCATCATGGGCTCGGCGCTGACGCCGCCGACCATCGCGGTCTCCAACGTCGCCAACGAGGCCGGCATTCCGCATTTCGGCCTCGCGCCTTTCCCGATTACGCCGGAGCGCATGAAATGGTCGGTGGCGATGCCGCAGCCGATCCCGATCGTGGGCAAGGTGCTGTACGACCACATGAAGGCCAAGGGCGTGAAGACCCTCGGCTATATCGGCTATTCCGACTCCTATGGCGACCTCTGGTTCAACGACCTCAAGGTCCAGGCCGTGCCGATGGGCATCACCATCGTCGACGAGGAGCGCTTCGCCCGTCCCGACACCTCGGTGACCGGTCAGGTGCTGAAACTCGTCGCCGCCAATCCCGACGCGATCCTGGTCGGCGCCTCCGGCACCGCGGCCGCGCTGCCGCAGACCGAGCTGCGCGAGCGCGGCTATCAGGGCCTGATCTACCAGACCCATGGCGCGGCCAGCATGGACTTCATCCGCATCGCCGGCAAAGCGGCCGAGGGCGTACTGATGGCCTCGGGTCCCGTGATGGACCCGGAAGATCAACCGGACACCGCGCTGACCAAGAAGCCGGGCCTCGCACTCAACTCGGCCTATGAAGCCAAGTACGGTCCGAACAGCCGCAGCCAGTTCGCCGGCCATTCCTACGATGCGTTCGAGATCCTCAAGCGCATCATTCCGGCGGCATTGAAGACGGCCAAGCCCGGCACGCCGGAATTCCGCGAAGCGATTCGTCAGGCTTTGCTGACGGAGAAGGAATTGGCGGCAAGCCAGGGCGTCTACAACTTCACCGAAAAGGACCGCTACGGCCTCGACGACCGCTCGCGCATCCTGCTCACGGTGAAGAACGGCAAGTACTCGCTGGTGAAGTAGCCACGGCGAAGGTTTCGCAACGAGAAGAGCCGGCCCAAGGGGCCGGCTCTTCTGTTTTACGGTTGAGGTAGGCAGCAGCATCGACGCCGCGCAAAAAGCCCGGCAGCGGGAATCACTCCCGCACATCCAATTATGCAAAGCTCTCGCAAGCGGGAGAGGTGCAGCGAGCGATGGACGCGAATTGCGCCTCAAGCCGCCTGCCGCAACGGGGTCCAGGCGAACTCCGGATAATACGTGTCCATCATGCGGTCGACATAGGTCGTGAGGTTCGGAAATCCCTCGGCGCGCTTGCGCAAGGCCGATTCGAAGAACGGCGTCAGGATCCCGGCAAGTGCGCCGAAAGCGGTGGCATCGACGCCGCAGGGCCTGCTGCCCATCAGATACGACTTGTCGCCAAGCTGCACCGCGAGCGCGAACAGCGAGCGTACGGCGAGATCGACATCGTCGTCGGGCGCGTGGCGGCCCAACCCGGAGAGCAGATAATTCTCGGCAACACGGAATTGCGCGTCCTCGCGCAGCTTCTCACGGCTATGTTCGGGCGCGCCGTCGAAGAAATGCGACGGGCCCTTGGCGAAATTGACCGGATCGACCCAACGCGCCCCGACCAGCGCCCAATAGACGTGGTGCTCGATCATCCGCTCGAACGCCCAGGCCTGTGCGCGCTCGGTCAGCGACAGGCCGGCGTCGAAATCGAAGCCGTAGCGCCGCTCGATATGGGCGCGGATGAAGGTGGAATCGGCCACCGCCTCGCCGCCGTCGTCGATGAAGGGCAGCTGCCCCTTGGGCGAAGCGGGCGGCATCGCGCGCTCCTTCCGGTAGGGCAACCCCGCCATCTTGAGCTGCACCTCCGTCTTGGTGACGAAGGGGCTGATTTCCGGCAGGCCGAAGCCGGTGCCAAAGCCGTAAAGCGTGATCATGAAACCTCTCCTGAACCTACCGAAACTGACGGAACCTATCTGCCCGCTGCTGCCACCATGGTGGCAGCAGCCGTGATATCTTCTGCGAAACGGGCCCCCTGCCAGGCGCGGCCCATGATGTGGTGGACGAGCGCGTCCGCAGCCTGGATCAGCGAGCGTGCCACCACGCTTGCGAACGCAAATCGGAGGTCAGCAGCCATGAGATCGAACGAGACGAGGCGGCTAAGCCCCCGGGCCTGCCACATCTGGGCGCGCCACAGCGGACTGGCCGAGCCGAAATGGGTTGGAATGATCATGGACAAATCCTCTTCAGTCGACGTGTTGTCCCGGTATAGAACTCCCCTGCTGCCAACATCCTGTCAGCAGCCGCGCGCCGCCTTTTGAAAAGACCAGGAACAAGAGACCAGTCATGAGACGTGCCGACCGGCTGTTTCAGATCATCCAGGTGCTGAGGCGTACGCGTAAACCGCTCACGGCGGACGCGATCGCGGCCGAACTCGAGACTTCGAAGCGCACCATCTATCGCGACATCGCAACGCTCATCGGCCAGCGCGTGCCGATTCGCGGCGAAGCCGGCATGGGCTACATCCTGGAAAAGGGTTTCGACTTGCCGCCGCTGATGCTGACGCCCGACGAGATCGAGGCAGCAGTGCTGGGCGCGCAATGGGTCGCGGGCCACGCCGATTCCGCGCTGGCGCGCGCCGCCGAAGATTTGATGGCCAAGATCGCCGACACCGTCCCCGAGCGCCTGCGTCCCTTCGTGCTGGAGCCGGCGAGCCGCGCGCGGCCAAGCTGGAACAGGGAGCCGGACCGCCTCGACATGGCGCGCACGCGCACCCAGATCCACGAAGGCAAGAAGATCATGTTGCGCTATCGCGACGAGCAGGGCCGCCCCAGCGAGCGTATGATCTGGCCGATTTCGGTCGGCTATCTCGAAGCCGTGCGCCTGCTCGCGGCTTGGTGCGAGCTGCGCAGCGACTTCCGCAGCTTCCGCACCGACCGCGTGGTGGAGGCAACCTATCTCGACGAAAAATATCCGGAGCGGCGCGACGTGCTGCGCGCAAGATGGCGGCAGAGCCTGGTCTGGGGTCCGCCAAAGGACACGTGACCACGATGGAACAGACCTCGCCGCTCGATCCGTCGAGCTGTTGCCAGAGTTGCGGTGCTTGCTGCGGCTATTCGGCGAACTGGCCGCGCTTCTCGATCGAGAGCGACGAAGAGCTTGCAGCTATTCCGGAGGCGCTCGTCAACGCGCGCCAATCCGGCATGCGCTGCGAGGGCGATCGCTGCTCGGCGCTGAAGGGAGAGATCGGCACGGCGACGGCATGCGGCATCTACGCGGTGCGGCCGGAGGTGTGCCGCACCTGCATGCCGGGCGACGCCGAATGCACGATGGCGCGGCGGAAATTCGGGCTTCCAGCGCTAGAGGCCGTCTAAGCCGGAACGGCTACGCCGATCTCGTCGCTGATCTCGTCATCGAGCTCGTCCTCGAGCGGGGCCAGCACCGAGAGCGGCTTGGTCGACAGCGTGATCGGCTTGCGCCCCCCCGACAGCGACGGCGAGGATTTCGCGGCGCCTGCGCGCGACAGCGCATAGAGCGTCGAACCGACACGGCCGCCGTTCTCGATCAGGTCGCGCTCGCTACAGCTTGCAGCGATCGCGAGCGCCAGCGAATGCAGGTGGCTGCGGCGATAGCAGAACAGCGCCAGCCTGGCGCGCGCGTCAGGGGAAACACTCTCAACCAACCTGGGCAGGCCACTCTCGCTGGCGCGGTACATCTCGCCAAGGAGCTCGTCGCGGACCGGGCAGAAATCGCTTTCAAAGGTGTCGCGGCTTGAAAACATTGCAGTTCTCCCTCGTGTACGGAAGATGCCGCGCAATTCTCTAACGAAAGGTTAACCACTCTGCCCGGTAGTCACCCGGGGTCCTTGCGCCCTGGCCGCGAATCACGGGAACGCGACTGCCGCCACAGCGGCATGGCCGGGGCTTTTTGATGCCGGTCAGGAATTGCCCCGCATCGCGCTAAGCCCGGCCTCAGTTCGCCGCCATGAAGATGGAGAGCCCGAAGCCGGTGAGGTGATGCAGTGCTTGGTCGACGCCGATCAGGGTCCAGAACCAGGGGTGCGCCATGTCGACACCGAAATTTGCCGAGACCAATCCCTTGGCGCGGTCGATCGTGATGTGGATCACGAAATCGATGAACGCCACGAACCAGAATTTCGGGGCCACGATCAGGATCAGCGGCAATGCAACCGCAAGGTGAACGAGGCAGTGCACCAAAAGCGGTAGGGCCCAGCCGTGCTTCTGGTCCTTGCCCTGCGCCATCCAGGCGGTCTGGAGGACGAAATCGGCGATGATGTGCTTGAAGGTGAGCAGCAGCATCCAGCCAATGAGCGCTTCAACCGGAACCGCCGATGACATGGGTGGAAACGACAAGCTGACGCCCTTCATTGACGTGACAAGAAAAATTGGAGCGTTCAGCGCAACTTCTTCTTGGACCGGTCAAACGGCCGGGACCTCTGATTTATGACATCTCCCGCGGCGGAATGCAGCCGGGGGGAACCGGAAAATCGTCAACTGTGGCTAACTGGTGATAGATGACCAATCGCCGCGGTGGCGCCGGGTAAGGTTACCTACGGCTCGAAATTTGCATTCCGCGACCTTGGCGCTATCATTGGCGGTAGAGAAATACGTTCTTTTTTCAGGCGTTTACGAATTACAGGCGCCCGCTGCGCTTCCCGTCCACGCGCCGCCGCCAGCCAAAGAATAAGGCCGGAGTGCTGCCATGAGTGCTGAAGGCCCCACCGCATCACCGATCGAGCCGCTGCCCCGGCGCCCCAAAGTGATCAAGACCAACCAGCAGCAGGTCTTCCTCTACGTCGTGCTGACTCTGCTGCTGTCGCTTGCCACCGTCTGGGCCGGCCGCACGTTGGTGCACAATTCGGAAACGCTGACCTTTGCCGTCGGCGGCCCCAACAGCGACGAGGCGCTGTTCGCGGCCAAGCTCGCCGCTCTCCTGAAGAACAACGCCTCGCGCTTTCGGATCAAGATTGTCAACAATGCGGACAACGGCAAGGCAATCGCGCAGTTCGATCGCAAGCAGGCCGACCTCGCCGTGTTGCGCACGGACGCGAAAGTGCCGCTGCGGGCGCGCACGCTTGCGATCCTCGAGCACGATCTCGTGCTCCTGCTTGGTCCCGGCAACAAGAAGATCAAGTCGCTCGCCGAGTTGAAAAAGAAGAAGGTCGCGGTCCTCGCCGAGAACGAATCCTCGCTCGCCTTCGTCCGCAGTGTTCTCGACGTCCCCGACGGCCCCGATGCCACGAAAATCCAGATGGCGCCGCAGGGCGCAACGCTCGACAAGCTGTTTGCCCCGACAAATGGCTTTGGCGCGGTGATTGCCATCGTCCACGCCTCCAGAGCTGTCAGGGACAAGTCCTATGAGCAGGTCGCCAAGCGCGGCGGCTTCACGCTCAACGCGATCGACGAGGCCAAGGCGCTGGCGCGCAAATTCCCGGGCATTTCCGACGAGACGCTGACAGCGGGCACGTTGTCGGCGTCCCCGCAAATTCCCGAGGACGATCTCGATACCATCGGGCTCGAATGGCTCCTGGTCGCACAATCCAGGATGTCGCCGACCACCGCAGGCGAGCTCGCGCGCATCGTCTACGAGAACAAATCCGCGCTCGGGCTCGAGAACGGCTTTGCCACCAGGATAGAGCCGGCCTCTGTCGAGAAGGACGCCTTCGTGATCGCGCATCGGGGCGCCGCCGATTACATCAACGACGACACCAAGTCGTTCATGGATAAGTACAGCGACCTGATGTATCTGGGCGCCGGCGCGCTCAGCATCATCGGCTCGATCTTCGCTGCGATCTACGCCAAGATCACGAGGATCGCGCCGGAGAAGGCCAGCGAGCTCTCCACCGCCATTCTCGACATCGGCGAGCGGATCGAGCACGCCCATTCGCTGGATCAGCTCGAGTGCCTCCAGGACGAGTTGGAGAGCATCTTGCGCGGGGCCGTCATTGGACTCAGAGATGGTACGATTAGCACCGACGGGCTCGATACCTTCAAGCTGGGCTATGAGCTCGTCCGCGACGAGATCGGGATGCGCCGCGACTATCTGAAACGTCATGCGAGCGAGAATGAACAGGCCGCCCGCGATGCCGGCTCGCCCCAGCACGACGACAGCAATGTCGTGGTGGTCAAGACTGCCCAGAGCGCCTGATCCGCGGGTTTGATGCCCTCAGCTCGGGCTGACGGACGTCTTGCCCGGGAGTCGACGGCCGGAACTCAGGAACCGTCACCAGCCACAACCGTTGGCTCCCGGATTGCAACCGGAGAACGCGCCATGCGTACACTCCTCGTCATCTTCCTGCTGGGAATGCTGGCGGCGGTTGGCTATTTCGCCTATTCCGCCATGGCGGTCGAAGGCGAGCCGATCCCGACGGAAGGCTATTGGGCCCTCGCGCTGGGGGCCGGATTTTCCGTCGTCGTCGGCGTTGGCCTGATGGTGCTGCTGTTTTTCAGCAGCCGCCGCGGCTACGACGAGCCACCGCATTTCAGGTAGCGTCTCGGCCTGGCGCTCCGCCAGGCACCTTACCCGCCTTCACTGTCCGCCCCCGACGACGCTGCGGCCCGAGGCCGTCGTTGACGGCCTAGGCCCGGGCGGGCACTTTGGCCCTGAAGTCCCAGCCGGGACCACGAGCCAGAACCGAGCCGCCTTCCCCATGTCCAAGCCGCTGATCTCCGCTCTGGCCCAGTTTGCGGCCGCCACGGCCGGCCGCAACATGACCAAGGCGGCCTATGTGGCCGTCGGCGTTGGCGTGCTCAGCATGGTGCTGCTGACGGACAATCCGGCTTATGAGGCGTCGCGCCGCTGGGTCGATATCCTGCTGTGGGCCTGCCTCCTCTATTTCGTATTCGAATGGCTGGTCCGGCTGCGCCATATGACGCGGCAGGGGCGGCTTTCGCTCTACATGTCGTCCTCGGCCGGCATCGTCGACGCGGTCGGAGCGCTGGCCGTGCCGACTGCGCTGGTTCTCGGCGTCGAGCCGAAGACCGCATGGCTGCTCAGCGTGCTCTGGGTGCTGAAGGTGGTGCCGGGCATTCCGGGCTTGCGACAGCTGCGCCGCGTGCTGGTGCTGGAATCGGGACCGCTGATCAGCGTGCTCGTGATCTTCTTGATGGTGATCTTCCTCGCCTCGGTCGCCGAATATTTCCTGGAAAGGGACGTGCAGCCGCAGACGTTTGGCAGCGTCCCTGCCGCGCTATGGTGGGCCGTCGCCACACTGACGACGACGGGCTATGGCGACGTCGTGCCGATCACTCCGCTCGGACGCATGGTGGCGGCGCTGGTGATGATCTCCGGCCTCGGCGTGTTCGGGCTGTGGACCGGTATTCTGGCGACCGGCTTTGCCGCGGAGACCAGGCGCGACAATTTCCTCAAGACCTGGGAAGCCGTCAGCAAGGTGCCGTTCTTCGCGGCGCTCGGGCCTGCGGCCATCGCCGACGTCACCCACATGCTGCGTACCATGGAGCTGCCAGCACGCACCATAGTCATCCGCAAGGACACGCAAGGCGACTGCATATATTTCATCGCCGCCGGCGAGGTCGAGGTCGACCTGCCCGGCAAGAAGGTGCAGCTCGGCGAGGGCGCCTTCTTCGGTGAGATGGCGCTGCTCGGCAACAACAGGCGCGGCGCCAATGTCTCGACCACGAAAGTGTCGCGGCTGTTGGTGCTCGACCTCGTCGATTTCCGCGTGCTGATGGCGCGACATCCCGAGCTCGCCGAAACCATCGACGCCGAGGCGAAGCGGCGCGCGCTCGAAAACACATGAATGGAGACAAGAATGTCGGACGCAGCCGACGCGACCAGCCCCGTGCTCGAAATCACTGGCGCACGCGCCACCATCCGCCTCAACAGACCAAAGCATCTCAACCGGCTCCAGGCGGAGGATCTTGGCGAACTGGTCAAATTGTTCGACCGGATCGAGAGCGATCCTGATATCCGCGTGCTGGTGCTCACCGGCACCGGGCGCGCCTTCTCCGCGGGCTACGATCTCAACTCGGTGGCGGAACGCGCTGTCAGCGCCCAGGAGCAGCAGAGCGCGGGCTCGGCGTTCGAGGCGGTCGTCAATCGGCTCGAGGATTTGGGCGTACCGACGATCTGCCGGCTCAACGGCGGCGTCTATGGCGGCTCGACCGACCTCGCGCTGGCCTGCGATTTCCGCATCGGCGTCGACACCGCCGAGATGTTCATGCCGGCGGCGCGGCTCGGGCTGCATTATTACCCGAGCGGCATCAAGCGCTACGTGACCCGGCTCGGCGCCGATAATGCCAAGAAACTGTTTCTGACCGCGCAGAAGATCAGCGCTCCCGAAATGCTGCGCATCGGCTATCTCACTGCCGTGGAGCCGCTGGAATTCCTGGACGAGGAGGTCGACAGGCTCGCCACTATCCTCGCCGGCAACGCGCCGCAGGCGATGCGCGGCATGAAGCGCGCCATCAACGAATTCGCTCGCGGGGAGCTGGACGAAGCCGCCGCCGACCAGCGTCACCGCGACAGTATGCGCGGCGACGAGATCAAGGAAGGCATCAAGGCGTTCGCGGAGAAGCGGCCGCCGCGGTTTTGAGAGCTTGTGGGGGACGATGCCGCCACATATTGCATTGTCGTCCCGACCAGCGCGCCTCGGGCGCGCGACCCTATCATCCTCCAGCGGCCGCCGCATGCTGCGCGGCCATCTCCTCATCCGCCGCATTGATGCGCTGGAACGCAGGCCGCGATGTCATGCGCTCGGCATAGCGGACGAAAACGTCCTTCTTCGGCACGATACCGAACATCATGGTCCAGCTTAACGCGACGCCCCACAGCACGTCCGCCGCCGTCATGCGCTCGCCGAGCAGATACGGCCCCTTCGCCAGCTGCGCCTCGAGCGCGCCCAGCATGGTGTCGTAATCGGCATAGGGCGATTGCGTGATCGGCGCCGGCTCGCGCTGCATGAACTTGTCGATGAGGGCCGGCTCGAAGGATGAGCCGTAATAGGCAATCCAGCGCAGGTAAGGCCCGCGCAGCGGATCGTTCAACGCGGGCGTCAGCCCCGCCTGCGGGAAGAGATCGGCGAGATAGATGGTGATCGCGACCTGCTCGGTCACAAGCGCCTCGCCGTGGCGGACCGCGGGCACCTTGCCGAGCGGGTTGATGGCGAGATAGGCGGGCTTGCGCTGCTCGCCGGCTTTCATGTTGAGGACATGGAGATCATAGGGCGCGCCCAACTCCTCCAGCAACACCCGCGTGCCGGTGGCGCGGCTCTGGGGCGAATAGTACAGCGTGATGCGGTTCGCATCGGTCATGGCGGGTCTCCCATCTGGCCTTTTGGCTATAGCGCAGCTTGTAGCGGATCATACCTGACATCTTGTGTCAGGTATGATCTAAGGAGATCATGCGCGCGAGCCGGATGTTGTCGATCCTCACCACCCTCCAGGCCAAGGGGCAGGTCACCGCGCCCGAGCTCGCGGAAGCCTGCGAGGTGTCGGTGCGCACGATCTATCGCGACATCGATGCGCTCGCCGCGTCCGGCGTGCCTGTCTACGCCGACCGCGGCGCGGAGGGCGGCTATCGCCTGCTTGACGGCTATCGCGTGCGGCTGAACGGACTGTCGCAAAGCGAGGCAGGCGCGCTGTTCCTGGCGGGATTGCCGGGCCCGGCCGCGGCGCTGGGGTTCGACGCCGCGATGATCGCCGCGCAGAACAAGTTGATGGCGGCGCTGCCCGCGAATCTGCGCGACGACGCCGGGCGGATGCAGGAGCGATTTCACCTGGACGCGCCGGGCTGGTTCGGCGAGGCCGAAGACCCAAAGCATCTGCGCGCCATCGCTGGCGCAGCGTTGCGGGGGACGCTGATCAAGATCCGCTACCAAAGCTGGCGCGCAGAGAAGCAACGCCGCGTCGCTCCGCTCGGCCTCGTGCTGAAGGGCGGCAGCTGGTATCTCGCAGGGCAAGTCGACGGCAATGTGCGCACCTATCGCATCGCGCGGGTGCTCGACTGCACGGCGCTCGACGATCGCTTCGATCGTCCCGCCGGGTTCGATCTCGCTTCCTACTGGCAGGCCGCGACACTTCGTCTCGAGGCCGAGATGCACCCCAATGTGGCGATTGTCCGGCTGTCGCCATTCGGCGTCAAGCTGCTGGACGCGTTGAGCCAGCCTTACGTCAAGGCACGCACGCAGCTTGAAGAGACCGCCGACGCAGACGGCTGGCGCATCGCCAAGGTCCCGATCGGCAAGACGTCATGGCATGCCGCGGCCGAACTGCTGCGGTTGGGCCCCGAGGCCGAAGTGCTGGAGCCCGCCGATCTCCGCGACAAGATGATGGAGCTGACGCAGGCGATGGCCGCACGCTATCGCCTGGCGCGGAAAGCCTGACGGCGGCACATTTGCCGCGGCCCACGAAACAATCCTGAAACACGATTCTGAGCCAACGCCATGAACGCAATCGCGTCTCGGTCCGACCGAGATGCAGGGACACAACAATGGCACTGCGCCAAATGGAGAATGAAGATGTTTCGTAAGCTTGCACTTGGTCTGATCGCTGCCGGCTCGCTCGGCGTTGCCGCGCTCGCTCCCACCGCCGCCTCGGCCGGCGCCTTCCATCACCACTGGGGTCATCACCATTGGGGTCCCGGCTGGGGCTTTGGCGGCGTCTACGTCAACACCGGCGTCAGCAACTGCTACCAAGAGCGCCTCGTCCAGACCCGTCACGGCCTGCGCGTGCGCGTCGTGAATGTCTGCGCCTACGGGATCTACTGATACCTCGCATCGTCGACAGAGCCCCGATCGCTCCGCGATCGGGGCCTTTGCGTTGAGCTAGCTAGCCAACCTGCCGCTGCCGGCGAAACCAGGCCCAGGTCTCGCGCGTCGTTCTGATGTAGCCGCGGCCGCGATGGACAATCTCGCCATCGACGATCTCGTTCAGCTTCGGCAGCGCATGAAAGGGGATCGAGGGATAGGCGTGATGCTCGACATGATAGGGCATGTTCCACGCGAACCATTTGACGATCGCGCCGGTATAGGTCGTGCGGGTATTCTGGAAGGCGCTGCGGGTGCGGTCGCAGCCAGTATGCTCGGCGTAGAGATAGGGCCGCAGGAAGAACTGCCCGATTACGAGTGGGACGATCCAGACCCAGAGCAGCATGGCCGACGAGAGCCACAGCGACAGCGCAAACAACATCGCGTAGAGCGCGACATAGGCGCGCGCCTCGGCCATGATGATGGAGCGCTTGCTCTCGGGGATCCACGGCACGACGACCTTGCCGGTGATGGCATGGCCGAGCATCAGCCATAGCCGGCCGGCGACCTGAAGCAGGCCGCTATAGGCGATCGCGAGCTGGGTGTCGGATTTCGGCTTCACGCCGACAATCAGCTCGGGGTCCTTGTCCGGATCCTGGGTGTAGCGGTGGTGATCCCAGTGGAACAGGCAATAATATTCGTAAGGCAATCCAATGATGAAAGCCGAGAGATAGCCAATTGCGAGATTGAGGCCGCGGCTTTTGAAAGCGGTCTTGTGCGCTGTCTCGTGCACCGCCATGAACAGGAAGGCAACGACATAGCCCTGCACAGCCATCAACGGCAGCGCCCAAAGCACGCCATGGCGCGAGGCGACCATCCAGATCAGCATGCCCACCAGCACGATCGCGCCATAATGGCCGAGGCTCTGCGCCGCGCCCCTGAGGTCGGAGCGGACCGACAATTGGCGCAGCATCGCCGATGTCAGCGGCTTCAAGCGATGGCCGGGTTCTGAAACAATTGTGTCAGCCATGTCAGGATGCCTGCCTACCTGCTGAGAAGCGCTGCGATCTCGGCCTTGATGAAAGCCTGATCGCGCGGATTGTTGACGGGGTTGCCGGCGCGATGGCCGTGCAGCGACGGGATCGGATGCAACACCGCAGATTTCGCGCTGGTCAACCGGCCGAGCTCATCTTCGTTGTCGCGGACGTCGAAATAGCGATCGGTCGCACCCGGCATCAGCAACATATGGGCCTTGATCGCGCCGAGCGCGCGGCCGAAATCGCCACCGAATGCGGCGCAGCGGCTGACGTCGCCATTCTGCCAGATCTCGATCTGCGCCAGGAGATCGTTGGCGTCGCGTCGCGCAAAGGCGGCATCCCAGCCACGCACGAGATAATCTTCGAGCGAGGTGAAACCGGTGTCGCGCCAAATCTCGTCGCGATAGAAGCCGTGCGACATCGCCCAGCCGGCATAGACACGTCCCATCGCGCGGTAGCCGGCGACGGGCTTCTCGACGAAGCGGCCATCGCGGAAGGCGGGATCGGCGGTCAGGGCGGCCTTCACGCTTTCGAGAAAGACATGATTATAGGGCGCGCAGCGCGCGCTGCCGCAGACGATCGCTGCGCGCTCCACCATATCAGGGTGTAGCGCCGCCCAATGATAGGCCTGCATACCGCCCATCGACCAGCCATAGACCAGCGTGAGCTTCGAGATGCCGAAACATTCGGTGAGCAGCCGGTGCTGGACCGAGATCGCGTCGTGATAGGTGACCTTCGGGAACGGCGCGGCGGTATTCGACGGCGATGAGGACAGGCCGTTGCCGAACAGGTTCGGTATGATGATGAAGTAGCGCGTCGGATCGAGCACGCCGTCGGGCCCGATCAGCCATTCGGTGTCGACGTGCTGCGCGCTGAAAGAGGTCGGATAGAGGATGACGTTGTCCCTGGCCGGGCTCAGCGTTCCATAAGTCTTGTAGGCGAGCTTCAGCCCGGGAAAGACGGTGCCGGACTGGAGCGTGACGTCGCCGGCCTCGAATATCCCGTAGTCGCTCTCTGCCGTCATGGGCCAAACTCCCGCTCACGCATCGCAAGGCGCGCGGCGTTTTGCAATGCACCGATCATGCCGAATCCGCCAGCGCGCCATCGCCCGCGCCCAATAATTGTACTTATAGTACAGTTATTCTGGCGCGGCAAGCGCTCCCAAAACGGCATGTGGCTCAGGCGATGGCCGCCAGATAGCGTGCGACCGAGGTAGCAAAAGCGGCCTTGGCGCCTGCGGCGACGTTGCGGCCCCACCAGGCGCCATAGATGCGGTCGAAGGCGAGCGGCTCAACGGCAGATGCGATCCGCCGCACCGCGGCGGCGTTGAGCGGCATGTAGTTGGGGTAGGAATACATGAAGCTGACGAACCGGCGATCCATCGTCACCTGCGCGATATCGCCGGTGAGCAGCGCGCCCCTGCCGTCCGCACCGTGCCGCCAGTGCAGCACGGTGGCACCGGCGAAATGACCGCCGGTGCGCAGCAGCAGCACGTCGTCGGAGATGCGGTGGTAATCGCCGGTCCAGTGCACGATCGATGCATGCGGCCGCGTCACCCATTGGCGATCATCTGAGTGTAGATAGATCGGCACGCCGCCGAACGCCTCGCTCCAGTCGGCGAGCGCGCCATAATAATGCGGATGCGAGATCGCGATCGCCTTCAGTTCGCCGAGCGAACGCACATGCGCAATCGCCTCTGGTGTTGCCAGCGGTATGCAGTCCCACATCATGCAGCCGCCGCTGAGCGGGACCAGCAGCGCGCGCTGGCCGATGGCGAAGCTCGGCTCGAGCGAGAGGCCGGTCAGGCCGTGATCGTCGCGCCAGACGACGCGGTGGCGTTCTGCCAGCGCCTCGCGAGTCAGGAAACTTTGCCCTTTCCAGCCCACAAACTGCCGTTCGTCCTCGCAGATCGGGCAGGATGCGGGCGGATGTCCGCTGTCCGGAAATTGCGCGCCGCAGGTTTCGCAGGTCCAGAGTGGCATGGCCGAGATCCTGATCGAGACAGTCGCAAGTATGACATGACGTCGCGGTCATGCGATCGCAAGGGCGATCGGAACCAACGCGACGAGCGCAGGTTAGGTTCTGGTCCGCCCGGGCGCCCATGGGCCCGAACTCTCCGCCTCATGCGAGATCCTATTCGATCGGCAGCATTGCGTTCAGCGTCTCGATGACATCGCGCCCTTCACCGTCTCGTATCTGGCCCCTGTTCGCGCTCAACTTCTTCATGGCCGACATGCAGTCGGGCATCGGGCCGTTCGTCGGCGTCTTCCTCCAGGAGCGCGGCTGGGCGAGTGGATTGATCGGCACAGCACTGACGATCGGCAACGTCGCGGGCATGTTGATCACCACCCCGATCGGCGGCCTAATCGATTCCAGCCGCAACAAGCGCATGTGGGTCGTCATCCCCGGCATCTGCGTGGTGCTGGCATCTGCAATCATCCTGATCTCGCAAAATTTCTGGGCCGTCACCTTTTCCCAGGTCGCCCAATCGCTGGCGAGCGCCGCGATCGTGCCGGCGGTGACAGGCATCACGCTCGGCATCGCCAAGCAGAAGGGCTTCAACGCGCTCAACGGCCGCAACCAGGCATTCAACCACGCCGGCAACATGGTCGGCGCCGCGCTGTCGGGCTATCTCGGCTACAAGTTCGGCTATATCGCCGTGTTCGTGCTGGCGGCCATATTCGGCGCCATCGCGATCGCCTGCGTGCTGATGATTCCCGCCAAGGCGATCGATGATCGCGCCGCGCGCGGCAGCAAGGAGGACGACTCCAAAGCTCCGCCGGATGCGATGACGATGCTGCTCAAGCACAAGCCGCTGCTCGTGCTGGCACTCGCGCTCGCCCTTTTCCATCTCGGCAATGCCGCGATCGTGCCACTCTATGGACTTGCGGCAGTGGCCGACGGGCAGGCCAATGGCCCGAGCTTCGTCGCGACCACTGTCGTGATTGCGCAGGGCGTGATGATCGTGACCTCGCTGATCGCGATGAAGGCCGCGAGCAAGCGCAATTACTGGCCGGTGATCCTCATCTCCTTCATGTTCCTGCCCATCCGCGGCGTGCTTGCTTTCTTCGTCACGGGATGGTGGGGCGTCGTGCCAATGCAGGTGCTCGACGGCATCGGCACCGGACTCCAGACCGTTGCCGTCCCCGGCATGGTCGCGCGGTCCCTTAACGGAACCGGTCGCATCAATCTAGGCCAAGGCGCGGTAATCACGGTGCAGGGCGTCGGCGCGAGCTTCAGTCCCGCGCTCGGTGGCTGGATCGCGCAATGGATCGGCTACGGCCCGACGTTCCTCCTGCTCGGCGGCTTTGGGCTAGCCTCGATGGCGCTGTGGCTGGCGTTCGCCGCGACGGTGAAGAAGTATTGAGGGCGCATCTCCGCAATGACGATGTGGAAACGCTGTTGTTCCAAGGCTGACTGCGGAGTCGCGGGGCCCCCTCACCCGGGATTCTCTCTCTCAAATTTCCAGCTCTCCCCGCACATGGAGAGGCGAAAAGCGCGTTCATGTTGCAAAATTCTTCTGGATCGCCTTGTCGAGCGTGTCGCCGCCGACGAAACGCTGGCGCAGCTCCCGCTTGAGCAGCTTGCCGCTCGGATTCTTCGGCAAGCTATCCACGAAGATGACGCGCTTGGGGACCTTGAAATGCGCCATCTGGCCGGCGCAATGCTTGATGACGGACTCTTCGTCCAGCGTTTCGCCGTTCTTGACCACGATGATCGCGGTCACCGCCTCGATCCAGCGCGGATCGGGCAGGCCGACGACGGCGACCTCGGAGACAGCGGGGATGCGGTAGACCATTTCCTCGACCTCGCGGCTTGCGACGTTCTCGCCGCCGGTCTTGATCATGTCCTTGACGCGATCGACCACGGTGATGTGGCCCTCGTCGTCGACGGTAGCGAGATCGCCCGAGTGAAACCAGCCGCCTGAAAACGCCGCCGCGGTCTTCACCGGATCGTTGTAATAGCCGGAGAGCAGATGCGGCGAGCGGTGCACGATCTCCCCGACCTCACCCACCTTGACGTCCTCCATCGCAGTGTTGACCACCCGCGTCTCGACGTTGAGCACCGGCTTGCCGGCCGAGCCGGCCTTGCGCAGCTGATCCTCCGGTCGCAGCACGGTCGCGAGTGGCGCAATCTCGGTCTGGCCGTAGAAATTCCAGAATCTGACGTTGGGCAGGCGGCGCTGCAGTTCGAGCAGCACCTCCACCGGCATGATCGAGGCGCCGTAATAGCCCTTCTGCAAGCTCGACAGGTCGGTCTTGTCGAAATTCGGCGAGCGCAGCATCGCGATCCAGATCGTCGGCGGCGCGAAGAACGAGGTGATCTTGTGCGCCTGGATGTGCGCCAGGATGTTGTCGGCGGTCGGCTTGCCCGTGATCACGCCGGAAGCGCCGAGATAGATTTGCGGCCCCAGAAACACGTCGAGCTGGGCGCAATGATAGAGCGGCAATGCATGCAGGAACTTGTCGTCCACGCTCATGCCGCCGTCGATGATGCAGCTGACATACTGCCACATCACGGCTTCATGGGTCAGCATCGCGCCCTTGGGCAGCGATTCCGTGCCGCTGGTGTAGACGATCTGCGCGAGATCGCGGCTGTCGACCGACGCGTCCAGGAACGAGCCGTCGGCATGCAAGAGATCATCGAAGGTGGTGAGGCCCGAAGGTGCCGTGGCCGGATCCTCGCCCGGCAAGCAGATCATCTTCTCGACGGCGCAATCCTTGGCGCTGGCCGCGCTCGCTTGCTCGACGAAATCAGGACCGGTTGCGAGCAGCCTTGCCCCAGAACTCTTCAGGATGAAGTTGATCTCGTCCGGATTGAGCATGAAGTTAACCGGCACCAGCACGGCGCCGATCCGTGCCACGGCAAAGCGCAGCGCCGCGAAGGCGTGCGAATTGCGCGAGAGCACGGCGAGACGGTCGCCTTTTTTGACGCCGAGACCGAGCAGGCCGCGGCCGAGCCGGTTGCAGATCGTGTCCATCTCGGCAAAGCTCCAGCTCACATTGCCGCAGCTCACCGCGAGCTTGTTCGGCTCGCGGCCTGCCGACCGGCGTAAGGAGATCGCCGATGGAATGCTCGCGGGCTTTCGCGATGGTGGCTGCGGTATCGCTGGTCATTTCCGTCCCCTAATTTGAGATGGCGCAGAGGCCGGCCCGAACAGTGCATGCGCACGCTTCCCATGTTTGCGCAAACCGTAGTTGGCGCAATCGCCCGCGTCAATTCAGCCGACGAGCGCGGCGCCGTTACGCAAGAATTGGCACTTCAGAGAGGCAATCTGGGCTGGTGCACCAATTATAAATATCAGAGGAAATGCCATGTGCCGGATTATGCGTGCCGCTTTCGCGGCCGGACTCGCCGTGCTCGCGACCAGCTCGTCTTCTGCCCAGCAGGCACCGCTCAAGATCGGCGTGCTCTCCGACTTCTCCTCCGTCTATTCCGACATCGGCGGCATGGGGAACGTCGAGGCCACCAAAATGGCGATCGAGGATTTTGGCGGACAGATGTTCGGCAAGTCGATCGACCTGGTCTCGGCCGACGTGCTCAACAAGCCCGACGTTGCCTCCAGCATCGCCCGCAAATGGTGGGAGACCGAGGGCGTCGACATGATTATCGACCTGCCGACTTCGGCCACTGCGCTCGCGGTGATGGAGCTGTCGAAGCAGTACGAAAAGATCATGATCGTAACCGATGCGGCCAGCTCCGATATCACCGGGAAATCCTGCTCGCCTTACACCGCGCACTGGACTTACGACACCTATTCCAACGCCCATACCGTCGGCAGCGCCATCGTCAAGAACGGCGGCGACAGCTGGTTCTTTCTTACCGCGGACTACGTGTTCGGCCATTCCATCGAGCGCGACACCGGCGACGTGGTGAGGGCGGCTGGCGGCAAGGTGCTCGGCAGCGTCAAGCATCCGCTCAACACCGCGGACTTTTCGTCATTCCTGCTCCAGGCCCAGGGCTCCAAGGCCAAGATCATCGGCCTCGCCAATGGCGGCGGCGACACCATCAACGCGATCAAGCAGGCCGGCGAGTTCGGCATCGTCGCTGGCGGCCAGAACCTGGCTGCGATCGTGATGTTCATCTCCGACGTGCACAGCCTTGGCCTCAAACTCGCGCAGGGGCTGATCGTCACCGAGGCCTATTACTGGGATCTCAACGAGAGGACCCGCGCCTTCGGCAAGCGCTTCCTGGAGCGCGTCAAGCGCATGCCGACGATGAACCAGGCCGCGACCTACAGCGCCACGCTGCATTACCTCAAGGCCGTGCAGGCCGCGGGCACGAAGGACACCAAGACGGTCATGGCCAAGATGCGCGAGCTGCCGGTGCGCGACGCCTTCACCGACAACGGCGTGCTGCGAGAGGACGGCCGCATGGTGCACAGCATGTACCTGTTCCAGGTGAAGAAGCCGGAGGAATCGAAGGGGCCGTGGGACTACTACAAATTGCTCGCCGAGGTGCCCGCCGACCAGGCGTTTCGGCCGTTGAAGGACGGTGGCTGTCCGCTGGTGAAGTGAGGCTCGCGCGAGCATAGAACCCGTCGGTCGGCCTCAGTTGGTTCGCAGTGACGCTAAGGTCGGCCGCAGCGGTGCCGTCGCGGACCCCGCCGGGGTCAGGTCAGCTCGTCGCCTCGCGCGAGCATGTCGTTCAGTATCGCCTCGGCCTTCTGCTGGAGCGGCCGCGCGCCGCTCTCGGAGGCGATCGCGATGCTGGCGCGCAGCGCGGCGAGGATGGCCGCCTTGCCTTCGGCGCTGGACGCCGGCGTCACCACGGCTTCGCCAAGCAGGGCCTCGGCCTCGAGGCCCGAAAACCCCTGCTGGCGCGCCGTGTTGCGCGCCTCGCGCAGCATGTTCTGCGCAGTCCCGGCGTCGCCGAGGCGCCAGGTCGCCAGCGCCAGGTAGATCGAGCTGCGCAGCACCGCCGAAGTATAGCCGACCGCCTTCGCCTCCTCGCGCGCCTCGGTCAACATGCCCCGCGCCCGGTCGAACAGGCCCTGGTCCAGATAGGCCATGCCGAGATGGCAGGCGAGCACCGGCACGAACAGCCGGATGCCGTGCTTCTGCGCGAGGACAAAGCCGTCCTCGAGGATGGAAGCGGCGGCTGCCGGATCATTCTGCCCCAGCTTCAGCCAGCCGCCGCTATAGGCGGCCGCGACGCGGTCGTAGGGCCGACCGGTCTCCCCCGCTATCGCAGCGGCCTCGCGCTGGAGCTGCTCGGCGGCATCGAGCTCGCCCATCACGGTGTGGGTGATGCTGTTCATCATGCAGCAAAGGAGGAGCAAAGATCGTGGGGTCGTGCCGATCGGAGCACTCGCTGTTGGACCCGCGAGATGGACGCGGGCCGTGGCCAGCATCTTCTCGGCCTGATGGTAGCGGCCGGAAAGAAAATAGGCCTGCCCAAGACCATATTGGGCGAGATTGCGCCAGCCGGGATTGCCCGAGCTCTCCGCCAGATCCACCACGTCTTCCCCGATCGCGACAGCTTCGACCGGCGCTCCATAGAAGTTCTGTGCGCCCGCCCTCATGGTCATGGCCGCGACCTTGCGCTCAATATCGTTGATTGCATCGGCTCGCCGTTCGGCCTCCCTTCCCAGATCCAGGGCTTCCGCGACGCGCCCAGATCCGGCAAAGGCCAGACGTGCTTCCATTCGGATGTCAATGGCGTTCACCTCGCGCGCGTGCGTCACTGGTGTCTTGTCGAGAGATCCCATCGCAATCTCGAAATAGTCGACCGCGCCGGCATAGGCCGAGCGAACCAAACATTTTCGAGCAGCGCTCCTGCCGTGGTCGAACGCCTTCTGCCAGTCCTTTGCTCGCGTCGCGTGATAGCAGAGCGTATCCGGATCGTCGGCCCATGCCTCGTCGCCTTCGAGGGCGGCAAGTATGCTGGCATGGATGCTTTCGCGCACCTTCTCGACCATGGAATCGTAGGTCACCTGCCTGACCATCTCGTGCCGAAATTCGAGCGAGTCCTCCAACTCACTGTCGATCTTGACCAGCAGTTCGGCCCGGTCGAGTGCGGCGAGGCAATCCTGCAGAACCTTTTCCGGCAGGGCCGCTACTTTCCGCAACATGGCTTGGTTGGCCCGGCGTCCGAGCGCCGCGGCGATCTGAAGAAGTGACCTTTCCTGCCGCGACACGCGATCGAGCCGTGCCGCGATCACACCTTGAATGCTGCTGGGGATGCCGAGCTCGTCCACAGGACGCGCAACGGAAAGATCACCCCACTGGCCAAGAAGCAGGCCGCTGTCCTTCAGACTTCGGCAGACCTCCTCGATGAACAGCGGAACGTTGGCCGTGTGAGAGATGATCCGATTCTTCAGGTCCGTATTCGAGGTAGCGGGGCCAAGCATCTCCGCGAGCATGGCCAGACCCGAATCGTCGTCGAGAGGCCGCATCGCCACGATCTCCGCCTGACAATTTGCGATCCACACCGGCATTCCGTTGGGCCGCGTCGTCAGCAGCACAAGCAAATCGGGGCTTTGCAGCCCGGAGAGGGTGGCCACAATCGCGTCGCTGGCCCGATCGATCCAATGCAGGTCTTCGATCAGAAGGACAGTGCGTTGGCGACGGGCGACGCTCGCGACGATCGCGCAGCTCGCGTCTGAAATCGCGCGGCCGCGGGCGTGAGGCTCCAATTCGTCCCATTGCGGATCGGAAATCGGCAAGTCCAGGACGGCGTCGATGGCGCGCTGCTGCACCACCGGCAACGCGTCTCTGGGATCGTCCGTCCTGGTCTGATCCCTCGCAGCTGCATCAAAGACCGAGAGCAACAGGCGCTTGAGGGCGCTGTACGGAGCGCCCTGGAGATTCGGGCTGCACTCGGCATCGATCAGCCGCCAGCCGCTGGCTCGAAGGTCCTGGGCGAACTCATGTGCGAGCCGCGACTTACCAATGCCGGCATCCCCCATCAGCAGAACCGTTTGCCGGCCGGCCGCAATCCTTTCCGTCGCGCGCCATAGCAATGCCCGCTCCGTCGTGCGATCGACGAAACGGGAAACGCTGCGCGCACGTCGGACCCGCCAGCTCGACAGATCGCTTGCGCCCATGATCCGGTACACGGGCATGGGCTCGCCAAAACCACGGAGCGCTTTTCGGCCGAGGAATTCAAAGCGCACATGTCCGTCCGCGAGCTCCTGGCAGGCTTGCGAGACATAGATCTGGTTCGCCTCGGCCGCTGCTTCCAGCCGGGCTGCCAGATGCTGGGCGGCTCCGCCGATCTCATAGACTTTGGAAAATTCGCTGGCGACCATGTAGGCCACCACATGGCCTGAGTGGAGGCCAACCCGGACCTGAAGCCCGGGATCTCCCAGGCTGCCGACACGCCGGACAAGTTCGATGGCTGCGTGGCAGGCCAGCGGGGCATGGTTGTCGTCGGCGATCGGAGCGCCGAATACCGCGGCCAACCCATCGCCCAACTCTTTACTGACGATGCCGCCAAACTGGCGCACCGCGCCTCTCATCGCCGCAAGAGCCGGTTCGAGACGCGACACCGCCGCCTCCGGCTCGAGCTCCGCAACAAGTCCCGTGGAATCGACGACGTCAGCGCGCAGAATGGTCACAAAGCGTCGCTCGCTGTCGGGATCAACGCGCTCGCGCACCGCCGCTCCGCATTTGGAGCACCAGCTATCGCCGGGATCAATCGTCGACTGACACGCGAAGCAATGCATTTCAGCGCCTTCAACGAACTGCCTCGGCAGTCCCGCTCCAACGCCTGCGAGGCGTTTGGCGTACATTACCCATAGAGGAATGCATGGCAATCGGGCTTGCGGGATACGCGATGTTACCGGATCGCGGCTCTCTGGACGAAGTACAGTCGTGGGTGGTAGCGTGCCTGCACACAACGAATGTGTGATCGGCGGCAGCGTGACGCGTATTTCGGCCGCCAGCACCAAGTTTTGACAACAGACATATCGGGGAAAGAGGCGATGGCCGGACTGGTATATAGCGGCAAGGCATTTCGAGACTTGATGAACAGAAATTACTATCCCCTGGCGAACATGAAAAAGAGCGTCGCGAAGCTCAAGGAATCGGACGACATCGATCTGCCGACGCTGGAATATGGCCAGTATCACCTGATCCTGAACCCGCCATCCAAGTGGCCGCAGGGAAGCGCCAAGTACTGGCACAAGGAGAAGGGCCGGGCCCGCGTCGACCTCAGCACCCAGCCGAACACGGCTCCGCTGTCCAAGGACGAGCCCGGTGTCATCCCTCTGACGCGATGCGATCTGCTCGATGCCTGCGTCCGGAAGTGCTTCAATTCCGAACCGCCGATCCCGATGAAGACGAACATCATCACGCACAAGGCGAGCGATGCCTATGCGCACCGCCACGAGATCCGGCTGGAGTGGGAGTACAGGAACGGCGAGGACAAGGCGCCGACGCTGCTCTATCTGACGATGGTCTGTCCGCATCGATCGTGATCTTCAGAAGCATTCTTCTTGGTTCAAGAACCCATTGCCGCCCGCGACAGGCGCGCGGGCGTCTTGTTGCGACTGATGCCACCCGCCAAGGCGTGCCGTCCGTCGCTCTACCCCTTCGAGCGCACCCCATGACAACCTCGTTGTCAGCATCGTGTAGCCGAGAGCTGAGGCCACGGCCGCAACGCGTCGCGCCTGTCCTAGCCGCCGTCATGGGCCTGTCGCACGAAGATGCTCGGTTACGCCTCACTGTTCGCGCGAATCGCTTCCTCAGAAGTCGTCGTGCGCCGTGACAGGAGCGGCCGATGCCCGTTGGACTGTTGGAGGTTGAAGGTACGATTGATGTCGGCCAGTTCTGGCCGGAGGGGCGGTCGGACGCCGACACCACCAAGGTCGTGGTGGCCATCGCGCCGGACGCGATCCGCTTCCGCAAGAACGACTCGTCGCCATTCCAGCCGACCCACGCCTTCGAGGGCGCCAAGGTCAAGGGCCGGACCGCAACGGCACCGATCAAGAACGGCAAGCTCACCGTCCGCCTCCAGGGCATCGACGCACCGGAGCTGCACTACCAGCCCTCGCCACTCTCGACGGCCGAGAAGAAGGGTCTGACGCAGGCCAAGCGGCAGGCCTATCACGAGGTCACGCATTCCTACCGACAATTCCTCGGCGCCACCGCGAGCAAGGTGCTGCACGATTTCCTCAGCCGTCCCGGCGAAGTCACCCTTCCCTGCCGCGTGTTCACCCATGTCGATGCGCCGAACGAGGTGTTCGACACCTATGGGCGGCTGGTCGGCGACATCGAGGTGACGGTTGGTGGCGAGACAATCGACATCAATCACTGGCTGGTCGAGCAGGGCTTTGCCTATCCGACGTTCTACTCCTCGATGAACGAGGATGAGATCAAGGCCTTCCTCGCGCTCGCCAAGACGGCGCGCGCAAAGAAGCTGCCGGTCTGGAAACATCTCGCCAAGACGATTGGCCCCTTCGACTTCGGCCTGCGCGAGCCCAGGGCCGGCGAGACCGCCGTGCTCGCGACCGACAAGGGCCCGGTGATCCTGCCAAAGCTCTACCGCCGCTACACCAACTGGTCGGCGCGCAAGAAGGCCAAGATCACGAGCCAGACCTTCCAGAAGTTTTTGGGCGAAGGCTCCGGCGGCAAGCCCGACACCTGTTACGAAATCGATGACTTCCTGGCGAACGGCGTGCACTCGGCGACGCCGCGCAATTTTGCGGAGTTCGTCGAGGGCGGGAAGACGATCAAGTTTCAGCCAGAGGGGCTGGTGTTTGGGGAGGCACCGTCGACGCTGGTGGGCGCGGATGGGAAGGTGGTTAGGGAGTTTTGAGGCGCAGGATTTAGCAAACAAACATTTACCAAACAAAAATGGCCCGCTTCATGCGGGCCATTTTCATATCAGATCCGGTCAATCCGAATTTGGTTGCGGGGATAGGATTTGAACCTATGACCTTCAGGTTATGAGCCTGACGAGCTACCGGGCTGCTCCACCCCGCGTTAAACACTTGCTTTGCCTTCGCCAAAGGCCGGGGACGGTCGGTTAGGGCCGGCGCTGTTCGCGTGGCTTGCTTCGTCCGTCCCAAAGGCTTCCTTGGAAGGCGACCCGGGGCAAAGCCCGTCGGGTGCGGGGCGTATGTAACAAGGCGGGCTGCCTTTGGAAAGGGCTGCGGGAACGTTTTTTTCGACTTTGTGACAGGCGGATGGACCGGTTTTGGGGCCGTTTCGGCATGCACTTGCCAGGAGTTCCGCAAAGAGCCAGCTTGGCCGTAACAAAATCAGGGCGCAACGTCATTTAGGGGATGCTGCCATGGACCGTGCCTTGGACAATCCCTGACAAACACCCCGCTGCAGGCGCTGGAGGATGCCTTTCGGTGCCATGGTCGCGCGGTCGCGGCCGAGCCGGCTCGCGGCGGCCGCGGGACGCAATCGGACGCCTTTGTCCGGGACGAGACCGGAGTAAAGCTCTCGCGCGCCAATAGCGCAGCGTAGCTCAATTCAATAAGAACCCGCCGTCCACCGTCACCACACTGCCCGTCATGTAGCGCGAGGCGTTCGACGCCAGCAACAGGATCGCGCCGTCGAGATCGGACTCGGCGCCGACGCGGCGCTGCGGGATGCGCTTGGCCAGGCGCTCGCCTGCGGGCGTCGACCAGAAGGCGTGGTTCATCTCGGTATCGATATAGCCGGGCGCGAGCGCGTTGATCCGGATGTTCTGGCCCGCGAGCTCCAGCGCCATCGCCTTGGTCGCCTGGAGGATGCCGGCCTTAGAGATCGCGTAAGGAGAGACCGCCTTCAGCACGCCGGTGCCGAGCACGGAGGCGATGTTGACGATGTTGCCCGGCTGCTTGCGCGCGATCATGCGCCGCGCCACTTCCGTCGCGAGGAAATAGGCGCCCTTCAGGTTGGCACCGATCACGGCATCCCAGTCAGCCTCGGTCTGCTCGGTCGCGAGCTTCTCGATGGCAATGCCGGCATTGTTGATCAGCACGGTGACCGGCCCGAGCGCAGCTTCCGCCGCATCGACCGCCCTGGCGATCGACGCGGTGTCGGTGACGTCGAGCGCGACGGCAGCGGCGCGGCCGCCATTGCCGCGGATCTCTTCTTCCAGGCTCTTCAGCTTGTCGGTCTGCCGCGCCGCGAGCGCGACGGATGCACCATGGGCCGCCAGCACTCGGGCAAATTGCCGTCCCAGCCCCTGGCTCGCGCCGGTCACGAGGATGGTTTCTTCACTGACGTCGAATAGGTCTGCCATGACGATTTCCTTGGGCGTAATCCCTGAGCTTTTGAAGCCATCAATACAGACGATTTTAGCGATCTGAAACCGGAATGATCGGCTCGGCGTTCATTCGTTCCAGCGCAGCAACGTTTCCTGAGGTGAGCTCGCAGGCATGAACAGTTTCGATCTCGCGGTCTATTCGGCACTCGCCATCGCGGTCGGCCTCGGTTTCAGGACCGGGCTGCTGCGCAGCGCTGTGACCATCCTCGCCTATCTGCTCGCCGCGCCGATGGCGGTGGCGCTGATGCCGCTGATCGCGCCGCAGATCGCAGCCAACGCGAATTCACCGCTGCTCCAGAACTGGATCTGGTTCTTCGCCATCTTTGTGGTGATCGGCATGCTGCTCGGGCATATCGGCCGCACCGCCCTGAACGACACCATCGGCGAGGCCGGCATCGGCGACCGGCTCGGCGGCGCCGCGCTCGGCACCATCAGGGTCGGCCTCGTCGCCACCACGCTGGTAGCGGTGTTCGACCAGATCGTGCCGGCCAACCGCCAGCCGCCTTTTCTCGCCGGCTCGCATCTGCGCCCGCTGTTCTCGACGGTAGGACAGATGGGATTCAAGTCGCTGCCGCCGGAGGCGGCTGCCGCGATCGACCGCCTCAAGCAGGAGCGGCGCATCTGAGGCGCGATCAGATCGCGCTTTGTTGTTTGGGCATGATCTCTTTAGAAAACCGCGATACATTCTTCCGGACCATGCCTCCGCATTTGCATCGCCGCAGCGCGCGCCATGCATTTTGAAGCGGGCCCGTCCCTTATCAGCAGCGTCGAGGTTGGATAGAGTAGCCGCCGTCCAAAACCTACCTGACATTACGGGAGTGAAACAGTGGATCTTGGGATCAAAGGTCGCCGCGCCATCGTCTGCGCATCCAGCAAGGGCCTCGGGCGCGCCTGCGCCATCTCGCTGGCCGAGGCCGGGGTTCATGTCACCCTGACCGCGCGCGGCGCCGAGGCCTTGAAGAAGACGGCCGACGACATCCGCAAAGCCTATTCCGGCGTGACCGTCACCGAGATCGTCGGCGACATCACGACGCCGGCAGGCCGCGAGGCCGTGCTGAAGGCCTGCCCCGAGCCTGATATCCTGATCAACAATGCCGGCGGCCCGCCGCCCGGCGATTTCCGCAACTGGACCCGCGACGATTGGATCAAGGCAATCGACGCCAACATGCTCACCCCGATCGAGCTGATCAAGGCGACGGTGGACGGCATGATGGCGCGCAAGTTCGGCCGCATCGTCAACATCACCTCGGCCGCCGTCAAGGCGCCGATCGACATCCTCGGCCTTTCCAACGGCGCGCGCGCCGGCCTCACCGGCTTCATCGCCGGCCTGTCGCGCAAGACCGTGATCAACAACGTCACCATCAATGGCCTGTTGCCTGGCCCGTTCGAGACTGACCGCCTGACCGGCACCGCCAAGGCCGAGGCCGACAAGCGCGGCGTCACGCCGGAGCAGATCCTGGCCGAGCGCGCCAAGCAGAACCCCGCCGGCCGCTTCGGCCAGCCCGACGAGTTCGGTTATGCCTGCGCCTTCCTTTGCGGCGCCAAGGCCGGCTTCATCACCGGGCAGAACATTTTGCTGGATGGCGGCGCGTTCCCGGGGACCCTGTAGTCGCGCATCTCGCTCTCCCCGTTCTTACGGGGAGAGCATTCTCCGTCTCACCGCTGCTTGGTCGGTTCGTCCTCGTCCTGCTGACTTGGAGCGGAGGAATCAGCGGTGGTGCGCTCATCGGTCCAGTCGATGCCGAATGCGTCGAGACCGTCGGCGAGCAGATCGCCCAGCATGGGCTCGCCGAGCAGATAGTGCACCGTTTCGCGGCGCGGACTGCGATATTCATTCCGCGCCTCCACTGCGCGGGTGCGCAAATCGTCCCAATCATCGATCGTGCCGTCGCCGCGGCCGAGCCACGTCAGCGCGACGAGATCGAGCTGCTCGTCCTCGTTCAGGGCAATCATGAAGCTCCCGAGCTCTTGGACGACAGGATCGGAGCCGTCGTCCTCGAGAACGTCGAGCGCATCGTCATCGCTCGGGTTCGAGCCGGAATCCGGATCGGAATCGCCCTCCTTGACGTCCAATTCGCGCGCCTTCTCGATGATAAAAGCGACTTTTTCAGCGGATATTGCAAGCTCTGGCATGGCTCCTCCTCCGGTTCCCGCGATAACGCCGCATCGCGTCAGATGATCCATTGCGCTCCATGGCGGAAGGCCGCATGTTTCGGCACCAAAACAAGAACATGGGAAGGCGCCGATGCAGTGGAAGGTGGGCAGGGTCAAAATCACGAAGGTGGTGGAATTGGAGACGGTCGGCTCGACCCGCTTCATCCTGCCGCTCGCAGGGAACGCAGAGATCCAGAAGTTGCCCTGGTTGATCCCGCATTTCGCCACCGAAGAAGGCCGGCTGAAGATGTCGATCCATTCGCTGGTGGTGGAGACGCCGACGCGCCGGATCGTGGTCGACACCGGGCTCGGCAACGACAAGCAGGGCCGCAACGTCCCAACCTGGAATCATCGCAGCACACCATTTCTGGAGACGATGACGGCGGCAGGCTTCGCGCCTGACAGCATCGACACGGTGCTGTGCACGCATCTTCACGTCGATCATGTCGGCTGGAATACGAAGCTGGTCGACGGCAAATGGCTGCCCACCTTTGCGAATGCGCGCTACGTGTTCGGCAAGACCGAATACGAGCACTGGCGCGACCACTCCGCCGAACCGGACAAGGCAGCGGTGTTCAATGATTCCGTGCAGCCGATCGTCGATGCCGGCAGGGCCGATCTGATCGCGAGCGACCGCCAGCTCTACGACGAGATCAGCATGATCCCGACGCCAGGCCACAGCCCCGGCCATATGAGCATCCTGATCCAGTCCGACGGCGAGCAGGGCCTGCTCACCGGCGACGTCGCCCACCACCCCTGCCAGATGGCGCATCTCGACTGGTCCTCGACCGCGGATTCCAACCAGGCGCAATCGGCCGAAACGCGGCGCGACTTGTTCGGCCGCTTTGCCGACACGCCGACGCTGGTGATCGGCGGGCATTTCTCGGCCGGGCATATCAAGCGGGATGGCGACGCGTTCAGGTTTGTGGCGCTGGGGTGACGGTACTCCTCATGGTGAGGAGCGCGTCTTCGCGCGTCTCGAACCATGAAGGCCCCGCCCGCGGCCATCCTTCGAGATGCCCGCCTTCGGCGGGCCCTCAGGATGAGGGGGTGTAATGCGGAAACGCCCGGCAGTGAGCGGTTGAATTTCCCGCCGCCCTGTTCCATGAAGCTGTTCAACCGATCGGTCTATTCCCAGGGAGAAACGAGAATGAAGCTTGTTCGTTATGGCGAGAAGGGTGCGGAAAAGCCCGGCCTGATCGACAAATCCGGCCAGTTGCGCGACCTGTCGGCGCATGTGAAGGACCTGACCGGTGAGGCCTATTCGCCGGAATCTCTGAAAAAGCTGGCGAGCCTCGACCCCGCCTCGCTGCCCGCGGTGTCCGGCAAGCCCCGCTTCGGCGCACCGGTCACCGGCATCTCGAAATTCGTCGCCATCGGCCTCAATTACAGCGACCACGCCAAGGAGACGGGCGCTGCGATCCCGACCGAGCCGATCATCTTCATGAAGGCCAACACCTCGCTCTCCGGCCCGAACGATCCGGTCGAGAAGCCGCGCGGCTCGACCAAGCTCGACTGGGAAGTCGAGATCGCCGCGATCATCGGCACCCGCGCCAAATATGTCTCGGAAGCCGATGCGCTGAACTACGTCGCCGGCTATTGCGTCTGCAACGACGTCTCCGAACGCAACTTCCAGACCGAGCGCCTGGGCCAATGGACCAAGGGCAAGTCGCACGACACGTTCGGCCCGCTCGGCCCATGGCTCGCCACCAAGGACGAGATCAAGGACGTGCAGGACCTCTCGATGTGGCTCGACGTCAACGGCCAGCGCCGCCAGACCGGCTCGACCAAGACCATGATCTTCTCCATGGCCAAGTGCGTCTCCTATGTGTCGCAGTTCATGACGCTGTTGCCCGGCGACATCATCACCACGGGCACCCCGCCCGGCGTCGGCCTCGGCATGAAGCCGCCGACCTTCCTCAATGTCGGCGACGTCGTCACGCTCGGCATCGAAGGTCTCGGCGAGCAGCGCCAGGAGATCATCGCGGCGTAGGCTCTCCGCCCTCATCCTTAGGAACGCGCAATGCGCGTCTCGAAGGATGCGCCAATAACACGGTCACTCGACTCATTGGCCGGGTGACGAGAGAACGCCTCCCATTCCGTCCTTCGAGACGCGCGCCGAAGAGGCGCACTCCTCAGGATGAGGCGTGTGTGTTTGGATAGAGGTTATTCAGATGAAACTCACCTTCTCCCCCGCCTCGCCCTTCGCCCGCAAGGTGCGCATCGCTGCGGTCGAACTCGGGCTGATCGACAAGATCGAGCTCGTGCCCGCAACCGTCGCGCCGGGCACCGCCAACGAGGATTATTCGCGCATCACGCCGCTGAAGAAGCTGCCGGTGCTGATCACCAATGACGGCGACGTGATTTTGGACTCCTACGTCATCGTCGAATATCTCAACGAGATCGCCGGCGGCAGCCTGATCCCGGACTACGGGCCGCGGCGCTGGAAGACCAAGACCAACCACTCGCTGCTCAACGGCATGCTCGATTCCATGCTGCTGTGCCGCTACGAGAAGATGGTGCGGCCGCAGGGCCTGCAATGGCAGGCATGGTCGGACGACCACTGGAACAGGGCCTGGACGGGCATGGCACGCTTCGAGAATATGCCAGAGGTGCTGAACGGCCCGTTCGACATCTCGCAGATCGGCCTCGTTTGCGTGCTCGGCTATGCCGACTTCCGCTTCGCCGATTGCGGCTGGCGCCAAGCCTATCCCAAGCTCGACGCCTTCCATCAGAGAATGCTGGAGCGGCCTTCCGTGAAAATCTCGGTGCCGCCTCCGGCATAATTCGCAGGAGCTCTCATGAGCCTCAAATACTCCGTCGGCGATCTCACCATCCATCGCGTCATCGAGCAGGAAGTCCCGTTCTTCCCGGCGCTGGAGTTCATTCCCGGGCTGACGGCGGAGGTGCTGGCCGAGAACCGCGCATGGATGCGGCAGGCCAAGGCACTGGACGAGCAGGACACGCTGATCCTGTGCTTCCAGTCCTACGTGGTGAAGACGCCGCATCACACCATCCTGATCGACAGTTGCATCGGCAACGACAAGCCGCGGCCGCAGCGGCCGAAATGGCACATGAAGACCGACGACACGTATCTGCGCGGGCTCAATGCTGCCGGCGTGTCGGTGGACGACATCGACTTCGTGATGTGCACGCATCTGCATGCGGATCATGTCGGCTGGAACACCCGGCTCGAGAACGGCCGCTGGGTACCGACCTTCCCCAAGGCGCGCTACGTCTTCGCCAAGCGTGAGTTCGACTACTGGACCGAGCAGAATGCGAAGGCGGAGGTCCCGCCCTTTGCCGACAGCGTGCTGCCGGTGGTGGAGGCGGGGCGCCACGAACTCGTCGGCAGTGACCATCAGATCGGCGATCACATCCGCATCCTGCCGACGCCGGGCCACACGCCGGGCCATGTCGCCTTCACTGTCGGACGCGGCAAGGACGATGCGGTGTTCTCCGGCGATCTCATCCACTCGCCATTGCAGGCGCTCTATCCCGAGTTGTCGATGAAGTTCGACGTCGATCAGGCGACAGCGGCGAAAACGCGCCGCGGCTTCCTGGAGCGCTATTGCGACACCGACACGCTGTGCTGCACGGCGCATTTCCCCTCGCCGTCGGTGGGCAAGATCAAGCGCAAGGGCAGCGGCTTCGTCTGCGCGGCGGCCTAGCGGAACGACCTCTCTTCACATGCCCGGGCTTGTGCCTGGCATCTAGGTTCTTACAATCAACGGCAACGAAGAACGTAGATGGCCGGGACAAGCCGGGCCATCACGAGGAAGCGCCTATGGCCGATCTCCCCGACGTCCCGCTCCCCGCCGGCATCCGCGCACGCTATGTCGATGGCATCAACGGCTTGCGCATGCATGTGCTGGAAGCCGGGTTCGAAACCGGGGGCCGGCCGTGCATTCTCTTGCTGCACGGCTTTCCCGAGCTGGCCTTCTCCTGGCGCAAGGTGATGCCGGTGCTAGCTGCGGCGGGCTATCACGTGATCGCGCCGGACCAGCGCGGCTATGGGCGCACGATGGGATGGCGCGCCGAGTACGACGGCGATCTCGCGCCCTTCTCGCTCTTCAACCTGATACGTGATGCGCTCGCCCTGGTGGCGGCTTTCGGCTACCGACAGGTCGATGTGGTCGGGCACGATTTCGGCAGCGCGGTCGCGGCCTGGTGCGCCCTGAGCCGGCCCGACGTGTTTCGCTCGGTGACGATGATGAGCGCGCCGTTCGGTGGACCGCCGCCGCTGCCTTTCAACACAGTCGACACGCCGGCAAAGCCTGCGGCCGAAGACGCCGTGCATCGCGAACTCGCCGCGCTGCCGCGTCCGCGAAAACACTATCAATGGTACTATTCGACACGCGCGGCCAACGCCGACATGCACTGCGCGCCGCAGGGCGTGCACGATTTCCTGCGCGCCTACTATCATCACAAGAGCGCGGACTGGTCCGACAACAAGCCGTATCCGCTGGCATCATGGTCGGCGAATGAACTGGCGAAGCTGCCGACCTATTACGTGATGGACCTGAACGAGACGATGGCTGAGACGGTGGCCAAGGAGATGCCGTCGCCGAGCGCGATCGCCGCCAATCAATGGCTACCGGACCGCGAGCTCGCCTACTACAGCGCCGAATATGGCCGCACCGGATTCCAGGGCGGGCTGCAATGGTATCGCTGCGGCACCTCGGGCGCTTTCAATCGCGAACTGCAATTGTTCTCTGGCCGCGGCATCGACGTGCCCTCCTGTTTCATCTCGGGCAAGCAGGATTGGGGCACCTATCAACGCCCCGGCGCGTTCGAGGCGATGCAGGCGCGCGCGTGCACGAAGATGCTCGGCTGCCATCTCGTCGATGGCGCCGGCCATTGGGTGCAGCAGGAGCAGCCCGCCGAAGTCGGCCGGCTGTTGCTGGACTTCCTCGCCAAGGCCCGCACCGGCTGATTTGACCGGGGAACCGCGGCGACCTATAGTTTAGAATAATTCTAAACTAATGGCAGGACCGTCGTGAAGAACTTTGCCGACCTGACCGAGCGCGAGGTGCTTGCGGTCGCGATTTCCTCCGAGGAGGAGGACAGCCGCATCTACATGACCTTCGCCGAGGACTTGCGCGAGCGCTACCCGGACACGGCCAAGATCTTCGAGGAGATGGCCGAGGAGGAACGCGGCCACCGGCATCGCCTGCTCCAGCTCTACGAGGAGCGTTTTGGTTCGCATCTGCCGCCGATCCGCCGCGAGGACGTGAAGGGCTTCCTGCGCCGCCGCCCGATATGGCTGACCAAGAACCTGCCGCTCGACACGATCCGGAAGGAAGTCGAGACCATGGAGCTCGAAGCCGAGCGCTTCTACGCGCGGGCTGCCGAGCAGGCGGAGGATGTCGGTGTGCGCCGCCTGCTCGGCGATCTCGCCGAGGAAGAGAGGCATCACGAGAATCGGGCCGTCGCGCTCACCGACGAGATCCTCAAGCCCGACGTGCGCGCCGAGGAGGACCGGACACGGCGGCGGATGTTTGTGCTGCAATATGTGCAGCCGGGCCTCGCGGGCCTGATGGACGGATCGGTCTCAACGCTGGCGCCGCTGTTTGCGGCCGCCTTCGCCACGCATCAGAACTGGCAGACATTTCTGGTCGGCCTTGCCGCGTCGATTGGCGCCGGCATCAGCATGGGCTTTGCGGAAGCTCTCTCCGACGACGGCTCGCTAACGGGGCGCGGCTCGCCCTGGCTGCGCGGCCTCACGTGCGGCGCGATGACGACGCTCGGCGGGCTCGGCCACACCGCGCCCTATCTCGTGCCCGACAGCTGGGCCAACGCATTCTGGGTCGCGACCGCCATCGCCTGCGTCGTCGTGTTCTTCGAATTGTGGGCGATCGCCTTCATCCGCTCGCGCTACATGGACACGCCGTTTCTCCAGGCCGTGTTCCAGATCGTGCTCGGCGGCGCCATCGTGCTGGCGGTGGGGATCGTGATCGGGGCGGCGTAGTAGCCTCACCCCCGGTGTCATCGCCCGCCTTGGCCGGCTGGAGAGAGCTTGGCGACGCCCGAGACGGCGCTACTACTCCCGCACTCTCTGCTGCAACCGCGCCATCGCGATGCCGTCCCGCGCGAGCTGATCGGCGCGCTCGTTCTCCGGATGCCCGGCATGGCCCTTGACCCAATGCCAGCGGACCTCGTGCTGCTTCAGCGCGGCATCGAGACGCTGCCATAGCTCGACATTCTTCACCGGTTTCTTGTCGGCGGTGCGCCAGCCGTTGCGCTTCCACCCGAAGATCCACCCCGTGATGCCCTGACGGACATATTGGCTGTCGGTGTAGAGATCGACCGTGCACGGCCTCTTCAGTGCTTCGAGCGCTGAGATCGCCGCCATCAACTCCATCTGGTTGTTGGTGGTGTGACGCTCGCCGCCGTTCAGCTCCTTCTCCTTGTCGCCGAACTTCAGGATTGCGCCCCAGCCGCCCGGACCGGGATTTCCCGAGCAGGCGCCGTCGGTATAGATCGTGACGTTAGGAAGCTCGCTCACGCCACCAGTCCTGACGGCATCAGCCCATAGTCGCGCACGCTCGTCACGCTCTGGTGGAAGCGCAGCTTGCGGACATATTCCAGCGGATCCTTTGGCCGCACCAGCGCGCCCGGCGGCACGTTGAGCCAGTCGACCAGCCGCGTCAGCAGGAAACGGATCGCAGCGCCGCGCGCGAGCAGCGGCAGCGCCGCCTCTTCGGCTTCGGAGAGCTTTCGCACCCGGCCATAGGCATTGAGGAAGGCGCGCGCCTTGGTGACGTTGAAGGAATGATCCGGCTCGAAACACCAGGCGTTGAGGCAGATCGCGACGTCATAGGCCAGCATGTCGTTGCAGGCGAAGGTGAAGTCGATCATCCCCGAGAGCCGGTCGCCGAGAAAGAAGACGTTATCGTTGAAGAGGTCGGCATGGATCACGCCCTCCGGTAGATTGGTGGGCCAGACCCCGCTCGAGAGATGATCGAGCTCCGCGGCGAGAAAGACGCGCAGCCCCGGCTGCACCTCGTCGGCGCGGCTTGCGGCCGCATCGAACAGCGGCCGCCAGCCCGCGACCGAGAGCGCATTGGCGCGCTTGATCGCAAAGTTGGCGCCAGCCAGGTGCATTTTCGCCAGCGCCTCGCCGACGCCGGCGCAATGGGCCACATTCGGCTTGCGCGGCCACATGCCCTCGAGAAAGGTGATGATCGCGGCCGGCCGGCCCGCCAGCTCGCGCAGCGCCTCGCCGTCCCTCGCCTTCACCGGCAACGGGCAGTTGATGCCATGCTCGGCGAGATGCGTCATCAGCGCGAGGAAGAACGGCAGGTCGTTCTTCGCCACGCGCTTCTCATAGAGCGTGAGGATGAACGAGGCCTGCTTGTTTCCCTGGCTCGTGTGCAGCAGGAAGTTGGAGTTTTCGACGCCCTCGGCGATGCCCTTGTAGGAGAGCAGTTCGCCGAGATCGTATTGCTTCAGGAAATCCGCAAGCTCATCGGCGGCAACGTCGGTGTAGACCGCCATGCAGATTTACTCTGCGGCGGCTTCGGGGCGCACCGAGCGCGGCAGCGGGAAGAACTCGTTCTCTTCCGCGGCCGAGACCGTCTCCACATGCAGCGTGTAGCGCTCTGCGAACGCGTCCATGATCTCCTCGACGATCACTTCCGGCGCGGATGCTCCCGCGGTTATGCCGAGGCTGGCGATGTTGTCGAACTTGCCCCAGTCGATGTCGGCGGCGCGCTGCGCCAGCACCGCGATCTTGCAGCCCTCGCGCTCGGCGACCTCGCGCAGGCGCTGCGAGTTCGACGAGTTCGGCGCGCCGACCACGATCAGGGCGTCCACCACCGGCGCCACCTTCTTCACCGCGAGCTGGCGGTTGGTGGTGGCGTAGCAGATGTCTTCCTTGTGCGGCCCGTTGATGTTCGGGAAGCGCTCCTTGAGCAGCGCCACGATCTCCGCGGTGTCGTCGATCGACAGCGTGGTCTGGGTCACGAAGGCGAGGTTGTTGGGGTCCTTCGGAGTGATGGTCTTGGCGTCCTCGGCGGTCTCGATCAGGGTCACGGCGCCGACCGGAAGCTGGCCGAGGGTGCCGACCACTTCAGGATGATGGGAGTGGCCGATCAGGAAGATCTCGCGGCCGCGCTTGAAGTGGATCGCGGCCTCGCGGTGCACCTTGGTCACCAGCGGGCAGGTCGCATCCAGCGAGAACAAATTGCGGGACTGGGCATCGGCCGGAACCGACTTCGGCACGCCATGGGCCGAGAACACCACTGGCGCGGTGGTATTCTCAGGGATTTCCGCGAGCTCCTCGACGAAGATCGCGCCCTTCTTCTTCAACCCGTCGACGACGTACTTGTTGTGCACAATCTCATGGCGAACATAGACGGGAGCGCCGTATTTATCGAGCGCCCGTTCCACGGTGTCGATCGCCCGGACCACCCCGGCGCAGAAGCCACGGGGAGAACAAAGCACGATCTTGAGGTCTGGTTTGGCTGACATTGAGCGATCTCGGGACCGAATCACCCGTTTCGCCTTCTGGCGGGGGCGGTCGATGGATGGATTGGGCTTAAAACAGTCTGCCTGGACTTTACAGGGACTTCAAAGGGAATTGGGCCCCCTTTCGGGCGCTGTCAAGGCACTATCTATAGCAGAACCATTGCGTGGCTACCCCCTCCGGGCTTATATAGCGCCAATTCCCTGTCATCGCTGATGACCACCGGTTTCGCCTCCAGAGGGGTGGGCGAAGCACAAAGGAGATTTGCCATGAGCAACGCACCTCTGATGCCCAAGGCGACCGCCGTCTGGCTGCTCGACAACACCGCGCTGACCTTCGACCAGGTCGCCGATTTTACCAAGATGCATCCCCTCGAGGTGCGCGCGATCGCCGACGGCGACGCGGCCCAGGGCATCAAGGGCATGGACCCCCTCTCCAACGGCCAGTTGACCCGCGAAGAGATCGAGAAGGGCGAGAAGAACCCGGACTACCGGCTCCGCCTCCAGGAGAGCAAGGTGGTGCTGCCGCCCCAGCCCAAGCGCAAGGGCCCGCGCTACACGCCGGTCTCGCGGCGCCACGAGCGCCCGAGCGCCATCCTCTGGCTGCTGCGCAACCATCCTGAGCTGAAGGACGCCCAGATCATGCGTCTGGTCGGCACCACCAAGAGCACGATCGCGAGCGTGCGCGACCGCACCCATTGGAACACGTCCGCGCTGACCCCGATCGACCCTGTCACCCTCGGCCTGTGCTCCCAGATCGAGCTCGATTTCGAGGTGCAGCGCGCAGCCAAGGAGAAGCCGATCGACGCAGCCTATGGGGGCGCCACGCTGCTGCCGGCCTCCGAGACCACCCGTAAGGACGAGTACGAGCCCGCGCAGAAATCCAGCGACGACCTCAATGTCGACGCCGTATTCGCCAAGCTCAAGACGCTCGGCGGCAAGAAGCAGGAGGACGAGCAGGAGTAGGGGCTTACTTCCCTGCACCGCATCCGGTTCGAACGCGGCGGAGCGATCCGCCGCGTTTTTGTTTGCGAGCGGAACTTTCGCGACGCCTCTGCCGGGAACGATGCGGCCGACCTCGCATTGTTTCCAGCGCGGAGGATCAGCGATGCGGGACGACGAAAACCATTTTGCGTTGATGCTGGGACGCGCTGTCCTGGCAGCCTGGGGCGACATGCCCCGGGATATCCAGGAAGCCTTGTTCGAGATTGCCATCAGGGACCGCCCTGGCGATCGCGACGACCTGGCGAAGTTGCTGCATGATCGGCATCCGCGGACGGTGCACGCCGGATAGCCGCGTCCCCCCGTGTATCACATTCGCCGGTGTGACGGCGCCAACCGCACCGTCAATGTCAGCTCCTCTTCAGCTATTTCTAAAGCGTGATGGCATTAAGTTCGATAGCCTGAGTTTTTGAGGTAATTGGCGCATTCGTCGGCGGTGAAGGCATCGAGTGCGTGGCCGATTGCGGCGCAGACCGCATCGACGGTTCGGGCGGCAGCTTTGCGG
>NZ_JADPKG010000049.1:0-576 GCF_023073875.1 Bradyrhizobium sp. 154
GGTGCTGCGCGAGGAGATTGGGCGCCTGCGATCGCTCACCGAAAAGCCGTTCGGGGTCGGTATATTGCTGAGTGGACCGCATCTGCCATTTCCAATCGAGGCGGTCATCGACGTGTGCCTCGAGGAGCGGGTTCCAGTCCTCTTGACCTTTTGGGGCGATCCGGCTCCCTTTGTAGGCCCAGCCCAAGCGGCAGGGGTGAAACTGATCGACCAAGTCGGCTCGGTTGCCCACGCGCGAAAAGCTGCTCATGCCGGGGTCGATGCCATCGTTGCTCAGGGTGTGGAAGCCGGTGGCCACCTGGCTGGCGATATTACAACGATGGCGCTGGTACCGCGGGTCGTCGACGCGGTGGCTCCCGTTCCCGTCATTGCAGCCGGAGGCATTGCGGATGCGCGGGGCTTCGCCGCCGCTCTCGCTCTCGGAGCGCAGGGCGTGATGATCGGAACGAGGCTGATCGCTACGACAGAAGCCTACGCGCATACGGTCTATAAACAGAAGGTTATCGATGCAGCGGAAGATTACACGGTGCGGACGACGCTTTTCGGTCACGGCTGGCCCAATGCCCCTCATCGCAC
>NZ_JADPKG010000104.1:0-1626 GCF_023073875.1 Bradyrhizobium sp. 154
AGCACCGGCCGCACCGATCAAGGTCGCGGTGCCGGCCAGGTTGGTCGTGCCGTCGGCCGCTTTCACCGCCGCAGCAGCCGTGAAGCTACCCTGGGCAGCGCTGCCTAGCAACGAAGACGAGGTCGCCGCGGTCGTGCCGCCGGCCGTACCCGTGTAGAGCACATTGCTGGATGCAGTGGCGCTCGCGTAAGACGTCGTGCCACGCAGATCCGAAGCCGTCGCACCCGCGATCGTGGTGGAGACGTTGGACTTTGTGGAATAGCCGACGGTGGTCTGCAGCGCCTGGTTGGCGATCGACTTGGCGCTGTCGATCAGCTTCTGCAAGGAGGTCAGACCGGTGTTGGCAGCCTGCAGCACCTGCACGCCGTTGGCGATGCCGTCGAGCAGATTGTTGATGTCGCTGGCGCGGTTGTCGAGCGACTGTGCCGTGAAGAAGTTGGTGGGATTGTCGAGAGCCGAGTTGACACTCTTACCGGTCGACAGACGGCTCTGCGTCGTGGCGAGAAGATCGGCGGTGGACTGGAGAGAGAGCAGGTTCTGGCGAACCGACGCAGAGAGAACAATTCCGGACATAACTCTTACCCTTCTGGTTTACGCGTCTTCGTTCGATCGCTTCGGATCGAGTGACGCGGACAGCGTGCCGCGACATGGCTAACAAAGGGTGAAACGAGACTCGCCGACCTAAGCGCCGGTTCACCATAAAAACCGCGGCGAGCGCCGGCAGGACCAGAAACCCGTCTGAATTTATTAGCGATTTTCCATGCTTACGCTCCATTAACCATAACCGCGGGTTACTTTGGAGCGTCATCCAAGGCGCTGCAAACGCTGACGCAAAAGGAAAGCGGCGGGGCCGAAGCCCCGCCGCCATGTCTTGCTTGCGATGTCGTCCGCGATTTAGCGGAGCAGTTGAAGCACGCTCTGCTGCGACTGGTTGGCCAGCGAGAGCGCGGAGACCGCGATCGACTGGCGGGTCGACAGTGCCTGGCTGTTCGCCGCTTCGGTGTTGGTGTCGGCCAGGGTCAGGTTGGACGAACCGGTCTGCAGCACGTTGATCAGGCTCTTGTTGAAGTCCTGACGCACCTGCACGATGGTCAGGTTCGAACCGAGCGCCGAGGCCTCCGAACGCAGCGTGCTGGACGCAGTGTTCAAGTTGGTCAGCACCTTGTTGGTGGCAGCGTTGTCGATGAAATCGACACCGCTGGTCAACGCGGCCAGACCCAGGCCCTTCGAGTTATAGGTCACGCCGGTGATGCTCAGGCTCGACTTCGCGGTCTCGTCGAAAACCAGCTTGAGCTGATCGCCGTTCAACAGGTTGACGCCGTTGAACGAGGAGTCCTGTGCAGTGGAATCAATCTGTTGCAAGATGTTGTTATACTGGTTGACCAGGTTGGACCGGGCCGTCTGGGCAACCGCGTCCTGGACGGGGCTGGAAGCCGTCGAGAACGTCAGCGACGTGGTCAGCGTGCCGCCGATCGCACCACCCGCGGCGCTCGATCCGATGGTCGAGGACGCATAGTCGTTGGTGGCCGAGACCGTGAGCAGGCCGTTGGCGTCGATCGTCGCGGACAGGTTGTTGGCCTGCAGCTTGGTGTTGAGCTGATCGAGCGTCTTGACCGTGCCGTTGGT
>NZ_JADPKG010000027.1:0-168164 GCF_023073875.1 Bradyrhizobium sp. 154
CGATTGAAAGTGGCCGGCCAGAATGTCGGCCTCACTGACCCGGTCGTTGGAGAAAAAACGATACGCAGCCTTGGTATTGGCCCAGTCCTGGCACACCAGTGGAATGCTTTCTCCCATGGCGCTCCCGATCTGCGCTAGCAGTTTGCGGAGCCGCTTATTCAGGCGCTCGTCGGCAAGGTTGCAGCCAGCGAGCTCGCGATCAAACCATGCGTCGGCTTCTTCGTCCATTGGCACCGCCCCCTGCGAATCGGTGCCAGACAAGGAATCACGGTCGATTCCCGCGATGCAATAGTTGGTGCGCTCCCTCAGCCCTCTCGGCTAAATGTGGGTAATTGAAAGTCGGACAACCTCAACGCTTACGAGCTGCTCATGAAGGCGATCGACTTCATGTACCGCATGAACTTCTTCGACTTCAGCCGGGCGGGCGAGCTGCTACAGGCCGCAATCGCTGCGGACCCAAACTACGCCACTCCCTACGCTTATGCAGCGCTATGGCACATTCACAATGTCGCACAAGGCTGGGGAGCCGAGCGCGGGCCCGATGCGGCGGAAGCGGCGCGCCTTGCCGCCGCTGCGGTAGACCGTGCGCCGGCCGACGGCTTCGCGTTAGCGGTTCTTGGACATGCCAAGGCGCTCTTATTCAAGGACTACGATGCAGCGCTCGACCTCTTCGATAGAGCGTTGAGCGCATCGCCTGGAAATGCCATGGCCTGGACCTTAAGCAGCGGCGTGTACGGCTACCTTGGCGACGGGCAGTCGGCGATCACGCGCGCTGAACAAGGATTGCGTCTATCACCTGCCGACACGCAGGCCTATTTCTACCTGATGTTCCTCGGTCAGGCGCATTACATCAACGGCAATTACGACGAGGCGGTCGTTTGGGCACGCAAGACCGCGGGACTGAACGGACGCCTATCCGCCAACCTGCGTATCCTGGCAGCTGCCTACATTGCAAAGGGCCAAGTCGAAGAGGCCCGCTCCGTCGCCAAAATGCTCTTGGACATACAGTCTCAATTCCAGCTTTCGGTCTACCGTGAGCGTTGTCCCTTCAAATCAGATTTGCGGGACCGCTTCATCGAACATTTGCGACAGGCAGGTCTGCCTGATTGAAGCCATGCTGCATTTGCAGCGAACCATAGGAGGATGCCGAAATGGGCGGTAATTGGTTCGGCGGCAACTGGTTTGGTGGCAACTGGTTTGGTGGCAACTGGGCGGGCGGTTCAAACGGGGCTAATGCAACGCGCGTGTTCGCCATGCGCGCAGATCGGCCACTTGCCGAGATCACCATCGCGCGGGCCTACAATGAGAAGTTCCGGGAAGCGGAATGGGATGCCGATTTGCGCGCCATGGCGATCATGTCGGAGTTCCCGATGCAGCAGCAAGGAGGCATGTACTGGCAGGCAGCCGTCGCGCTGCCGCCACCGACCTACCCGGTCACGGCGAAGATGATCGACGAGGTTTTGGTGCTCGCGGTTGCAGAACGGCCGGAGGCGCTCGGCGAAATCGTGGAGGAGGATCAGAATTTTCAGCTGCGGTGGTTGCAGCTTCTCAACATTACCGCGACGAGCCACCCGCAAACATTCCTGCTCATGAAAATCATAGCTCGGGTCGGCGAGTTCGCGATGGTCCAACTCAAGCTCCAATATGCGAACACGGCTAGCGCCGGCATGCCGCCTTGGTACCAGCCACGGCCGAGCCAGGTCTGCCCGACAATATACCCGCCCGTCCCGATTCCGGGGCATCCGGCCTATCCGGCAGGACACGCACTCATTGGCACGCTCACCTCCGAGTGCCTGGCCGACCTGCTGCCTCAATACGCCGACGCTTTGCGGGCTCTCGCCGCCCGGGTCGGGATGAACCGGATGATCGCCGGATTGCATTATCACGAGGACATCGACGCGGGCGCCAAGGCCGCTCTCGCCATCAAGCCCTACCTCTCGGCGTGCCAGTTCTACGCGGCGACGTTCGCACTCGCGCAGAAGGAATGGAAGTGAGGGAGCAAGGCTGGCCCAAGACCGGAGGCGACCATGAGACCTTGGGAACTGCAGTCCCGCTACATACGGGTGCTGGCGCAGCGCGATCAACACGACGTACTTGTCCAGGCTGCTGAAGACCTGATCGACGGCATTAGCCCCGTCGGCACGATGCGCCGTTACGTTCACGAGAACGCAGCGCCCGACTTTCTTATTGATGAGGCATTCGGCGCCGTGCCGATCTGGGACGGCGCCGATCACGTGCCGGTGGTCTCGGTCAAGGACAGGGGCGAGGCAGCGCGCTCCCGCCTTGCGCTCGAGAAATCGAAGAAATTCCTGATCCGTGCCTACGTGGATCCTGCGAGCCTTTCCAAGCCGAATTTCAATAATGGCGAGCCGGTCTGGTCGGATCCGGATTTGGGCGGCGCGAGTACGTTCCCCGCCGCCAACCAGGCCACGGGCGACGTGGACGCGGTCCGGCAGGACCTCGACACGGCGACGCTGCAGCACAACGGCCTTTCTGGCGCAGGCGTTGCGGTCGCAATTGTCGACACGGGGATCTACAGGCCACACCTTGCCAGGCGGCTTGGCTTCAACCCAGCCCTCGATATCGGCAATTCGTGGACGCCACCGACCGTGGCGACCAAGCCCGGTCTCAACCGCGTTGGGCACGGCACGATGTGCGCATACGGCGTGCTCGCGGTGGCCCCCAACGTGACGCTGCTCGATTACCCGTTGCTGCTGGGGCGACCGGCCGGAGAGCACACCGTCCGCGCAACGATCAGCGAGATGGTGCTCGGCTATTTTGTCCTGATCTGGCGCTGGGCGCTCCTCCGCACCATTCCCCAGGCTGCGCTCGTCGTCAACAACAGCTGGGGCATTTTTCATCCGAGTCTCGACGAGTTTTCGCCCGGCGATCCGCGGCGTTACATCGACAACCCCATGCATCCTTTCAGGCTATATGTCTCGCTGCTCACATCATTTGGGGCCGACGTGGTTTTCGCCGCGGGCAATTGCGGGAAGGGTTGCCCCAATGCCGTGTGCCTGCAGCGGACGGCGGGAATGATCATGGGCGCCAACACATATCATGAGGTGCTGACGCTCGGCGCATGCGATGTTCACGACGTACGACTCTGTTATTCGTCGCAAGGACCATCTATCGCGGGAATGTTTCCGCAGAAGCCGGATGTGACCGCCTACACGCAGTATCTCGGCTCGAAAGTTCAGCGCGGCCCGCGTGGCTTCGAGCCCGACACTGGGACATCAGCGGCATGCGCGGTCGCATCCGGCTGCGTCGCCGCGCTGCGAAGCCGTCGGCCACCGACGGCGACGGATCCGGCAACGATGATTGCGGTATTGCAAGCCACGGCGCAGCCGGTCGGCGGCGCAGTGCCAAACTATGATTACGGCTTTGGCATCCTCAGACCGGTAGCGGCCGGACACAGCCTCGGCATCATTCCGTGAACGCGCAAATCGCCAGCCCAGCCTGTAACGAACTGCCCTAACTCCGCAATCCCGGCGCCTCCTGCCCGGTGCGTGCGACGTATTCCGTGTAGCCACCGCCATATTGGTGGATGCCCTCCGGCGTCAGCTCCAGCACGCGGTTGGATAGCGTCGCCAGGAAATGCCGGTCATGCGAGACGAACAGCATGGTGCCCTCGAAATCCGACAGCGCATTGATCAGCATCTCCTTGGTCGCGAGGTCGAGATGGTTGGTCGGCTCGTCCAGCACCAAAAAGTTCGGCGGATCGAACAGCATCTTGGCCATCACCAGGCGCGCCTTCTCGCCGCCTGACAACACCCGGCAGCGCTTCTCGACATCATCGCCGGAGAAGCCGAAGCAGCCGGCGAGCGCGCGCAAGGAGCCCTGCCCCGCGGTTGGAAACGCGTCCTCCAGCGACTGGAACACGGTGCGCTCCCCGTCGAGCAAATCCATCGCATGCTGGGCGAAATAGCCCATCTTGACGCTGCCCCCGAGCGCCACCGTGCCTTCGTCCGGCTCGCTCGCGCCGGCAACCAGCTTGAGCAGCGTCGACTTGCCGGCGCCGTTGACGCCCATCACGCACCAGCGCTCGCGGCGGCGGATCATGAAGTCGAGACCATCATAGATGCACTTGTTGCCATAGCCCTTGTGCACGTTCTTGAGCGCCACGACATCCTCGCCCGAGCGCGGCGCCGGCGGGAAGTCGAACGCAACGCTCTGGCGGCGGCGCGGCGGCTCGACGCGTTCGATCTTGTCGAGCTTCTTGACCCGGCTCTGCACCTGGGCGGCATGCGAGGCACGCGCCTTGAAGCGCTCGATGAACTTGATCTCCTTGGCGAGCATGGCCTGCTGGCGCTCGAACTGCGCCTGCTGCCGCTTCTCGTTCTGCGCCCGCTGTTGCTCGTAGAATTCGTAATCGCCGGCGTAGGTGGTGAGCGAGCCGGAATCGATCTCGATCACCTTGGAGATCACGCGGTTGATGAACTCGCGGTCATGCGAGGTCATCAGCAGCGTGCCTTCGTAATCGTGCAGGAATTTTTCCAGCCAGATCAGGCTTTCCAGATCGAGATGGTTGCTCGGCTCGTCGAGCAGCATCACGTCGGGACGCATCAAAAGGATGCGCGCCAGCGCCACGCGCATCTTCCAACCACCGGAGAGCTTGCCGACGTCACCATCCATCATCTCCTGGCTAAAGCCGAGGCCGGAGAGCGCCTCGCGGGCGCGGCCGTCGAGCGCATAGCCGTCGAGCTCCTCGAACCGGTGCTGCACCTCGCCATAGCGGGCGATGATCTCGTCCATCGCGTCGGCCTTGTCAGGATCGGCCATCGCGGCCTCGAGCTCGCGCAGCTCGGCCGCGACCTCGCTGACGGGACCTGCGCCATTCATGACTTCGGCCACGGCACTGCGGCCGCTCATCTCGCCGACATCCTGGCTGAAATAGCCGATGCTGATGCCGCGATCGGTCGAGACCTGGCCCTCGTCGGGCAGTTCCTCTCCGGCAATCATGCGGAACAAGGTGGTCTTGCCGGCGCCGTTCGGACCAACGAGGCCGATCTTCTCGCCTTTGTTGAGAGCGGCGGAGGCTTCGATGAAGAGGATCTGGTGGCCGGCTTGCTTGCTGACGTTGTCGAGGCGGATCATGCTTGTCTTTGGGGGAATTTTTGCGTTGCAGCGTCATAGGCCATGCCGGCCATCAGGGGAAGCCCGGCGGGACCCGAATCCTGGCGCGTCGGCTAGGGCGCCTCCATCTCATTCGCCGCCGCTACAAATCGCTTGGCAATTCTGTCCACCTTGAAGACACCTCGGCACCTGAAATAATCGTCCTCGCAGCTGGTCGCATGAGCGTCAGAGCCCGGCCACACGTCGCGTCCGGCGCTGCTTCGACAGATCAGAGATTTTTCCTGTACTCTTATTCGCTTCCCCAACAACAGGAACATCGCTGGGTGAGCGCGTATTGAAGGACCATCAGAATAGGCTCGACGGAGGCCCTCATGATTGGGACAAAGCTGAACGAAACAAGGCTGACCAATTTGGCGACAGCGTGCGCGGCCCTGGCCCTCGTGCTCGCCACGGTTCCGGCAGCGGCGCAGGAGGCCGGACGACCGAGAGTCGGCACACTCACGTGCAACATATCGCCCGGGGTCGGCATGATTGTTGCTGGACAACGGCAGTTGAGCTGCATCTATGCATCGGCGAGAGGCAGGGCGCGCGAGGCTTATGAAGGCACCGTCAGCACGCTTGGTCTCGATATAGGGGCCACGTCCGGCGGTCAGCTCGTTTGGGCCGTTTATGCCCCGACCGCGGTTCGCCACGCCGCGTTGGCTGGAACCTATGCAGGCGCGACCGCCGGCGGCACTGTTGGCGCCGGAGTTGGTGCCAACCTTCTTGTGGGCGGGTCGGATCGCACGATCGCCTTGCAACCGGTATCCGTTCAGGCGCAAACGGGTGTGAACATCGCGGCAGGCATATCGAGAATGGAATTGCGGCCGGCTGCTGCGCCAGTGCGTCGCAGGGCGCAGTGACGGCCGTCACCGGCCAATTAAAGTAGAAATGGCGCTTGTTAGTGAGGCCGGGTCCGCCGTGGCCATCGGTGCTCTCAGCACGTCACTGCTGGTTCATCGCAAAGATGCCCGAAGGTTCGCTTTGCGCAAGCCGAGTGCTCTTCTTCCGGCGAGGTCCAAGCGATAGACAAGCCACCGGCCTCAGGAATTTGCTATTGAATTAACGGCTTGTACAATGGCGGCGGGATCTGCGTACGTGACCATATGCCCGGCATTCGGAACGAGATGAAGATCGGACCGGGGCAGTGCCTGATGTAAATCTCGCGCTTGGTTGTGTTCGACCACCTGGTCCTCTGTTCCGTGGAATATTTGCACTTGATGGGCCATGGTCGAATAATAGGATTGGAATTGTGCCGCAGTTGGAATGAGGAGTGCACTTTCCTCCGCAGCCGCCCTCAACTGTGTGGGTCTGAGAACGAGAGACGCTGGAAATTCATTCTTGAACGTCTGCGGGACAGAACGGGGCGCGAAGATCTTACGGAGAGCTCCCGGCAAGACGGCCCACGAAATGATCGGCGCGACAGTGTAACTGACCAAGTCGCCTAGCACCGGTATGGCTGGACCGGCCATCAGCCACACGTCCAATCGGACGGTCGGGAAGTAATACCCGGACGCAAGCACAAGACCCCGGATCGGATAATCCTTCCGCACGCCGAGAGCGATAGCGACAAAGGCGCCCCAAGAATGGCCCAGCACCACAGGATCGCGGATCCCGAGTTGATTGAGCGCCTTCACCAATAGAGCTGCTTGAGCTGCTGCGGTCCATATTCGGCGCCGCGGCCGCTGACTATAGCCAAAGCCCGGGCGGTCGAAGCACACCACGCGATTGCTACGAGCAAGAAGATCGACCAGGCCACTGATCGTGAAGTCCTGGATCATGGATCCGTTGCCATGGAGCAGCACAACACAAGGAGCCGCGGGATCGCCCCGATCGATATAGTGGAGTACCACGCCGTCGCACTCGAGGAACTTGCCGATTGGTGGATTCCTCCACGCGGCCAGTTTGGAGAAGCCGACGTTGCCGATGATGAGAAGTGCTAATAACAAGGCGGCGATGAGCAATACGGTTTCGGCGGCGGTCATGATCGAGCCTTGATGATCGAGGGGTCAGAACACGAGACCCGCGGTGCCGAGCAGATCAGCCAATCCATCGAATAATTGGAAGTTGAAGCGCTCGTTCCTGCGCGCAATGGCGGAGGATTGATTAAAAAATCGCTCGCCCCGGAACGGTCCAGAAATGCCCACGTTTGCTCGCGTAGGATCGCACCTGTGACGGAGAGCATAGGATCCGACCTCACCAACAACAACGATGGAGCAACAAATGGCCAATCCACGCCAGGAGGAAAAGTCTACGCAGAGCCCTGAGGACACAATCCGCCGCGCCGCCGAGAGGACCGCGGAGCAGACCAGACGGATCGGCTTAGCTACCGCTGAGGCCGGCGAGGAGGTGGCCCAAGCCAGCAGCCACCTGCTGCGACAAAATGCCGAGATGCTGCAAAACACTTGGCGCTTCGGCGTCGACATGGCCACCGCGATGATGGGCCGCTCGACTGATCAGCTTGGTCGCACGTTCGGTTTGACGGGCAATGAAGCGCAGCGGGCAACGGAACGCTCGGTCCGCAACGCCGAAGCAATCATGTACTCTACGACCGCAGTGGCCAAAGGAATGAATGGCATGTCACGCGAGTACTTTGATTTCGTTCGACAGCAGATCGAGAGGACCATGGACCGCATGAATGAACTCTGGCGCTGCCGAACTCCTCACGATTTGGCGGCCTTGCAGACTGATCTGATGCGCGACACGGTCAGTAGCGCCTTGGATACCAGCCGCCGGATGGCGGACATGTCTCTGAAGGTGGCTGACGACGCCGGAAACCATATAACCCAGAGTATCGAACGCATGCGGCAGGCTGCCTAGCACGCCGGCATAATCATGGGGTACGTGCGCGGCTGAACCTCAGCCGCTCATGTGCCTTGCTGGAGCTGCGGCCTCGCCGCTCCAGATTCCTCAGCGCACTGCATCAGCGCGGAGTAGACGACCACGTCAGCGGCTAAATCGCCGCTAGTCGCCTTTGAACCCGCTGCTCAGTCAAAGTGCCCTCCGAACGGCCAGACGAACCACGTTGCTGCGACAAGAAGGAGCCTAGCACTTAGCCGCGGACTTGTGAGCCGTAGTCTAGGAGGATGTCCGACTTGGGGTCACGTGCCGCTGTCCAGGCACCGCAGCCCGCATCCCGACCTCGGCGGCCTGCATCATTGGCGCCAAGTGCCGCGCCTTTTTATAATTATGCGCTGACTATTCCGCGGTGTACCTGGCCGTCAGGGAATGACCATGCAAGCTCGCGGAAAACACCACGATGGCCTTTGGTGACAGCTCGGCCTGCAGCTTTCCCGTCATCATGTTGGGATTGGCCGGCGCAAGCGGAACGGTGACGGTCTTGCCGCCGTCTTGAATCGTTGCGCGCCCCCGCATGTCCTTGGTCGACAGCGGAGAACCATCGTCGTCGCCCACATAAAAGACGATTTCCGTGCCCTTGCGGACAAACTCGATCGGATGTCCCTGCGATCTGACGACGGGACCGCCGTTGCTGCCCTTCGTCTGTGCCATGGCAAGGTCCGGCATTGTGGCGATCACAGCCATCACGGCCGGGAAGATGTATTTTCTCATTGGTGGCTCCTCGGTAGGTTGTGCGAAGTCAGTGAGCTTCCGCGGGGGTAAACCTTGCAGCATGCCCGGCCATCAGCCGCTCCAACGGCTGCTTGCCAAACGTCAGAAACAGAATTGGGGTCACGACGGTATCGAGGATCGTGGCGCTGAGCAGGCCGCCAAAGATCGTCACGGCCACGGGGTGCAGGATCTCCCGGCCCGGCTCGTCCGCGCCGATCAAGAGCGGCGTAAGCGCCAATCCGGCACAAAGCGCCGTCATCAGAACGGGGCTGAGACGCTCCATGCTACCGCGAACGACCAGCCCGATTCCGAAACGCTCGCCCTCGTGAATGGCGAGATTGATGTAATGGGAGATCTTCAGGATCCCGTTGCGCGCTGAGATGCCGGCAAGCGTGATGAAGCCGATCATCGACGCCACCGACAGCGGCTGGCCGGAGATCTTCAGCGCGCCGACGCTGCCGATCAGGGCGAGCGGTATGCCGCCCATGATGATCAGCGATAGCGCGGTTGATCGGTAACGGCCGTAGAGGACGATGAAGATCAGCGTCAGGGACGCCAGCGACAGAATGCCGATGCGCCACGACGCCTCCTGCTGGGCCTGAAAGGCGCCCTCAAGGTTGGTCGTGTAGCCTTGCGGAAATTCAAGTTCCCGAATCGCCTTCTGAATGTCGGCAGCGATATCGGCGATGTCGCGGCGTCCGTCCCCATTGCCATAGACAACGATCCTGCGCTGGGTCCCCTCGCGCTGAATCTGGTTCGGCCCGTCTGTCTCGACGACTTCAGCCAAAGCGCTGAGCGGAACGAATTCCAAGCCGGTCGGAATAAGCAGGTTTTGCAGGCCTGTTGTCGACCGGTCTTGCTCAGAAAGGCGCATGATGACGTCGAAGCGGCGATTGCCGTCGACGATCTGAGAGACCTTCCGGCCGTTGGACAGCGCGTCGAGTGCCTGGGTGATCGCGGCCGGCGTCAGGCCATGAAGTGCGGCGCGGGCATGGTCGACCTGAACCCGCACCTGCGGAATAAGCACCTGCTTTTCGACCTGGAGATCGACCAGACCGGGAATCGTCGATAGACGTTGGCGCACCGTTTCGGACAGGCGGCGCAACATCTCGATGTCGTGCCCAAAGATCTTGAGCACGATCTGGGCACGAATACCCGACTGGAGATGATCCAGGCGATGGCTGATCGGCTGTCCGATGGCAACTGACGCCGGCAGTGCGGATAGAGCTTCCCTGATGCTCGTATAGATGTCCGCCTTTTGGCGCTTGGACGGAACGAGATCGACATCGATCTCGCTGAAGTGCACGCCTTCGGCGTGCTCATCGAGCTCGGCGCGGCCGGTGCGGCGTCCGACCGATTTCACCTCGGGCACCTTTGCGAGCAACTGTTCCGCCAGCAGTCCAAGACGGTTCGATTCCGCGAGCGAAATGCCTGGATTGTACTGCAGCGACAGCACCAGCGTCCCTTCGTTGAAGGGTGGAAGAAAACTGCGAGGCATCTGGCTCGCGGCGTAGCCTGCCACCATGACCGCCGCCGCGACGGAGCTCAGCACGAGACCCCGCCGCTCGAAAGCCCAACCCAGCACCCGCCGATTGGCCTGCTTCAGCTTGGTGACGATCAGGCTCTCGCGGTCACCCGAACGCGCTCGTTTCGAAAGCAGATAGTAGGACAGAACAGGCGTCACCGTGATCGACGTCAGCAGCGAAGCGAGGATCGAGACCACATAGGCCACGCCAAGCGGCGTGAACAGCCGCCCTTCGATGCCCGGAAGGGCGAATAGCGGCACAAAGACGAGAACGATGATCATCGTTGCATAGACGATGCCGGAACGAACCTCCTGGCTCGCCCCGGAGATCACGTCCAGAACAGGACGCGGCGTGCTCGACGCGGCGTTCTCCCGCAAGCGCCGCAAAATGTTTTCGACGTCCACCACGGCATCGTCGACCAGTTCGCCGATCGCGATGGCGAGGCCGCCAAGGGTCATCGTGTTGATCGTGAGGCCGAAGGCGCGGAACACCAGGACTGTCACAAGGATCGATATCGGAATGGCCGTCAGCGAAACCAACGCGGCCCGTCCGTTCATCAGGAACACGAACAGGACCACGGCGACGACGATGGCGGCTTCGGCCAGAACGTGCTCGACATTGCTTATCGATGTCTCGATGAACGTGGCCTGACGGAATTGCATGTTAGTCACGTTAATTCCCGAACGTATGGTGCGCTGCAGCTCCTTCAGCCCGGCTTCGATATTGCGCGTCAATGCCACGGTATCAGCAGCCGGCTGCTTCATGACGCTGATGATGACGGCGGGCTTGCCATTGTACCCGGCGTCGCCCCGCTTGGTGCGCGCCGCGAAATCGACGGCGGCGACCTGCTTCAGCAGGATCGGCTGCTGGTCGCGGCTCGCAACGACGGTGTTGCCGAGGTCCTCGAGACGCCTGGTGAGCCCGACATTGCGGATCAGATATTCGCGGCCATGCTGGTCAACGAAGCCGCCGCCGCTGTTGGTGCCGAACTTGGCGACCGCCTGCTCGATCTGGTCGTGGGTGATGCTGAGTGCCTGCATGGTGGCAACGTTCGGCGTCACGCGGTATTGCCGGACCTCGCCGCCGATGGGTATCACCTGGGCGACGCCGGGAATGGCGAGGAGTTGCGGCCTGACGACGAAGTCGGCGATCTCGCGCACTTCCATGGGCGAACCTGTGCCATCGCTCGTCAACGCGAATAGCATGATCTCGCCCATGATCGATGTCACCGGCCCCATCTGGGGATTGACCGAAGAGGGCAATTGTTCGCGGATCAGCGCCAGCCGCTCCGAGACGAATTGCCGGGCGCGGTAGACGTCGATGCCCCAATCGAATTCGACGTAAACGACCGACAGACCGACGCCCGAGACCGAGCGTACCCGGATCACGCCGGGCATGCCGTTCATTGACGTCTCGATCGGAAACGTCACCAGTTGCTCGACCTCCTGGGGCGCCAGTCCCTCCGCCTCGGTCAGGATGTTGACGGTCGGGCGGTTGATATCCGGCAAGACGTCGACGGAGACGCTCGGCAGGACGACCAGCCCGTAGCCAACCAGCACGGCGGCTACTGCCAGAACGAACAGGCGATTGCGCAAACTTGTTTGCACGATGAGCTTGAACATGAGCGGTCTACCGGATCTGATTGATGAGGTCGGTGCCGCGAATGACAATGCGCTCGCCCTCCTTGACGCCGGCCGCCACTATCACGCGGGCCGCGTCGACCGGCAGCACGCGAACGGGTTTCGGCTCGAAGCGCTCGGGCCCGGCATGCAGCCAGACGATGTTCTCACCATTGCCGCTGCGAACGACCGCATTGCGCGGAAAGATCAGGCCGGCGACAGGGGCGCCGCTCTGGATCATCACGTTCAGCGGCTGGCCGATGTTGAGGCCCGTTGGCGGATCCGGCATCGCAAACTGAACCACGGTGGCATGCTGGCGCAGTGCCCGGCTCGTTCCGACGAAGGTCAGCGCAATCTGCTGCCCGTTCGGGGCCATCGCCGTTGCAGCTTCAGGCTGCTTCAATCCTATGTCATCATAGGCCAATGCTTCGACCCAGAGGCTGCTTGGGTCCGCGATCTGGAACAGGACGTCCTGCGGTTGAATGACTTGGCCGGGCACGACCTTGGCGGACGTGATGACGCCGTCGGTCGATGCCCGCAGCTCCTCGAACCCGGTGCGGGAATTTCGGACGGTTTCGCGGCGCGCCCGCAGGCCCTCCAATTCACTTTCCAGGTCGTTGACCTGCCCATGCGGCACCGCGCCGCGTTCGGCCAGCGGCCGCAGACGCCGCAGCTTGTTTTCCGTGACTGCCATCAACTGTTCGATCTCGCCCACCTTTTCGAGGATCGTCGTGCGGTCTGCGACCGGCAGATGCGGCTCGATCTGGATGAGCAGATCGCCCTTGCGAACGGTTTGGCCAATGCGAGGTATGCCGCCATCGATCGGAACGACGCGGCCCCCGTAGACGCTCTGCACGATGCTGCTGCGGTTGGGGTCGGCCATGACGCGGCCGATCAGCGTAACCGCGGGATGAATTGTCTGCAGCTCGGCTGCAGCGGTCCGGACATCAAGCAACCGCTGCGTCGGCTTGGCCGCGAAGACGGTGCCGTCTTGCAGGCGCCGCGGGGCATCGCTCAGTGCGGGAGCATCCGGCGGATTTGGTTGCGTTGCGTTCGTCCGCCCCTCGCCGAACATGATGGCGGCGAGAACGGCGAACACCGCTGCCATCACGGCGGAAATGGAGGCGGCCATGCTGCGGCCGCGTCGCCTCCAATAGGCGAAGAGAAGGCCGAGGCCCAAGGCAACTAGCGCGGAGGCAGCGATGGCGGTTCGGCTTGAGAAAAGCCAGCCATGCTCGTGCTTCTGTTCTGGTAGCCGGGCATCGCCGGCACGCGTCGGTATGAACGAGTCGACCAGCAGATCATTCCCCTTGCCGGCGCTGATTGAGAAGATGACTTCAACCGATCCAGCCGGCGTGCCGTTCGGGATCGCGGCGGTGTAGACTCCGTCCTCCTGGCTTGAAGCCTCGATCGGGGCGGAATCCCCGATCGTGACTTGCAGGGCAGCGTCCGAAACCGGGTCGTTCGAAACTGCATCATCAAGGAAGACCGAAAGCTTGCCGTCTTTTAGGATGCCGACGATCTCATAAAGCTCGGAGCGCGCGGCAACCCTTGGATAGGCTGAGGACACAAACGTCGGCTTGTCGGCATCGCTGTGATCGTGGCCTTCATGGGCAACGGTTCCGGACAGACCAAAGATCAGGCTCGCCAGCCAGATAAATCCGGCCAGCCCAAAGATTGCGAGCCGCCCTTTCGGGCAGCGCTGATTCATAAACATGGAAAATTCCCTCAGACATGCGAAAAGGCGGCGGCCGTAGGGCCGCCTGGGCTACGCGATGCTGAAGGTACTTGGTGGCCGGATGAGTGCCTCGGGGCTTACCCCGACGATGGCTCGCGCAAGCGGCAATTCGATAGCGCCGAGCACTTCGAAAGAGCCGAGCACGTGAATGAACTGCGGTGAAGCGATCGAGGTACCAAACATGTCCCAAGCCACGCTTGGAGCGCCATCGTCGTCGTGATCCGGTCCATCATGTACGTGGCCTTCGGCGTCGTCGCCAGCGTGGGAATGCACGTGCCCTGCCAACTGATCGTGAAAATGCAAGGAACCGCTGAGCGTGACGGCAGGCATCGGCATAGCGCCAACAGCCGCCTTCACCTGCGAGACCGAAATCAGGGACACCTGAAGCACAAAGGCCCATATCGCCACGAACATGGCCGTTCTGGCGAGTGGACGAAGATGTTGGACAAGACCGTGCTGCACGGCAAAGAACTAGGTCATCCCAGCGGCGATTTCAACGACGTTCGCAGCAGCATCGAACGGGAACTTGACTGAAGGTCGCCCACAATAGCGTGTCCGTTCTCAGCTGCGGGTCGACGGCTATGTTGCCACGGGGACGGCTCAGGACTGCTTCAGGAAACAGGTATCCAACACCTATATGTCCGCGCCCTACGCTCGCCGCATCAGCTTGAGCGAGGCGGCAAGGCGCAGGCTGCGCTTGCCGGCGAGCGCGATGCCTTCGAGCTCGCCGCTGTCTTCCGTGCAGGTCCCGGAGAAGCCGATCCCCACCTCCAGGCCGCCAAACACGGGATTGTCGTCTTTCGCCGGCGTATGCTCCTGGTTCAGCATCTCGCCCTTCCAGCGGCCATGCGCCGAGGAGTAGGAGCCGAGATAGTAGAAGAACGCATCGCCTCCGAGGATACGCCCGTCCATCAGCAGCATCACGCCGGAGAGGCCAGCCTCGACGCCGTCGAGCGCGCGAAGGTGAATGGAGTACAGCCCGTTGATGATACCGCCGGGACCGACGGTGCCGCGGGGCGGCAGCGCCTCATCATCGAGCGGCGCGAGGTTGGCCCAGAACACGCTGCCCGGCATCGGATCGGCCTTGCCCTCGAACAGGATCGTCGATCCCTCCGTCCTGCCGTGGACCTTGATCGTGGCGACATCAGCGCCCATCAGCGGCTTGTAGTTGGGATCGTCGTTGTGGCGCTCGGTGATGACATTGGCTTCGATCGCGCCATCCCTGACGTCATAGGTCCCAAGATGCGCAAAGGCGGAATTGCCGCCCAGCAGCTTGCCGTCATGCATGCACATGATGCTGCGGCCGAAGGCACCGTTGATGCCGTATTCAACCTTGTAGAGCCCGTTGAGCAACGTCTTGAACCTAAAATCCGGAAAAGATTTGCGGGCTAGCTAGCATCGTCGCCGCATCGAAGTCATCGGCTTTTCCGCGCAGCCCCGTCCGCGACCGACCGCCGTTATGATGCCATTATGCACCTGTTTTGCTCGACGGGTCAAACCAATTTCGCTTAATCCGTAATACGTGCGATTTCAATCCCTTGGCTACTGTGCATGGGGTTGTTTTCGCATGTTTTGTCTTGCCGGCTCCTGGACGGCATTCGCCGGCCTTCAATGCCGCTTGAAGTACTGCACCTCGCGCTCGTGCTTCTCGGCCGCCGCGCGGCTCTTGAACGTGCCGAGATTACGCCGCTTGCCGGTCTTCGGGTTCACCTTGCGCGAATAGAGGCGATATTCACCGGATGCCAGTTTGCGGATCACGGTTGCATCTCCCAGTCTGCCCATGGCAACGACCGGCGCATGGTCAAGTTCCCGGGCGCCCGGCTGTCTCGAGACCACCTATCACGACGCCCGCAACGATCTCGCCGACAACTTGAAGCGAGCCGAGCCCCCTAGTCACATCGCTGTCACCAGAGCGCTAGAACCACCTCTCGCGAAGAGAGAGGCGAATTAGAAGCACAGTGTGGTGACGAGCTTGCCCTGCTTGTCCTTGATCGCATAGGGACAGCGCAGCCGTTCCAGCGCCTTCTTGGCGTCATCGTCGCCGAGGGCTGCGGCGCGTTCGTAATAGGCCTTTGCGGCGTCCTTGTCCTTCGGCCCGCCGCGGCCTTCCTGGGCGAAGGCGCCCATTCGCTCCAGCGCGCCGGGATGATTTTGCGCGGCTGCCTTCTCGAACAGTGCGCGCGCAGCGACGTCGTCCCTCTCCCCGCCATTGCCGCTCGCCAGCATCAGACCGAGCTGGTACTGCGCCTCCGCATTGGTTTCGGCGGCCTTGCCCAGCAGCGCGCGCGCCTGCGCGGGATCGGCGGGCGCGCCGCCACTTGCGCTACCGAGCGCGGCGAGATTGCTGACGCCGCGGGGATTGCCGGCCTGCGCCGCCTTCTCGAACAGTTTTCGCGCTTGTGCTTCGTCCTTCGCGATCCCAGAGCCTGTCCCCTAGGCGACGCCGAGTTCGACCATCGCCGCGCTCGATCCCTTGTCGGCGGCCTTGCGCCAGGCAATGATCGCCTCGCTCGTCTGCCCGTTGGCCGCATAGGCGCGGCCGAGCGCGAACATGGCGCGGCGCGAGGAGGATGCGGCCTGCTTGCAGAACTTGATGGCCGTCCTGACGTCGGAGGAAGCGATCTCCGTCACGCCCTTCACGTCGGCCGGCTTGTCGGGATCACTGGGATCGGCCGCCACCCGGTCGCACAGCACGAGATCGGCCGACTGCGCCTGTGCCGCCAGCGGCACGGCGAGCGTCAGGAGAGTTGCGAGGAGATAAGCGCGCATGACCATTACGTTGCGTCCCCGCCCTGGCACATTCAAGGCTCGAGTCCCGATTGGCGGAGGACAGGAACGGCCTCCGGCGATGCCAGATAGCGCAGCAGCCTATCGGCAGCTTCGGCATGTGTCGCATTCGCCATGCGGCCGGCGGAGAACACCGCCGGCGTCTGCAAATCATGCGGGATCGGACCGACCACCTCGATGCCGCCGACCTGCTTCAGTTCGCTGATCTGCTGCACGGCGAGATCGGCCTCGCCATTGACGAGCCGCTCCGCCGTAAAGCCCTGCTGCACGATAATGGCTTTGGCGTTGATCTCCGGCGCGATGCCCAGCTGCTGGATCAACTGCGCAAAGTAGATTCCGCTGGCGCCAAGCCGCGAATAGGCGACGCACTGCGCGGCAAGCAGCGTCTTGCGCAGCGCGGCTTCGGTCGCGATATCGGGATGCCTCTGTCCTGCCCGGACGGCGATGCCGACATAGGAACGCGCGAGGTCAGCCGCGCTATCGGCGACCACGCGGCCCTCAGCGATCACTGCGTCGAGCCCCTCGCGGGTGAGGATGACGAGATCGGCGGCCTCGCCGTCGCGGAGCCGCTTCAGCAGCGCCTGGGTCGGCGCGAAATCGGCGTCGATGCGGACGCCCGTCGCAGTCTCATACGCAGACGACAGGCTGCGCATCGCGCCCATCAGGCCGAGCGTCGAGAGCATGCGAACGAAATTGTCCATGTGCTTATCCCGTGGCGCTCAGGCGCGGTGCATCAGCTTGAGCGCGGCGGTCAGGCGCAGGCTGCGCTTGCCGGCGAGTGCCGTGGCCTCCAGCACCGCCTCTTCCGCATGGTAGCGGCCGGAGAAACCGATGCCGACTTCGTGGCCGCCGAAGATCGGATCGTCCTTGGCCTGCGTGTGCTCCTGATTGAGGATCTGGCCCTTCCAGCGGCCGTTCGCGGCGGTGTAGCTGCCGAGATAATAGAACGCCGCATCGCCACCGAGGATGCGGCCCTGGTTGAGTAGCATCACGCCGGTGAGGCCGCCATCGAGACCGTCGAGCATGCGCAGATGAATCGAATAGAGACCATCAGTGATGCCGGCTTCGCCGACACCGCCAGCGACCGGCACCTCGTCTGCGGTGATCGGCGTCATGACCGACTGGAAGGGTACGCCTGGGAGCTCTTTCAGCTCGCCCTTGAAGCGATAGAGATTGCCGTCGGCCCAGCCCTTCGCGATCAGGGTCGCATCGTCGGTGCCGGCCATGGCGCGATAGTTCGGATCGGGGTTGTGGCGGACGGTCTTGATGACGACGTCGACGCCGCCATCAGTCTTGTCGTAGGTGCCGATATGGGCGAAGGCCGAATTGCCGCCCAGCATCTTGCCATTGCCGGCATGCATCACGCTCCGGCCGACCGCGTCGCCGAGCTGAAATCTCACCTTGTAGAAGCCTTCAAACACCAGCCGTGTCCCCGGCCCTGCGCATCCGGGCGCACTCTCCCGCATTCCAACGCAATCGACAAGCTTGACGCAGGAAGCGGCGGGCAGGCCACAGGAACAGCTGTCATCAGAATGCAGAAATCCGCCGGAGCCCTGCAGCTCCGGCGGATTTGAGACCAACCCGGGTCAGCCCCCAGCCCTGGGGCGGAACGATCTTACGCCGCGGCCTTCTTGCCGGTCGGCACGGATGAGATCGTCTTCAGGATCTGCGAAGCGATCTGGTAGGGGTCGCCTTGCGAATTCGGACGACGGTCTTCCAGATAGCCCTTGTAGCCGTTGTTGACGAAGGAGTGCGGAACGCGGATCGAGGCGCCGCGGTCGGCCACGCCGTAGCTGAACTTGTTCCAGGGCGCGGTCTCGTGCTTGCCGGTGAGACGCTTGTCGTTGTCCGGGCCGTAGACGGCGATGTGGTCCATCAGGTTCTTCTCGAACGCCGCCATCAGCGCTTCGAAATACTCCTTGCCGCCGACTTCGCGCATATAGGCGGTCGAGAAGTTGGCGTGCATGCCCGAGCCATTCCAGTCGGTGTCGCCGAGCGGCTTGCAGTGGAACTCGATGTCGATGCCGTACTTCTCGGTCAGACGCAGCATCAGGTAGCGGGCCATCCACATCTGGTCGGCAGCGGTCTTGGAGCCCTTGCCGAAGATCTGGAATTCCCACTGCCCCTTGGCGACTTCCGCGTTGATGCCTTCATGGTTGATTCCGGCAGCGAGGCAGAGGTCGAGATGCTCTTCGACGATCTTGCGGGCGACGTCGCCCACGTTCGAGTAGCCGACGCCGGTGTAATACGGACCCTGCGGGGCCGGATAGCCCGAGGACGGGAAGCCGAGCGGACGACCGTCCTTGTAGAAGAAGTACTCCTGCTCGAAGCCGAACCAGGCGCCGGGATCGTCGAGGATGGTGGCGCGCTTGTTCGACGGATGGGGGGTCTTGCCATCGGGCATCATGACTTCGCACATCACGAGCACGCCGTTGGTGCGCGCGGCGTCCGGGAAGACGGCGACCGGCTTCAGCACGCAATCGGAGCTATGACCTTCGGCCTGCTGGGTCGAGGAGCCATCGAAGCCCCAGAGCGGAAGCTGCTCGAGCGTCGGGAACGACGCGAATTCCTTGATCTGAGTTTTGCCGCGCAAATTCGGAGTCGGCGTATATCCGTCGAGCCAGATGTACTCGAGCTTGTACTTGGTCATTGAGCCTCTCTGTAGATGATGCGAAAGGTTGGGGGCCCTGGGGTCCCCGCACGTTTGTACCCGGCCACCATCGGCCGGCCCCCTACAAGCATTTTACGTGCCAAAAGGCTGCACTGCGGGAGGTTTTCCAGCGCGGTCGGCATCGGCCCGGAGCTGACCGGACAGCCCCAACAATATGCGTCATAGCCGCGCACCTTAGCGTGAAGCTGCACCGCAAAAATCCCGCCAAAAGCGCCCGATTCTGAAGCAGGCGCGACAATGCTGAACGCCGCCGATGAAACGCGCATCAATGCCCAGCAACTTTCGTAAAGTCCTAGAGCACTGCCTAGCAACCTTTGGAATAGCCCAGCCGTTGGTCAGCGAGCCCGTGCCTTAGGAGATGCAACAGAGCATCTGCCTACAAATTGGGCGGCAACTGATTTCCTTTTCAGCACTTTCCAATTCGGAGCGCGCCGCCGATATGGAGATTTCAGTAACCACAATCGAACGAGTCGGGCGCACCATGGAGGCCAAGGCGCTTTGACCAAGGAGAAATCGCAATGATGAACAATGGTCTAAGTCACGGAACTGCGAAGATCTACCAATTCCCTGCCGGGGGCCGCGCAGCTCTTGGGGGACGCCGCTATGGCGAGACCCGTCTTCCCGCCGATCATGCTTCGCCCCCCTCCAACGTCTCGATCTGCAGCGAGAGCTGGTATCACCAGGACGCGGTGGACGAAGCCAAGCCGAAATGGGATCGCTGATGATACCGTCGCGCTCCCGCAAACGCCGGCGGCAGTTCAAAAATGGGTCGAAGCCACGGTGTTTCGGCCCTTTTTGATTCCTGCAGATACAATGCCGTTCAGATCACCGCGCAGGCGTGAGCGGCCGCTTCAGATGTTGATCGTGGTGGCCCGGTCCTGCCGATCGCCAGCGTGATCCCAGCTTCGAATAGCGGGCGCCCGAGACCGTCATAGAGTCAGATGATGAACTGCGTACCATCGGTACAGCGATAGGTCTGCGCATCGGCCGGCCGGGTGTCGAAACTTCCGGCCGACAGCATGGTGATGGCCAAAACAATGGCCTTGTGCCGACCCATGATCGCCCTCTGTAATGGACGTTAAGGACGCCGCAGCGCGCCCGGTGGAACCATAACCCAAGCTGATCTCATGTCCGACTCCCCTGCCCGCCACCTCGCCCTGCAAGGCGCCAGCAATTTTCGCGATCTCGGCGGCTATCCGACCACCGACGGCCGCATCACGCGCTGGCGGCAGATCTTCCGCTCCAACCATCTCGGCCACCTCACCGCAGCCGACATCGAGATCGTCCGAGCGCTGGGGGTGCAAAGCGCCTTCGATTTCCGTGGGCTGGAGGAGCGCGCCGGCGGCGTCTGCATCGTGAACGAAATCACCGTGCACTCACTGCCGATCGAGCCGACCGTCGTCGCTGCGCTGCGCGCCGAGCTCGCTCGGGGCACGCTGACGGCACCGGTCGCGCTGGAGATCATGCGCGAATCCTATCGCAACTACGTTCGCCACAACACGCACAGCTTTCGCAACTTGTTCGGCCATCTCCTGGAAGATCGCGCGCCGCTCGTGATCCACTGCACGGCGGGCAAGGACCGCACCGGGTTTGCGAGCGCGCTGATCCTGCATGCCCTCGGTGTACCCGATGACGTCATTGCCGAGGACTACCTGCTCACCAATCAGCACTACAAGCGCGATGCGACAGCTGCGATCGATCTGCCAGAGGACGTACGCAATGCCATCGGCAGCGTCGAAGCCTCTTACCTTGCTGCGGCGTTCGAAGCCGTCGGACAGGAATATGGCGATATCGAAACCTATTTACGCGACGGGCTCAAGCTCGGCGCGGCCGAACGGACTGCACTGAAGGCGCGTTATCTGCAATCGTAGGCGGCGTGCCGGGAGATCGATGATGCAAGGCAAGGTTCTGATCGTGACCGGCGCGCGCGGCGTGCTCGGCAAGGTCGTTGCGGAGATTGCGCAGTCGCGCGGCGCGCGCACAGCCCGCATCGATCACGCGGCTTCACAAGGCTCCGCAACGCCTGAAAGCATCGAGATCGGCGGCGTCGACCTGTCCGACGCGACGCAGGCGAAGACGGCGATCGAGGCGGCGGCAAAGCACTTCGGCAAGCTCGATGCGCTGATCAACATCGCCGGCGGCTTCGCCTTCGAAACCGTCGGCGACGGCGATGTTGCGACCTGGCAACGCATGCATGCGCTGAATGTCCTGACCGCGCTCAACACCTCGCGCGCGGCGCTGCCGCATCTCGCCGCCTCCAAGGCCGGCCGCATCGTCAACATCGGCGCGATGGGCGCGCTCCAGGCAGGCTCCGGCATGGGCCCCTATGCGGCCTCGAAAGCAGGCGTGCATCGCCTCACCGAGGCACTCGCCAACGAGTTGAAAGGCAAGGTCACCGTGAATGCGGTGCTGCCGTCGATCATCGACACCAAGTCCAACCGTGCCGACATGCCGAAAGCCGACTTCTCCAAATGGGTGACGCCGCAGGAGCTCGCCGAAGTTATCCTGTTTCTCGCCAGCGATGCCGCGAGCGGCGTCACCGGCGCGCTGATTCCGGTGGGTGGGCGGGTGTAGGCGGATCGCGTTCCGAGTCTCTGCCAGACGGCAATGATTCAATCGGAGCCGAGAAGGCTCTAAACTGCCTGCACTGATTCTCCGATCGGACGTCACACACGGAACTTGTCTTTGGAAACCGCGCTCTATCTGCCCGTCAAACGCTTCCTCGAAGAGCTCGGCTTCACCGTGAAGGGGGAGATCGGCGGCTGCGATCTCGTGGGCCTCAGCGCCGGCGATCCACCTGTCGTGGTCATCGGCGAGCTCAAGCTCGCCTTCAATCTCGAGCTGATCCTTCAAGCGGTCGACCGCGCGCCGGCCGGCGACGAGATCTGGATCGCCGCCAGAATGTCGGCCCGCGGCAAAGGGCGTGAGAGCGATGCGCGCTATCGCAATCTGTGCCGCCGGCTCGGCTTCGGCATGCTCGGGGTCACCGATCGCGGCCAGGTCGAGGTGCTGGTGAAGCCGCCGACGGCGGCGCCGCGCCGCGAGCCGAAGATTCGCTCGCGGCTCGTCGCAGAACATCAGCGCCGGCAGGGCGATCCCGTGCTCGGCGGCAGCACTCGTGCCCCGATCATGACGGCCTACCGGCAGCAGGCGCTGGCCTGCGCCTCCGCCCTCGCCGAAGGCCCCCGGCGAGTGAGCGAGTTGCGCGAACGCTGTCCCGATGCCGGCAAGATCTTGCTTAACAATGTGTATGGCTGGTTCGCACGTGCTGAACGGGGAATCTACGGGCTCACCGAAGCGGGGCACGCGGCACTGAAACGCTGGCCACAGCAAGGGATTGAACTCGGTGCAGGTGTCGCGTCACCGCCCTGACACCCGACCGGTGCATAGCTGAGATGCCACACCGATTCCATATTGCAATGCAACATTAGCGGCACTAGGTATCCCGGCATCAAACGAGGCCGTTATGAGCGCAGACTGGAATACCAAATATGGCACGCGGCGCGTGCGTCACGATCCGCCCACCCTGGACGAGGCGATCTTCGCCGCCGTCGGCATCACCGACGACCAGGAGCAGCAGGCCGAGATCGCAGCAGCGCTGATGGGCATGCCGCTCGATGTCGTGCAGGCCGAGGTCAAGAAGCAGGCCCGCACCAACAGCCGCATCACCGCAACCCGCGTGATCGCCGGCGAACAGGGCGCGCAACGCTCCGTGGTGGTCGAGCGCCGCGTCGTCCGCCGTTTCGGCAACGACAAGCGCACCGGCACCTGAGCGCTCATTTCGTTGCCCAGACTACGAAAGCGGACCGGCCCTGCCGGTCCGCTTTCTGTCTTATGCGGCGCGACTGCCGTAGATGCTGGAGATGATCTTCCAGCAGGTCGAGTTGAAGCTGAGCAAGGCCCGGCCGGCTGTGAAGGGCGAAGCCGCGAGATCGGCAAGCTCGGCCTCGGTTGTCTTGGTGAGGTCGATCGTCCCGGTCGATTCGCCGTGGCGGAAAGCCAGATGCGCACCGAACTTCCTGGCGAGCGCCCGCATGGCGTGGTTCTCGGCGCCGGTGGTGATGCGCAGGCGCTTATAGCCCTTCCAGCGCGCTTCCGCGATCAGACGGCGGAACAGTACGGTGCCGACGCCCTGGCGGCGAGCGGAAGCCTCCACGCTGAAGGCGACCTCAGGCAGCGAATCATCCTCCGGCGGATGCAGCTCGGCCGCACCGCGGACCATGCCATCGACAATGTAGGCGACGATCACAGTGCCGTCATCGGCGCAGCGGGCGGCATAACGCTCGATGAAGCTGTCGTCGAGAAAACCGTTGAAACGGTCGTGCCGGCTTGCGGGATCCAGTCTCAGCAGATGGTCGCGCAGGAGCGGCAATTCTTCCTGCTGGATCAAGGTCCGTACATAGCCCGGAGCGGTGCGGACGGTCTCTTCAAGTACCACGTCAAAACTCCTCTTGGTGTCCCTCGAGGAGGCGTTCGAATCCCTAGGCCGCCTATATTGTGCATCGCAACAAGCTTTTCAAGATGCGAGCGTGCCCAAGTAAGTGGCACCGGACGCGACCATTTCGTTAACAAAATCAAGGACCCTCATTCATACGAGGATGAGCTGCGTCTGGGTCACAATGGCCACAAGCTTGCCGTCCTCGGTTTCCAGCCGGGTGGTCCAGACCTGGGTCCGCCGGCCTCGGTGGACCGGGGTGGCGGTCGCGATCACCGTGGTTCCCTCTTTGGCCCCACCGATGAAGTTGGTCTTGCTTTCCAGCGTCGTGGTGCCTTTGGCGTCGTCCGGCAGGTTGATCACGGTCGCAGCCGCACCGACGGAATCCGCCAGCGCCATCACCGCGCCGCCATGGATGGTGTGATGAAGCGTGCAGAGGTCGGGCCTGACCGTCATCCGCGCCACCACGCGGTCCTTCTCGGCCTCGACGAACTCGACGCCTTTGAGCTCGGCGAACGGCATCTTCATGACTTTAAGTTTCTCGAGCGGCGTCATCGGATCTCCTTCCAATTCCTTGTTGTCTCAACGTGAATTGCTTCGTGCGGCAAAGCAATGACATCCAAGGTAATGGGCGGGCTGACATCGGCGCCGACATTGTGCATAGGCTGCTCGCATGCGCCACTTCCCCCCGCACCGCATCGTCTGCCTGACCGAGGAGACGGTCGAAACACTCTACCTGCTCGGCGAGCAGGACCGCATCGTCGGCGTCTCCGGATATGCCGTGCGCCCGCCCCAGGTGCGACGGGAGAAGCCACGGGTGTCGGCGTTCGTCTCGGCCGAATCCCAAAGATCCTGGCGCTGGAGCCAGAGCTGGTGCTGGCCTTCTCCGATCTGCAGGCCGGCATCGTCGCAGATCTCGTCCGGGCCGGTGTCAACGTCCACGTCTTCAACCAGCGTGACGTCGCCGGAATCTTGGCGATGGTCCGCACGCTTGGTGCGCTTGTCGGTGCGGCCGAGCGCGCGGAGAACCTCGCGCAAGGTTTTGAGCGACGCCTCGCCGCGATCGCGGCAACGCCCCGGCCCTCGGTCCGGCCAAGAGTCTATTTCGAGGAGTGGGACGATCCGCTGATCTCGGGCATCGGTTGGGTCTCCGAGTTGATCGAAATCGCCGGCGGCGGGGATGTGTTCCCGGAGTTGCGATCGCGGCAGGCGGCGAAGGACCGCATCGTGTCGGCGGAGATGGTGCGCGAGGCAGCGCCCGATGTGATCCTCGCGTCGTGGTGCGGCAAGAAGGTTGTCCCTGCCCGTATCCGCACGCGCGAAGGCTGGGGTGAGATTCCGGCGGTGCGCAACAGCCGCATCGTGGAAATCAAGTCGCCGATCATCTTGCAGCCGGGACCGGCAGCGCTGACGGATGGGCTCGATGCGGTCGTGATGGCATTGTGGGGGACGTGATCCCTCCGCCGTCATTGCGAGCGAAGCGAAGCAATCCAGGCTGCCTCTGTGGAGGGATTCTGGATTGCTTCGTCGCACGGGCTTCTCGCAATGACGCCTGTGGAGGCGTCTTTCCTCACGTCACCGCATTGACGACCTGATACTCCGGCCGGCGCCACACCTCGCCTACGATCACCTCCTCGATGATCTCGGCGCCTCCGACGATCTCATCCTCACCGATATAAAGCGGCGTGATCCCGAACCTCATGATCTCAGGCGCGCGGAAATCACCGATGACGCCGCGGGCAATCAGCGCCTGCATGGCGGCGTAGCCGCCGTCGAAGGCAAAGGAGACTTGCGAGCCGCGGCGCTCATGCGCGCGCGGGGTCACCAGCTTCAGAGACGGGCAGCGACGCTCGACTTCGGCGATCAGGAGATCACCGAGCGCCAACGAACGCGCACGGACCTCACGGATGTCGATCCGATCCCAGATGTCGAGTGAGGCCTCCAGCGCCGCCATCGCCAGCACTGGCGGCGTTCCGACACGCATGCGCTCGACGCCGCCGGCCGCCGCATAGGCAAGCTCGAACGCAAACGGTTTGGCATGGCCCATCCATCCCGACAGAGCGGCGCGGGCATTGTCGGCGTGGCGCGGCGCAACGTAGAGAAAGGCCGGCGCACCGGGGCCGGCGTTGAGATATTTGTAAGTGCAGCCCGCAGCAAAATCGGCGCCGCAGCCGGAGAGATCGACGGGCAGCGCGCCGGCGGAATGGGCGAGATCCCAGACGGTGACGATGCCGAGCGCACGCGCTTTCGCGGTGAGCTTCGCCATGTCATGGCGGCGGCCGGTGCGGTAGTCGACCTCGGTGACATAGAGGACCACGACCTCCTCGGACAGCGCGGCCTCGATCTCTTCCGGCGCCACCAGACGCAATCGATGGCCGCGCCCAAGCGTTTCGATCAGGCCCTCGGCCATGTAGAGGTCGGTCGGGAAATTGCCGGTGTCCGACAGGATTACCTTGCGCGACGCGTTCATATCGAGCGCAGCCGCGAGTGCCTGGTAGACCTTGAGCGAGAGCGTGTCTCCGACCATCACGGAGCCGGCTTCGGCGCCGATCAGTCGCGCAATGCGATCGCCGACATGACGCGGTTGGGCATACCAGCCTGCGGTGTTCCAGGCACGGATCAGCTCATTGCCCCATTCGGCCGTGATGACGCGATTGACGCGCTCGGCAACGCCGAGCGGCAGCGCGCCGAGCGAATTGCCGTCGAGATAGATCACACCGTCGGGCAGATGGAACAAAGCCTTGGTGTCGTCGTAGACGCGTAGCTTGGTCATGGCCATTTCTACAAAATCGTACGCACGCGCCAGAGCTCGGGGAATAGCTCGATCTCCAGCATCCGTTTGAGATAGCTGACGCCGCCGGTACCACCTGTGCCGCGCTTGAAGCCGATCACGCGCTCGACCGTTGTCACGTGGTTGAAGCGCCAGCGGCGGAAATAGTCCTCGAAATCGACCAGCTTCTCGGCGAGCTCATAGAGCGTCCAGTGCGTCTCCGGCGCTTCGTAGACGATACGCCAGGCCTGGAGCACGCCTTCGTTGAAACTGTGGGTTTCGCGGACGTCGCGGGCCAGCACGGCCGCAGGCATCTTGAGCCCGTTGCGGTCAACAAGCCGCAGCACCTGGTCATATAGGCTTGGGGTCGCGAGCTCGGCTTCGAGCAGCTTCGTCGTCTCCGCATCGTGCGCGTGCGGCTTGAGCATGGCGTGGTTGCGGTTGCCGAGCAAGAATTCGATCAGCCTGTATTGTCGCGACTGGAAGCCCGAGGACTGCCCGAGCTGCGAGCGGAAGCGCGTATACTCGCTCGGCGTCATCGTCCGCAACACGTCCCAGGCGCCATTGAGCTGCTCGAAGATGCGCGACACCCGCGCCAGCATCTTCATCGCGGGCTGCACCTCGTCCCTGGCGATGGCGCGGCGGGCGGCGCTGAGCTCGTGGATGGCAAGGCGCATCCACAGCTCCGTGGTCTGATGCTGGATGATGAACAGCATCTCGTCATGCGCTTCCGAGAGCGGATGCTGCGCGCCGAGAATCGCGTCCAGCGCCAGGTAGTCGCCGTAGGACATGCGCCGGGCGAAATCCGTCTCGGCGCCTTCGCTTGCAGGATCGTAATCGCTGGACGTCATGATAGGTCCTCTCGATCCATCTTCCCTCGCCTCGTCAGTCGAGGCCGATCAGACGCGCGGTGATCGGCGACGACGGATCCTTAAGCCCGTCGATCACGGTAAAATGGTTGAGCCCGGGATCGATGACGAGGTGCGTCGGCACGTCGAAACCGGTCCAGACGTTGGCCATCAGGTCGGATTGGCGGATGAATTCAGGGCGCTCGTTGCCGCCGACCCAGGCCGTCACAGGCGACTGCCCCCGCGGCAGATGCAGCGCCGCGCTCTCGAGCGTCGCCTCCTGCATGGTCATGCGCAGGGTCTCGTTCATCCTTGTCTTCAAGAGCGGCCGCAGATCGTGCAGGCCGCTGATCGAGAGCGTGCCGGCAATACGGTCGTAGACGGCGGGCTCGAGCCGGCTGTCGTCGCACAGCATGCGCGTGACCAGATGGCCGCCGGCGGAATGGCCGGCGAGCCGGATCGGCCCTGCCACCAGCGAGGCCGCCTTAGCGACCGCGGCGGTGATCTCGGCAGTGATGTCGGAGATGCGCGCGGCCGGTGTCAGCGTGTAGCTCGGCAGCGCCACGGCCCAGCCATGATGCCTTGCGCCTTCGGCAAGATCGGTCCAGGCTGACTTGTCGAAGCGCATCCAGTAGCCGCCATGCACGAACACGACGAGGCCCTTGCTGTCGCCCTCGGGCAGGATCAGGTCGAGGCGCTGCCGCTCACCGGCGCCGTAGGCGACGTCGGGACGAAAATCCCTCAACCCCGCACGGTAAGCCGCCGCCCGCTCCGCCCACAGTGCCGGCATTTTGTCCGCGCCGGGGATACGGGCCGAATTGGCATAAGCATCATCCCAATCGCGCATCGTGATTTCCTCGGCGGACTTAAGGCCTCTGCGACGGAGGCCAGTCTGCCACTGGCAGGGCCGCCATCCTAGTCTTTGTTTTAAGCTTAAAGGATTGATCCGCGCCTGTGCCTCGGACAGCGGATCGCACCGGCAAGGTATGTCCTTTGCCCTGAGGAGCCGCCGTCACATTCCAGGACTGCGAGCGCCGTGAAGCGAATCCAGAATCTCTCGCGGCGGCAGTCTGGATTGCTTCGTCGCTTCGCTCCTCGCTGACGGCAGAGAGGGCAAGCGCGGTTGCTTACGCCTTCTCCACTCCGCACCACTCCGCGATGAACAGCGCCATTGCCTTGGTGGTCTTCTTCAGCGACTCCAGCTCGACAAACTCGTTGAAGCCGTGCATTTCGCCGCCGCTCGCGCCGAAGCACAGGCTCGGGATGCCATGATTGAGGCCGTAGAAGCGGGTATCGGTGAGTGCGGTGAAGACGAGGTCCTCGACTGCGCCACCGTAGACCTTATTGAAGGCCTTGCCGAACGCGGCCTCGGGTGCGGCGGCGTCAGTCAGTTCATACCCCTCCGACAGGAAGCCCGACCATTCGATCTCCGGCGGGTTGTTGGCGAGGAAGCGGTGGTTGCGCGCAGCGGCCGCGACGCATGCCAAAATCTCCTTCTGGTGCTCGGCGATCGACCAGCCCGGCAACACGGCAATCCGGCAGTCGACGTCGCACCAGGCCGGCACGCTGGAGGCCCAATCGCCGCCCTTGATGATGCCGGGATTGAAATTGATGGGATGGTTGAGCGTCCTGAAGTGACGATCGGCTTTGGCGCGCTCGTTCCATTCGATCTCGAGTTTTTGCAGGGCCTGGATCAAATGATAGGCCGCCATGATTGCGTTCGCGCCGGAACCGGCGAAGGCAACGTGGGTCGGATGGCCCTTCACGCGCAGGCGAAACCAGATCACGCCAACCTGAGAGCGCACCATCTTGCCGCCGGTCGGCTCCGGAATGAAACAGGCATCGGCGCGGTAGCCGCGCTGAAGCGTCGAGAGCGCGCCGACGCCCGTGCTCTCCTCCTCGATCACGGACTGGAAGTGGATCCGGGCCGTAGGCTTCAAGCCCGCGGCTTTGATCGCATCCAGCGCGTAGAGCGCACCGATCGTGCCCGACTTCATGTCGCAGGCACCCCGGCCAAACATCTTGCCGTCCTTGATGACGGGCGAGAACGGCGGCGTATCCCACAATTCCAGCGGACCTGCCGGCACCACGTCGCAATGCCCCTGGAGGATCAGCGATTTTCCAACGTTCGTTTGCGGACGGTAGGTGCCAACCACCGAACGCGCTTTCGAAAAATCATGCTCGATCGGGCCAAAACCGCGCAGATCCTTGAGGTCGTCGATATTGATGTGCCAGTCGTCGATCTCATAGCCGCGTTCGCGCAGGAGGTCGCCGATCATGTCCTGGCACGGTCCCTCCGCCCCGCGGGTCGAGGGGATCGCGACGAAATCGCGGGTGGTCGCAAGCTGGGCTTCGAAGCCGGCGTCGACGGCGTCAAGAATCCTCTGCTGCGTCTCGGCATTCATCAGGCAACTCCAATCGGGCGTTCAGATCATCGATGGAGCGCAAGCTAGCCGATTTCAGCCGTTCGGGTACTCTACAAAATAAGCATCCCGCAATGCATCTTCGAGCAGCCGGCCTTCGAAGTAGCCATTCAATGTCGCAGGCCGGGTGACGCCATCGAGCAGACGCGGACACGGCTCGGGCGCGCCGAGCACCGTGCGCACCGGGATGCGCTCGGCATAGATCGGGAGTTCGTAGTCCTCATCGTCATCGGCCACGCCCTTGGCACGGATCTTGGCCGAGGCCTCCTCGATCTCCATCGCGATGAAGGAGGTCGCCTTGGTCTCCTGCGCGGTGCTCTGACGCAGGCCCGCGGTGCGGCCCGGGAAGAAGCGGTCGACCATCGCGATCACCGCGCGCTCTTTCTCCTCGTGGTCGGTGACGAGGTAGGCGGTGCCGAACGCCATCACCGCCCGGTAATCGGCGGAGTGATTGAAGCCGCAGCGCGCCAGCACGAGACTGTCGAGATGAGCGACCGTCAGGCAGACGCGCTCGCCCCTGGTCTGGTTGCGCAGCATGCGGCTGGCGCTGCTCCCATGCCAGTACAGCTTCGTTCCTTCGCGCCAGAAGAAGGTCGGCGTGCAATAGGGCTGACCGTCGATCACATAGGACACGTGGCATAGCATCGAGGAGTCCAGGATGCGGTGAACGGTCGCGTGATCGTAGAAGCCGCGGTCGTGACGGCGCTTCACCTGGTTGCGCGCTGACGTCGGATAGGAGTCTGAGTTTTCAACCCGGCTCACGGCCGCACCTCCGAGATTGGAACAATTCGGAAGAGTTGTAGCCGTGGATTTGGTCTGCGATAGTGCCAATTCCATGCGAAAAATTCCGACCAATTCTCCCTCGCCGGCCAAGGCCGAGTTGCCGCTCGACCTCACCGGTCCGCACGTCACGGCCGGCGCCTCCGCGGCGCACCGGCTCTACCAGGCGCTGTGCGAGATGATCGTCTCCGGTCTCGTCAGGCCCGGCGAGCCATTGCCGCCCTCACGGACACTGGCGCAGCAGACCGGCTTCCGCCGCAACGCCGTCGTCACTGCCTATGAGCGGCTGATCGCCGACGGTTTTGCCGAGGCAGCCGTCGGCTCCGGCACCTTCGTCGCCGCGCGCATCCCTGCACGAGCAGCCGAGGCGAACAAACCCAAGGCGGTTGTCGAAGCGCCGCAGCATGGCGCGTTCGCGCTCGGCTGCACCCATATCGACGAGCGCGCCGTGCAGCGCTTCCGCGCCTTCGTGGGCCGTCGCATGCGCGCATTCGGATCCGAGCATCTGCATTATGGCGATCCCCGCGGCAGTCGCGAGCTGCGTGCGGCAATCGCCGATCACCTGCTCTCGGCGCGAGGGCTGCGCTGCGACCCCGATCAGATCATGCTCACGTCCGGCACGCTGCATGCGCTGCGCATCGTGCTGAGCGCGATCCTCAAGCCGGGCGACCAGGTCTGGTGCGAGGACCCCGGCTATCCGATCGCGCGCCAGACGATCGGACATTGCGGATATCGCACCGTACCCATTCCGGTCGACGCGTACGGGCTGCACGTGGCCAAAGGTCGTTCGGCGGCACCGTCTGCGCGCGCGGCCTATGTCACGCCGTCGCACCAGTTTCCGCTGGGCGTCCAGATGTCGATGCCACGGCGGCTCGAACTGCTGGACTGGGCAAAGCAGGCCGGTGCCTTCGTGTTGGAGGACGATTACGACAGCGAGTTCCGCTATGACGGCGCGCCGCTGATGTCGCTCGCCGGCATCGATCACCTCCAGCGCGTGATCTACCTGGGCACCTTCGCCAAGACCTTGTTTCCGGGCCTGCGCATCGGCTATTGCGCGCTGCCCGAGCGCCTGATCGCGGACGTGACGGCTGCACGGGCTGCGCTCGACCGCTTTCCCGGCACGCTGATGGAAGGCGCGGTGGCCGACATGCTCAATTCCGGCGCCTTCGCCGCGAACCTGAAGCGGGTGCGCAAGCTCTATCGCGAGGCGCGTGATGCGCTGGCGGAGACATTGGAAGCGAAATCGGACGGGGCGCTATCCGTGCCGGTGCCGTCGCAAGGGTTGCATCTTGTCGCACGGTTCAATCCCCCGGTCGATCCGTCGCGCGCGGCCGAGGCCAAGCGGGCGGCCGGCGCGGAAGGTTGGCTCCTGGCCGACACCTATTCACTCGCGCGTCCCCTGCCCGGTTTCGTGCTTGGATTTTCAGGGCATACGGTTCCGCAACTGATGGCCTCTGCCGAACGGCTGGCGCGCGAGTCGCGCGCTATCTTGTGCGCGAGGAGCTCAGCCCGGCAGGCGTAACGAAGCTTCACCTATCAGAATCGCCTCCGGCTCCCTAGATTGCGGCATCGACGCCGGACTTCAAATCATGCTGCTACACCGCGCGACCTGCCTTTCGCTCCTGATGTCCCTCGCGCTCGCCTCCACGGCGCGCGCAACAATGGTCGGCCGCGAACAGGACATCGTGGATCTCAAGCTCGGCCAGCGCGTGCAAGTGGATGACGGAACTTGCCCCGCCGGACAGGTCAAGGAAGTGCGCGGCGCGCGGATGACCGACAAAGGCGTTTCACGGACCAGCACCTGCGTGCCACGATACGGTCCGAAAACCAAATAATCTGAACGTCACTTCGCCGGATCGAACATGCACTGCAAGGTCGGCTTGGCGATTTTGGTGAAGGTCGGGCCGATTTCGCCTTGCTTGGACGTCGGCACCCAGTCGGTCTCGATCGTCGGCACGCCGGTCTCGCTGATGCCGCGCAGCAGCGCCTCACGCAAGTCGCGGTCCTCGACGACGGCAGCGGCATGGTCGTGCAGGCAACCGCAGACCTCCTCCGGGTGCTCCCAGCGCCCGAGCATGCGCGGCGCACACTGACGCACGAATTCGGCACGGGAATCCGGCAGCCTGGAGGGAGCACGCACCTGCGCCGCAGCGGCGCTGAGCGTCAGAACGGACATGAACGCTGCGGCGCAGAAACGAGCAATCATGATGGCCTTTTGCCGGCAATTTTTCTTGTTGGCGATCAGAAGCGCGTGGCGACCACGATCGGCTGCGGTGCCGTGATCGTCAGTGGCGAACCGGTGTACTGGAAGGTGCCGACACCGGGAAGACTGCCATCGGGCGAGCCCGCGAACGAGGAACCGGCAAGCACGAAGCCGAAGGCAAGGATGAAGCTGAGCGCGCGCATGGTCTTGTCTCCGAATCGGTGGCCGGCGGTGCCGTCGTTGTGAAGCTGATAACCATGGGTGGTTTCGTGCGTGATGCGCCAAAAGCGGAAAATGGTTTCATCTTTCGTGAGAATTGTTTCGTCGTGTCCGGCACGACGAAACATTCGCCGGAAAATGCCAATCTTTTCAGGGGGGCGCGCCACGGCCCAAAGTAGCCTGACAAATTCCCGCTCGAGCTCGGAACGCGCCTCCACGCGGTCGGGGACGCTTCAGCTGCGACCTCCATCGAAATCGCGACTCCGGGATCACCGGGCGCGTTCACGTGAGGGACGCCATCATGATGGCGGCAGATCGCGCTCGACGCGCGAGACGGACCAGCGGATGGGCCGCGGAGACAACGACCCGTTCGCAACAGCGCGACGTCAGCTGGCGAAATGGCGCTGCAAGCCAAGCGCGACCTTGAAGCCGCGCCGCAGACATTCGCGCCGCTGACTGGCTCGCATCTTGCAGGACCTCGCAGTCGTCAGTGAGTGAAGAACTCACCGCACTTCTGGACGCTTGCGTCCGCTGGTCCCCACGGCATGATCGGCACGGTCGACGTCGAGTTCTTTGGTGAGCCCTCGATCAGCTTGTCCGAATAGACCATGTAGACCAGCACGTTGCGCTTGGCGTCACAGCCGCGCACGATCTGCATCTTCTTGAAGAACAGTGAGCGGCGCTGGCGGAACATGTCGTCACCTTGCTCCATCTTGTTCTTGAACTTGATCGGGCCGACCTGGCGACAGGCCAGCGAGATGTCCGAGACCTCCTCGGCAAGGCCGAGCCAGCCCTTGAAGCCGCCCTTCTCCGGCACCGTGAAGTGACAGGCGACGCCCTCGACCTCGGGGTCGTCGAGGCCGTAAGTCGCGAGCTTGTCGTTCGGGCTCATCCATTTGAATACAGTCGAGCGGCGGAAGATCAGATCGGGCTCGTCGGCAGCAAGGGCGGGCGCCGCCCAAATCGTCAGAGCCAGGAGGAATAAAGCGAGGCCCTTCAAACGGATGCCGAAAAGACCGTGGAAACGAGATGACATGAAGTTCTCCGGTAACAAGTCCCCGCAATGTAGGCATCAGGCGGCCGGTCAGGAAGACGAGCGGCCAGTCGGCACGGCCGCCGTTTACCGCTCTGTGAGGCTTTTTTGCTACGCGTTGAACAAAAGTAACTGACGGCAGAACCACCTTGAGGGTGAACGCGTATCCCCTTTGCGAGACTAACGTCTGATTTGGATTATGGATTCGAGGATGAACAGCGTGAACGGGTCCGGTTTTGCTGCCAAGCCAACGCGAATTTGGCAAATCGCCATTTTGACGGCGGCGGGTGCGATCGGGACGGCAAGCCAGGCTGACGCAGCGTTTTATTATTGGACGGATTATTCCGACGGGTCCTATTACGCCCGGCAGGATCGGCCTCCCGAAATACCGCGCCAGAAGCCGCCGAAGCGCGGCACGGCGGGCAAGAAGGAGATCGTCGCCGAGAAAGAAGCCGGCACCAAGCCACAAGGACCGCTCGTCATCGTCGTCTCGATCGACCGGCAGAAGGTGACGGTCTACGACAGCAAGGGCGTGTTCGCGGAATCCCCGGTGTCGACAGGCATGAAGGGCCATTCGACGCCGATGGGTGTGTTCAGCGTCATCCAGAAGCACAAATTCCACCATTCCAACATCTACAGCGGCGCCCCGATGCCGTACATGCAGCGGATCACCTGGTCTGGCGTCGCCATGCATGCCGGCGTGCTGCCGGGCTATCCGGCCTCGCATGGCTGCATCCGCATGCCGATGGCGTTCGCGGTGAAGATGTGGAACTGGACCAGGATGGGCGCGCGCGTGATCGTCGCGCCCGGCCAGATGTCGCCGCAAAGCTTTTCGCATCCGCTGCTCGCCTCGGTGCGCGTAGCGCCGCAGCCCGCCGCCAGCCTCGCGCCGCAGATCAACACCAGCGACAATGCCGATAAGGGCGGGGCGCAAACCAAAGTCAACGAAGCCAGGCCGGCCGAGACGAAGACCGCGAGCGCAGACAGCGTGCTCGAGCTGCGCGCCTCCGTCGGCCACACCGTGATGTCGGATGTGACCACCGGCAATGCGCCCGCCCGCGAGGAAGCGGCTGCGCTCGCCGACAAGATCACGACCGAGATCGCCGAGGCATCTGACGCGGCCAAGCCGCAGTCCGAAAAAACCGCCAAGCCCGCGAACATGGACGCGAAGCCGATTGAGGCCGCGGAAGCGCCCAAGGCTTCGACAGTGACCGACGACAAGAGCGCTGCCAAGACCGAAGCTGCCGATTCCCGGAAGAAGCCTGATGCTCCGGCACTCGCCACCTCGGCCGACGTGGAGAAGGACGAGACCCGCGTTGCCGATCCGGCACCTGCGGCGAAGCCGGACGCGCCGCGGCGGGCCGGCCAGATCGCCGTCTTCATCAGCCGCAAGGATTCCAAGCTCTACGTGCGACAGAACTTTGCGCCGTTGTTCGAGGTGCCCGTCGCGATCGCCCCGAGCGACCGGCCCCTCGGTACACACGTCTTCACAGCCGAAGTCGATAAGACCGATTCCAACGCGCTGCGTTGGTCGGTGGTGTCGCTGCCGATCTCGGTCCGCGCCGCTGCGCGCGATGACGACGGACGCGTGTCACGCCGCCAGCGTGGCGCTGCCGTGGTTCCCGTTGCCGCAAAGCCGGTCGTCACACCGGACAGCCCGACTGAAGCCCTCGACCGCATCTCAATTCCGGCCGACACCATGGCGAAGATCAACGAGATGCTGACATCAGGTGGCTCGATCATCGTGTCCGACCAGGGCATCAACCAGGGGGAGACCGGCGAAGGCACGGACTTCATCGTCCGCCTTTACTAGCGCCTTCACTAGAGAGCGTTTTGAGCGAAGTGGATACCGCTTCGCGCAAAGCAAACGCGCCAAACGTCTAGCGCCTCGCCGCGACCGATAACGCGGTGTTGACGAGTGAGGTTGCAGCGGCGAAGTAACATGCACCCCGGATCATTTCGGGGACGGCGTCATGATGAACCGCAGGACCATGCTCGCCGCGCTTGCAGGCGCACTCGTGCCAATGAAGCGCGCGTTTGCCGACGGCGGCATGAGCCGGATCTCGGCCTATGCCTTCTCCTTCCCCGCGTTGTCCGGCGAGGACATCCGCCTTGCCGCGTACACCGGCAAGCCGCTGCTGGTGGTGAACACCGCTTCGCTCTGCGGCTACACCCCGCAATATGCAGGCCTCCAGGAGCTCTGGGACGAGTTTCGCGAGCGCGGGCTCACCGTGATCGGCGTGCCTTCCAACGATTTCGGTGGCCAGGAGCCCGGCGGCGCCAGCGAAATCTCCGAGACGGCGCACCACCAATACGGCGTTTCCTTCCCGATCACAGCCAAGTCCGTTGTGATCGGATCGAAAGCGCACCCCTTCTACAAATGGGCCGCCGACGCACGGCCGCGAGAGGTTCCGAAGTGGAACTTCCACAAATATCTGATCGGCCGTGACGGCTATATCGCCGAGGTCTTTGCGTCCGCCGTCGCGCCGACCGATACGCGGGTCAAAACGGCCATTGCCAAGGCGCTGGCCGACAGTTGACGCGAGTTGCGCCCCATCCGGTTGGGCACAATTGTGGCGGGGCATCAAACAGCCGTTGCAATGGCGAGGGCCCACCCTCTAGGCTAGGATGGTTTGGGGCAGGACGGTTTGCCGCAGAAAAAGCCGCGGCGGAACAACGGGATCAATCTCGAGGACAACACCATGCGTGTGGCGGCAGGACTGATTTTGGCAAGCGCGATGTCTCTGGGCATGACCGGCGCGGCATGGTCGCAGACCGCCGCAAAACCCGCGGCCACCACCCAAGGAGCACCGGCGATACCGGCAGCTTCCGCGCCGGCGGCTGCGCCGGCACCCGCTCCCGCAGTAGCTGCCGCGCCAGCGGGCTTCGTTAACCCGCCGCCACCGAAACAGGCGCCGCAGCCGGCGCGTGCAGCCTGCAGCACGCCGGGCGCGCTCGGTGTCGCCCGCACCGTCGAGATCGACACCACCGGCGGCCCCGGCTTCGGCTTCGAGCATTTCAAGGAGCTCGACTTCCTGCGCGACCACGAGGTGGTGCTGACCTTCGACGACGGCCCCTGGCCCAAGAACACGCCCGCCGTGCTGAAGGCACTCGCCGACGAGTGCACCACCGGCATCTTCTTCTCCATCGGCAAGCACGCGACCTACGAGCCGGAGATCCTGAAGCAGGTCTATGCGGCCGGCCATACCGTGGGCAGCCACACCTGGTCGCATGCCAACCTCAACAACAAGAAGCTCAACGAAGCGCAGCGCAAGGAAGAGATCGAGAAGGGCCTATCCGCGGTGAAATGGGCGCTCGGCGGCATCTCGCCTTCGCCTTTCTTCCGCTTCCCGGCGCTCCAGCATCCGCCGGAGATGGTCACCTATCTCGGCAACCGCAACATCGGAATTTTCTCCTGCGACATCGATTCGTTCGACTTCAAAGCCTCCAAGCCTGAGAAGGTGGTCGAGACCGTGATGAAGAAGCTCGACACCAAGGGCAAGGGCATCATCCTGATGCACGACTTCCAGAAGCACACGGCGGAGGCCCTGCCCGAGCTGCTCAAGCGCCTGAAGGCGGGCGGCTACAAGGTGGTAGCGATGCGCGCCAAATTCCCGGCATCGACGCTGCCCGAATACGACCAGGAGCTGCTCAAGGACGTCAAGCTGCCGACGGTGAGCCAGCGCCCGGTCAATTCCGTGGTGACGACCGTTTCCGAATAGACGGCCATTGTCTTTTCGCATCGAAGGCTACGTCATCGTCTCGGCGGACGGCATGCTCGCTGACGCCGCGCATGTGATGCCGGACAGTCTGAAGTTCGAAGGCGACAAGCTGTTCTTCGAGCAGGCGCTCGATCGCGCCGCGCTGATCGTGCACGGCCGCAACTCGCACGAGCAGCAGCCGAACTCGCCGAAGCGCAAGCGACTGATCCTGACCCGCAAGATCAGGGCGCTGACCGTCGACCCTGAAATGCCGAACGCGACATTGTGGAATCCGGGTCACGCCAGCTTCGCGGAAGCTTGCGCCTTCGCCAACGTCGCATCCGGCACGGTCGCGATCATCGGCGGCCCGATGGTGTTCGACATGTTCATGGACCGCTACGACACGTTCTGGCTGTCCGAGGCGCCGCATGTGCGACTGCCCGGCGGCGAAGGCTGTTTTGGCGGCGTGCCCCAGCGGACGCCGCACGAGGTGCTCGCCTCGCACGGAATGAAGCCCAGCGCGCCGTATCTGCTCGACGCGGCACATGATGTCGCCGTCACGCCGTGGCGGCGGGGATAGCGCAAGATCAAGGTGCGCATCGCCGCCAGTCCGCTGTGAGCCGCCGAAGCCAGCCGCCCGTCCTCAGGCAACGTCAATCGCCGCGGCCCGTGCCCCGTCGTCGCGCACGCTCCCGCGTCCCCGGCAGGTCCGGCGATGGCTCAATGTGCCGAGAGTTTCAACAATCCCGAAATCGGCCTGCGCGGCAGATTCTCGTGCGCCAGTTGGAGTCAGAGAGAGCAGTGCCGAAGGGCGACGGTGCGGCGGAGTTACGACGTTCCTCATCCCGAGCCTGTTTAATGCGGCGTGAACCGGCGAGGCCAAAACTCCTTCCCACACGAGCGAAAAATTAGAGCTTCTCTGTTATGCAGATCGCATGTGGCGACTTCATTCCGCTTTCTGGCATACGCCCGGCCCCTCATTAAGGACAAAGAGACCATGAGTTCGATTTTTGCCTCCCTCTCCTGCCGCAAGTTTCTCGGCGCTATCGCGGTCCTGGTCTCGCTGACCTTTCTGTCAGTGATGTCGCCGTCATCGGCCTACGCGATCGACCTGCCGACCGACGACGAGCAGGACGTGCTGGTCCGCACGACGCTGATGACCTTCAACGACGCCAACATCACCGGGAACTACTCGGTCCTGCTTGCCAAGGGCTCGAGGCAGTTCCAGGAACAAATGACGCCCGAGAAGCTGGCGGCCGCGTTCGAATCCTTCCGCAGCAAGAAGCTGTTCTTCGAAGGGATCGTCACCGACGATTACGAAGCACAGCAGAAACCCAAGCTCGATTCGGAAGGTGCGCTCGTTCTCGCCGGCGAGTTCAAGAACGACGAGGTCCGGGTCAAGTACAGGCTGCGTTTTGCCCAGAACGACAATGCCTGGAAGATCATCGGCATCGACGTCGATGCCAAGAAACCCTGACAAGAAACCCCGACAAGAAGCCGAGACGGGGAATCCTGAGCCAGCGAGCCGGCGCGGCTGCCAAGAGGAGGCTGCTTCCATGTCGACAAGCGATACTCCATCGACACCCAAACCCTTTTGGCGCCGTGGCCTCGCCGGCTTTCTCGACTTCCTGACGGTGTTCTTCGTCGGCGGCTATTCCATCGGCGCCGCCACCGGCGAGACGACGAAGGACGGTTTCAGCCTGCACGGCGCATCTGCTCTTGTGCTGTTTGCCCTGATCACCCTGTACTTCTATCTTGGCTGGAAGGTGCTGGGTGGCACGTTCTGGCAGCGCATCCTTGGGGCGCGTTAGAGCATGATCCGGAAAAGTGCGAAGCGGTTTTCCGAAAAAAATAATGCTTAAACGACAACCTAAGCGCGGCGATGACTCATCCCAATCTCATCACGCTTTTAGGTGCGGGTTGGCGTCAGCGTAATCCACCCTACAGCACCGCGCGGAGCGGCGGTCATACCCTGCCTACACGTCCCCGTAGGCCGCTTCGGCCGGACGTGTGGTTCGGCCGTAGCCGATGATCATGCACAGTGCGCCGATGATCGACAGGTTCTTCAGCGCGTCGATCACCACCTTGGCGTTGTCGGGCGGCGCCTGGTTCCAGAAGTCATCGAACAGCACGGTCGCGACCGCAATGTAGATGATCAGCAGCATCGCGAAGAATCGCGCGCCGAAATTCAACGCAATCATCAGCCCGGCGATGACCTCAAGTCCTCCGACCGCGATCGCCAGCAATTGCGGCGTCGTCATGGCGGTAGCGGTCTCGACCTGCTTGGCGTAAGGCGCAATCATATCGGGCACCATGATCTTGGTGGCGATGAAGTCCGCCGTCGCCTGAATGGCGAACAGCTTGGACGCGCCCGTGTAGATGAACAGTACGGCGAACAGGATCCGCCCGAAAGTCACGAACGCTGGCATGATCGGCCTCTTGGCAAGAGCGCTAAGCACGGGATGCGCGAGGATTATGCAGAGTCCGCTTGCGGTTTTCAAACAGGGAAATGGAGAGCTGCGAGGAATTCAAAATAAGCCGCGCGACCGGTGCCCCTTCTCCCCTTGTCGGAGAAAGATGTGCATCTTTCGCGCAGATCGACCCTTACGTAAACAACGTCGGCTGCTGCCTCGCGGCGCGCTCCTGCGCTTCGACCACCGCGACCGCCGTCATGTTAAGGATGCCACGTGCGGTCACCGAGGGCGTGAGGATATGCGCCGGCCGTGCCGGGCCGATCAGGATCGGGCCGACCGGGAGCGCGTCCGCCAGCGACTTGATCATCTGGTAGGCGACGTTGGCGGTATCCAGGCTTGGCATGATCAGGATGTTGGCCTCGCCCTCGAGCTTGGAGTGCGGCAGCACCATTTTCCGCGCAGCAGCTGAAAGCGCGGTGTCGCCCTGCATCTCGCCGTCGGCCTCGATCTCGGGATGCTTCTCCTTCAGAAGCTGGGTCGCCCGGCGCATCTTGCGCGAGGAGTCGGTATCGTAACTGCCGAAATCCGAATGCGAGACGAAGGCGATCTTCGGCTTGATGTTGAAACGCTGTACGTGGACCGCCGCGAGCGAAGCGATCTCGGCAAGCTCTTCCGCGCTCGGATTTGGGCGTACCTGCGTATCCGCGATAAAAAATGCGCCCTTGCTGGTGATCAGCAGTGCCAGCGCGGCGTAGTCGCTGACGCCGGCTGAGAAGCCGATGATCTCGCGGACATGGCGCAGATGACTCATATAGCGACCCTCGACGCCGCAGAGCATGGCGTCGGCCTCCCCGCGCACCACCGCAAGTGCCGCGATCACCGTGTTATTGGTGCGCACCACCGTGCGCGCTGCGTCGGGCGTCACACCGCGGCGGCCGGCGACCTCGACATAGGACTGCACATAGGAACGGTAGCGTGGATCGTCCTCAGGATTGATGAGGTCGAAATCCTTGCCGGCCTTGATCGACAGGCCGAACCGCTTGATGCGTGCCTCCACCACCGAGGGGCGGCCGACCAGGATCGGCCGCGCCAGCTTCTCCTCCAGCACCACCTGGGTGGCGCGCAGCACACGCTCGTCCTCGCCCTCGGCGTAGATCACGCGCACCGGCTGAGTCTTGGCCTTGGCGAACATCGGCTTCATGACGAGGCCGGAGCGGAAGGCGAAGCGCTCGAGCAACGCGGTGTATTCATCGAAATTGATGATGGGCCGCGTTGCGACGCCGGATTGCATCGCCGCCTTCGCCACCGCCGGCGCGATCCGCAAGATTAACCGCGGATCGAACGGGCTCGGGATCAGGGAGCCCGGGCCAAAACCCTGCGTCTCGCCGGTGTCAAAACCCTGCGCGACTGCATCCGACGGCGCCTCGCGCGCGAGCTGCGCGATCGCCTCGACTGCGGCGTGCTTCATCTCCTCGTTGATGGCGCTGGCGCCGACGTCGAGCGCGCCGCGGAAGATGAAGGGAAAGCACAGGACGTTGTTGACCTGGTTCGGATAGTCGGAGCGGCCGGTGCAGATCATGGCGTCGGGGCGCACCTTGCGCGCCTCCTCCGGCATGATCTCCGGCACGGGATTGGCGAGCGCCATGATCAACGGCTTGTCGGCCATCGCCTCGGCCATCTCCGGCTTGAGCACGCCGGGCGCGGACAGGCCGATGAAGATGTCCGCGCCGCCGATGACGTCGGCGAGCGTGCGCTTGTCGGTCTTCTGCGCATAGACCGCCTTCCAGCGGTCCATCGAGGTGTTGCGGCCCTCGTGCACGAGGCCGTCGATGTCGCAGACCCAGATGTTCTTGCGCTGCGCTCCCATCGACACCAGGAGATTCAGCGTCGCGATTGCCGCGGCCCCTGCTCCCGAGGCCACGATCTTGACGTCGGACAGTTTCTTGCCGTTCAACCTGAGGCCGTTGGTGATGGCGGCAGCGACGATGATGGCGGTGCCGTGCTGGTCGTCATGGAAGACCGGGATCTTCATGCGCTCCTTCAAGCGCGCTTCGATCTCGAAGCATTCCGGCCCGCGGATGTCTTCCAGATTGATGCCGCCGAAGGTTGGCTCGAGCGCCGCCACGGTCTCGACCACGCGGTCGATGGTGTCGGCGGCGATCTCGATGTCGAACACGTCGATGCCGGCGAATTTCTTGAACAGGACCGCCTTGCCCTCCATCACCGGCTTGGAGGCCAGCGGGCCGATATTGCCGAGGCCGAGCACGGCGGTGCCGTTCGAGACAACGGCGACCAGATTGGCGCGGGTGGTGAGCGAGGCGGCCTCGGCGGGATTCTTGGCGATCTCGGTGCAGGCGGCGGCGACGCCCGGAGAATAGGCCAGCGCGAGATCGCGCTGGTTGGCAAGCGGCTTGCTCGCCTGGATCTCAAGCTTTCCGGGCCGCGGCAGACGGTGATAGGCGAGCGCCGCCTGGTGGAGATCATCAGAATAGGACGACATGCGGTGTCTCGCCTCGCGTTACCGGCCTCAAAATGCATCACCGGGAGCGGCCGCCCAATGCGGACGTTATTTCCGGGTCATGGAAACGGGATGAAGCACGGCAGCCGCCCCGGTGGCAACATCCGATTGCGACCCCATCAACAGGACGCGTGGTCAAATGCTTGAAAACCATAGCTTTCCCTGGACCGCGCGGCGTTTCGCGAATATGGCAGGTTGCGCGGTGCAAAACCAGCAACTGGAGCAAGGAAATGAAGGGAATCCTGATCGGCCTGATCGCACTCGCCGTGCTCGGCGCGGGCGGATCGTTCGGCTTCAACCTCTATGCAAAATATCGCGCTACCACCGAGGTCGAGGCCGCCTTCGAGCAGATCCGCAAGCAAGGCGGCAAGGCGAGCTACGGCAAGATCGAATTCGACGTGATGAGCCGGACACTGAGGGTCGATGATATAGCGGTGACTCCCGGCAACGAGTCCCAGGCGCAGATCAAGATCGCCGGCATCAAGGGCACCGGCGTCCGCCTGCTCGACCAGAGCAGCTTTTCGGCCGACAACATCGACGTCACGGGTTTCGAAGTCGCGCTCAACCAGGTCGGCCCCGCGAAGCTGAACGCATCCTATAAGATCCCGCAACTCACCCTGCGTGACTATGCCGGCCCCCTTCACGCCGGGAATGTGCCGACGGGTGGCTCCGTGAGCGATATCTACCGCTATGTGCTCGGTCAATACGCACGCGTGACAGCATCGTCAGTCACGGCTCCGGCGCTGACGATGAGCTTCGATGCGAGCGGCAGCGCCGCCGGCAGCGGCGAGGTCGCCTATTCCGGCCTGGCCATCCAGAATCTCAAGCACGGCAAGTTCGATGCGATGAAGGCGGACCGCGCTGTTTTCACCATCGACGTGCCGCAGCCGGGCAAGCAGGACAAGCTGACCGGCGACCTCTCCAACATCATCGTCAACGAATTCGATGCGACCGCGATCGCCGCGGTACTCGACCCAGACAAGACCGGCGACGACGGCTACTACCGCGTCTACCGGCAAATCTCCGCCGGCCCTTATGTGCTCAAATCGACCCAGGGCATGCGGATGGACATCGACGGGATCACCTTCGAGGACGTCGCGGCGCAGCCGTCAAAATTCCGGCCGGCCGAGATCGTTGCGCTCATGCCGACAGACCGGTCGGTCCTCCCGACATCCGCGCAATCGCGCGAGATGATGGAGAAGCTCGCCGGGTTCTATGATGGCCTCCGTATCGGCAAAATCCAGGTCGGCAAGACGTCGATCAGCATGCCGCAAGGCACCGCGAGGATCAACGCCGTCAGATATCGGGGTGGCGAATTCGCGATCGAAGGCGTCGATACGCCGACCCCGCAGGGGCAGTTCAAGATGGAGCGCTTCGCGCTGAAATCCTTCAGCGCGGCAAACCTGATGCGCTGGGCGGCAGGCTTCAGCAATCACGGGCAGGCACCCTCGCCCGATCAGGTGCTGGGCCTGTTCCGCGTGCTGGAAGGCGCCGAGATCAAGGGCGTGGTGGCGCCCGACAAGAACACCAAAAGGCTGATCACGATCGATACGATGACACTGGAGTGGGGACAGCTGATTGGCTCGATCCCGAGCAAGGCGCACCTGATTGCGAAATTCGTCACGCCCACCGATCCATCCGACCCAAAACAACTTCCATTGGTTCTCAGCGGGATCGACAAGCTCGCGATCGATCTCGATCTCGGCGCCGCGTGGACAGAGTCGTCCAACAGCTTCAATTTGACGCCCGCGACGCTCGACATCGGAGGGATCGCCAGCGCGCAATTGCGCATCACGCTTAGCAATGTGCCACGCGAGCTGTTTTCGGCTGACCCCGCTCAGTTCATGGGTCGGGCCGCCCAGGTCGAGGCTGTCGCGCTCGAGTTCTCGGTCCGCGACAATGGTTTCGTCGATTCCGCGGTGACGCAGAATGCACGGGGACGAAATGTCAGCCGCGACGAGGCGCGCCGGACATTCGTCGACAGCGTCAGGGCGTACCGAGCGGATGTCGCCGCCGCCAATCCGGAGGCGGGCACGGCGGTGGACGCGATCGCGAGCTTTGTCGAGACGCCAGGCCAGACGCTCGTCATCAAGGTCACGCCGCGCACGAAGGTGCCGCTGATGCAATTGATGCAGCTCTTCAATGCCGACCCGGAGGGCACGCTGGCGCAGTTCAAGATCGAAGCGTCGACGGGGCTGTAGGGAGAGCTGGTTGGTCTCGTGTCCCGGACGCGCTGCGGCACGCAATGACGCTGTGCAGAGCCGGACCCAGAAAGCTATGTCTGCCGAGAGATGGGCCCCCAGCTCAGCCGCGCACCACTGCGTGCTGCGCTGCGTCCGGGCAAGAGACCAGCTCATTTCTGCGGCAGGTTCACCCGGATATGCAACTCGCGCAGCTGCTTGGTGGTGGCCTCCGACGGCGCGCCCATCAGGAGGTCCATGGCCTGCTGGTTCATCGGGAACAGCGAGATCTCGCGCAAGTTCGTGGTGCCACAGAGCAGCATCACGATGCGGTCGACGCCCGCGGCCATGCCGCCATGCGGCGGGGCGCCGTATTGGAAGGCGCGGTACATGCCGCCGAACCGTTCGACCACTTCCTGCTCGCCGTAACCGGCAATCTCGAACGCCTTCACCATTGCTTCCGGCACGTGGTTGCGGATGCCGCCCGAGGCGATCTCGTAGCCATTGCAGGTGATGTCGTACTGGAACGCCTTGATGGTCAGCGGGTCCTGGCCCTTCAGCGCGTCGAGGCCGCCCTGCGGCATCGAGAACGGGTTGTGCGAGAAGTCGACCTTCTTGTCGTCCTCGTTGTACTCGTACATCGGGAAGTCGACGATCCAGGCGAGCTCGAACCGCTCCTTGTCCGTGAGGTTCAGCTCCTCGCCAACCTTGTTGCGGGCAAGACCCGAAAACTTCCAGAACTTGTCGGGATCACCGGCGACGAAAAAGGCGGCATCGCCTTCCTTCACGCCGAGCTGCGCTCGGATCGCGGCGGTGCGTTCGGGACCGATGTTGTTCGCGAGAGGACCGGCGCCCTCGCCGCCCTCGCGCCACATGATGTAGCCGAGGCCGGGCTGGCCTTCGCCTTGCGCCCAGGAATTCATGCGATCGCAAAACGCACGGCTGCCGCCGCCCGGTGCCGGAATTGCCCAGACCTGGTTCTTGGGATCTTCGAGCATGCGCGCAAAGACTTTGAAGCCGGAGCCGCGGAAATGTCCGGAGACGTCCTGCATCTCGATGGGGTTGCGCAGGTCCGGCTTGTCGCTGCCGTATTTGCGCAAGGCTTCGGCGAACGGAATCCGGCGCCAGCCCTTTGTCACCGGCTTGCCCTTGGCAAATTCCTCGAAAACGCCGGTGATGACCGGCTCCATCGCGGCGAACACGTCGTCCTGCGTGACGAAGCTCATCTCGACGTCGAGCTGGTAGAACTCGCCGGGCAGACGGTCGGCACGCGGGTCCTCATCGCGGAAGCAGGGCGCAATCTGGAAGTAACGGTCGAAGCCGCTCATCATCAGCAGCTGCTTGTATTGCTGCGGCGCCTGCGGCAGCGCGTAGAATTTTCCCGGATGAATGCGCGAGGGCACCAGGAAGTCGCGCGCGCCCTCCGGTGAGGACGCGGTCAGGATCGGGGTGTTGAATTCGAAGAAACCCTGCTCCTTCATGCGACATCGCATGGAGTCAATGATCGACACGCGCGTCATGATGTTCTGGTGTAGCTTCTCGCGGCGCAGATCGAGGAAGCGGTACTTCAGGCGTATGTCTTCAGGATATTCCTGGTCGCCGAACACCGGCAGCGGCAGGTCGCCGGCCGGACCCAGCACCTCGATCTCGCTGACGTAAACTTCGATCTTGCCAGTCGGCAGATCGTCATTGTCGGTACCTTCGGGGCGGCGGCGGGCCTTGCCGTCCATCCGCACCACGAATTCCGAACGCAGCTTCTCGGCCAGCGAGAATGCCGGCGAATCCGGGTCGACCACACACTGGGTCAGACCGTAATGGTCGCGCAGATCGATGAACAGCACGCCGCCATGGTCGCGAACGCGATGGACCCAGCCCGAGAGGCGAACCGTTTCGCCGATGTTGCTCTCGCGGAGCGCGCCGCATGTATGTGACCGGTAGCGATGCATGGTCGTCCCAAATTCAATCTCGGAGGAAGCGAATCGAACGGCCTGTAACGGCCGGTCCGAAGTTGCGGCAGGGTTTACCCGACGAGGCCCAAAGCGGCAACCAAGGGAACGGCCTGATTCGGACCAGATGCGCCCATTTTTGGCTTATCTGGGGTCCAACCTTTGCCATCAGGCGTTCCAACCCTATCTTGAGCTCATGACGGTTCATTTCCCCTTCCAGAACTCCTATGCAGCGCTGCCGGACAGCTTCTTCGCCCGCGTCGCGCCGACCCCCGTGGCGGCGCCCCGGCTGATCAAGCTGAACCGGCCGCTGGCGGTCCAGCTCGGGCTCGACCCTGATATGCTGGAGACCCCGGAAGGCGCCGAAATCCTGGCCGGCAAGACGGTTCCCGTGGGCGCCGATCCCATCGCTATGGCCTATGCCGGCCACCAGTTCGGGCATTTCGTGCCCCAGCTCGGCGACGGCCGCGCTATCCTGCTCGGCGAGGTCATCGACAAAGACGGCATCCGCCGCGACATCCAGCTCAAGGGAAGCGGCCCAACCCCGTTCTCCCGCCGCGGCGACGGCCGTGCCGCGCTCGGGCCGGTCTTGCGCGAATACATCGTCAGCGAGGCGATGTTCGCGCTCGGCATTCCGACCACGCGCTCGCTCGCCGCGGTCGTCACCGGCGAGCATGTAATCCGCGAGACCGCCCTGCCCGGCGCGGTGCTGACGCGCGTCGCCTCCAGCCATATCCGCGTCGGCACCTTCCAGTTCTTTGCCGTCCGCCGCGACACCGAGGCCATCCGCCGGCTCGCCGACCACGTCATCACCCGTCATTACCCGGATTTGCTTCAAGCGGAGCGGCCCCATCACGCGCTGCTCGCAGCCGTCGTTGCGCGGCAGGCTGAGCTCATCGCGCGCTGGCTCCTGGTCGGCTTCATCCATGGCGTGATGAACACCGACAACACGTCCATTTCCGGCGAGACCATCGACTACGGCCCCTGCGCCTTCATGGATGCCTACAATCCCGCGCAGGTGTTTTCCTCGATCGACGAGATGGGCCGCTACGCCTACGCCAACCAGCCGCGCATTGGCTTGTGGAATCTGACCCGGCTCGCCGAATGCCTGCTGCCGCTGTTCTCAGACGAGCAGGAAAAGGCGGTCGCCGAAGCCCAGGACATTCTCGGCGCCTTCGCCGAGACGTTCAGTGCGGCCTATCAGGCCGGCCTGCGCAGGAAGATCGGCCTGTTCACGGAGTGCGACGGCGACGAGGCGCTGATCCAGGACCTGCTCGATGCCATGGCGAAGAACCAGGCGGACTTCACCCTCACCTTCCGCAAGCTCTGCGATGCCGCAGGCGACGGAGGCGCAGACGTGCGCGCGCAGTTCATGGAGCCCGCGGCGTTTGACGAATGGGCCGGACGCTGGCGCGAGCGCATCGCGCTCGAGCCGCAGAGCGCGGCCGAGCGGCAAGCCGCCATGCACGCCGTGAACCCGATGTTCATCCCGCGCAACCACCGCGTCGAAGCCGTGATCCAGGCCGCCGTCAACAACGACGATTACGCCCCGTTCGAAGAATTGGTGAAGGTGCTGGCCAAGCCCTACGAGGACCAGCCGGAGTATGCGGCTTATGCCGATCCGCCGCTGCCGGACCAGCGGGTGCTGCAGACTTTTTGTGGCACCTAACTCCCCCTGATCATCCGGACAAAGATTGTTCGTGGAGCTGAACTCGCCTGACGTAGCTGGGTAGGGTGGATTAGCCGGAGGCGTAATCCACCTCTTCTCTCAACCAGCGGAAAGTAGATTGGTGGATTACGCTTCGCTAATCCATCCTACCGGCTGCCGCTGCCGCGAGCATCACGCCCGCTCGCCGAACTCGCCCGCGATCTTGACGTCGCCGCCCCAATCCTCTGGAAACAAACCGGCGCGGACATCACGGTGAAGCGACGAGTACGGCCAGTCGCACACCTTCGAGACATGACCGTGCTTGATGGGATTGTAATAGCAATACTCGACATGACGCGCGTAGTCGGTCTCGTCACGGATGAGATGCTCCGGTACCGGCGTTGCCAGATGCCGCGCTCGTTCCGAGCGGCACGAAAAGCGCTCAGCGGCTCATTCGCAGGGAGTGCCTTGGCAAAACGTGTCTTGATCAACCGCCAGCGCGCCGAGAAATTGGCGTCGCCCCCGGCGGAAGCTTCCAGATCGCGTGCAGATGATCCGGCGGACCACAAACGCGTCGATCTCGAATGGATGGCTTTGGCGCGTTGCTGCCACGGCGCCGCGTAAGATGTTGATCTTGTCTATCAGAGTAAGATGTTGATCTTGTCTATCAGAAGAGCCTTCCGCCGATCGAGCAGGTTCACCGCGAAGAACCAGCATCCTCCCGAGACGAATGCGGCGATAGTTGGACATGGATCATCGATAGCACAACTTGAAGTTGGCTCACAGTGGTGGATTACACCTTCGGCTAATCCACCCTACCACGTCGCCACTTGTGGACGCGGGAACCGCTGTCATCAAACTGAAACACTGGCGCTCTAACCGCCTGTCAGGGCCGTCTTGCCGGAGGCGTCCATCCTCCAACAGTCCCGACACAGCGCGCCATGTCCTTCAAATTCATCCATCTCACTGACACGCATCTCGCGAATCCGGGGCAAAAGCTCTATGGCCTCGACCCGCGCGCCCGGCTGGATGCCGCGATTGTCGACATCAACAAGCATCAGTCGGACGCTGCGTTTGCTGTGGTGACCGGCGACCTCACCCATTGGGGCGAGCCGGAGTCCTACGCCAATTTCGCCGACGCCATGGCTGCGCTGAAAATCCCGTACGTTGCCATGGTCGGCAATCACGACCGCCGCGACGCTTGCCTCGACCGCCTTCGGTCCGCGCCGCGCGATCAGAACGGCTTCGTGCAGGGCACGCGGACGACCGAGCACGGCCTGTTCGTCTTCCTGGACACGCTGGACGAGACCAGCCATGCCGGCGAGATGTGCGGCAAGCGCCTCGGCTGGCTCGCAAGCACGCTGGCCGCCGCGCCGGCCGACATGCCGTTCGTGGTGTTCATGCATCATCCGCCCTTCCCGGTCGGCGTACTCGCAATGGACGAGATCGCGCTGAAGCAGAGCGCCGAATTCGCCGAGGTGATCGCGCCTTACCGTTCGCGCATCCGCCACCTCTTCTTCGGCCATGTGCACCGGCCGATCTTCGGCAGCTACGGCAAGACTCCCTTCTCCACGCTGCGCGGCACCAACCACCAGGTCTGGTTCGAGCTGAATGCCAACGCGCCGCATTTGGCGAGCCACGAGCCGCCGGCCTACGGCGTGGTGCTGATCGACGATGAGAACCTGGTCGTGCACAGCCACGACTTCCTCGACCAAAGCCCACGCTTCCCTTTCGCCGCGCCAGCGGGAATCGGTGACCGCGACTATGCGCTCAACTTCCTGGCCCGGTGAGATGAGCCTCGCTGAACCCGCGGCTCTCCCGCGCGCGACCTCGGCGGCACCGCGTCTGCATGTCCTGAAACGCTTCACCGCCGGCTTCACGGCGTCGCTGCCGGCCTATCTGCTGCTGCTCCCCTCGCTGGTCTTCCTGGCGCTGTTCACCTATGGCGCGATGGGCCGCGTGCTTATCGATGCGCTCTATCAGCGCACGACGCCGAAAGCGCCCGTGCGCTTCATCGGCCTCGACAATGTCAGCGCGGTGCTTGCCGACCCCGCCTTCACCGGCGCGGTCGTCAACAATCTCATTTACGCAGTCGGCACAGCGATCCCGAGCATCGGCCTCGCGCTCTTGTTTGCACTCGCGCTCTCGCGCACCAGCGCAGTGACCAGCGCGCTCCGCGCCGCGCTATTCCTGCCGGTGCTGATCCCGATGGTCGCAGCCTCCGCGCTGTTCCTGTTCATCTTCCTGCCCAATGTCGGCCTGCTCGATTCTTACATCGGCCGGCTACTTCCGGTGCTGCCGAACTGGCTGGGCGATCCCGACATCGCGCTATCAGCGATCATGGTGATCACGATCTGGAAGAACGCCGGCTATCACATGCTGTTCTTCCTCGCGGGCCTGCAGGCGGTGCCGGAGGACGTCATGGAGGCCGCCCATCTCGACGGCGCCGGTCCGTTCCAGCGCCTGCGCTACATCATCCTGCCGGAGCTCAAGCCCACCTTCCTGTTCGTCACCGTGATCGCGACGCTGAATGCGGTGACGCAAGTCGACCACGTCTTCGTCCTGACCCAGGGTGGCCCGTCCAACTCGACCAATCTCGTGCTGTTCTACATCTATCAGCAGGCCGTCGAGCATTATGACGTCGGCAAGGCGTCGGCGGCGACGCTGCTGACGCTGGCAGCGTTGATGGGCCTCACCGCGCTTTCGTTCCGGACGCTGGCGGACCGCGAGAGCGGCCCATGAATTTGATCGGCCGTCTGTTCAGGGATGCTCCGCTCGCCACCCGTCGCGAGATCACGCCAAAGCTCGGTTTCGTACTGACCGTGCTGCTCGCACTGGTCTGGCTGATCCCGTTCGTCTGGATGGGCGTGGCGACCCTGCGCCCGGCCTCCGATGGCATCAACCTCATGGCCGAGCTGATGCCGAGCCTGAAGCCGACGCTCGACAACGTCAGGGATGCCTGGGAGATCGGCGACTTCCCGCGCTACACCCTCAACACCACAATCATCTGCACCGGGATCCTGCTGGTGCAGTTCGTCACGATCACGCTGGCGGGCTTTGCTTTTGCCCGCCTCGCCTTCGCCGGCAAGACGCTGATCTTCTACCTGTTCCTGATGCAGCTGATGCTGGTGCCGGTGCTGCTGATCGTGCCCAATTTAAGCCTGATCGCGCAGCTCGGCCTCTACGACACGCTCACTGGCGTGATGATGCCTTTCTTTGCCTCTGCCTTCGGCACCTTCCTGATGCGGCAAGCCTTCGAGGCCATTCCAAGCGAGCTGGAGGATGCCGCCCTGATCGACGGCGCCGGCCTATTCCAGCGCATCCGCCACATCTACGTGCCGCTGTCGCTGCCGAGCTTCTCAGCCTTCGCCATCATCTCCGTGACCAGCCACTGGAACGACTTCCTGTGGCCGCTGATGGTGATCAACTCGCCGGACAAGCGGCCGCTCACGGTCGGGCTCTCCGTCTTCACCAAGACGGCCGAGGGCACGCAGGCCTGGGGCACCATCGCCGCGGGAACGCTGATGGTGATCGCACCGCTGTTCGTGACCTTCCTGATCTTCCAGAAGCGCTTCATCAGCTCTTTCGTCACCTCAGGCATCAAATAGGAGATTTTCCGATGCTGTTCCCCCGCAGGCTCATGCTCGGCCTTGCCATTGCAGGCACATTGGCTGGCGCCCTCGCCTTTCCAGCCCTTGCCGGCGAAGGCCCGACCGAGATCGATTTGTTCTTCCCCGTCCCGGTCGACGGCAAGCTCGCCCGCGACATGGGGACCTTGATGAAGGAGTTCAATGAGACCCACCCCGAGGTCAAGGCGACCGCGGTCTACACCGGTTCCTACGACGACACGCTGATCAAGACGCGCGCGGCGATCAAGGCCGGCAAGCCGCCGTCAGCCGTGATCATGTCGGCCAACTTCCTGCTCGACATGCAGATCGAGAACGAGCTTACCAATCTCGACCCCCTGATCGCCGCCGACGGCACCACCAAGGAAAAGTTCTTGGGCCAGTTCTTCCCGGCGCTGCAGGGCAACGCGGTGATCAACCGCTCGGTCTACGGCGTGCCCTTCCACAACTCGACGCCGCTGCTCTACATCAATGCCGATCAGGCCAAGGAGGCCGGCCTCGATCCGAACAAGCCGCCGCAGACCTGGGCCGAGCTTACCGAATGGGCCAAGACGCTCACCAAGCGCGAGGGTGACAAGGTCATGCGCTGGGGCATCGCCATTCCATGCGCCTATGATTATTGCGGCTGGATGATGGAAACGCTCACGATGTCCAACGGCGGGCGCTACTACAACGAGGAGTTTGGCGGCGAAGTCTATTACGACACGCCTTCGATGCTCGGTGCGCTCACCTGGTGGAACGACCTCATCTTTAAGCACAAGGTGCATGCGCCCGGCGCGACGCCCGGCCCGGCCGTCAGCACCTCCTTCATTTCCGGCAATGCCGCGATGATGATGCTCTCGACGGGGTCGCTGACCTATGTGCGCGACAACGCCAAGTTCAGCTACAAGGTCGCCTTCATTCCTCGCAACGTCCGCAATGCCGTGCCGATCGGCGGCGCATCGCTGATCATTCCGCCAGGGCTCGAAGCCGACAAGCAGAAGGCCGCCTGGACGCTGATCAAGTGGATGACCTCGCCCGAGAAGAGCGGTTGGTGGAGCCGCGCCACCGGCTATTTCGCGCCCAATATGGCTGCCTACAAGACGCCCGACATGGTCGACTTCCTGAACAAGAACCCGGACGCCAAGACCGCCGTCGAACAGCTCGACGTCGCAAAGCCGTGGTTTGCCACCTACAAGACCGTGCCGGTGCGCAAGAACCTCGAGGACGAGGTGATGCTGGTCCTCAACGGCAAGAAGCAGCCGAAGGACGCCCTCACCGCCGCTCAGAAAGCCGCCGACGAGACGCTCAAGCCGTACAACGCTGAGACGTCGCTGAAACTGCCGTAAGGCCGGCAACTCATCGCGCGAACAAGCTTCGGCGCGCCGTCATGCGGGGGCGCCGAATGCGTTTCGACGGGCCCCGCCCGTTAACGCCTTGTCCACCATCCGGCCCGCCCCGCGGCCGGTAACCACGAGAATTAACAGACCCTCAATTCGTCCCGGACAAGTTTAGCAATGTTTCTGAGGGGTTTTCACCGTGGACCTGTTGGTATTCGAGTTCCTGCGACTGGCTCTGGTCGGCATGTGCGTGCTTGTGGTGGCACTGCCATGCGTCCGGAAATCCTCGCAACGGGTCCGCTACGAATAGGATTTTTGTCGGAAAAGGCGATTCCGGCCCAAATGCAAGGCTCGAATTCGCATCGAGCCCCTTGACATCACTGCACTTTCGGCAGAACGGCTGATGGTCTCGTCATGGGCCGTTCATGGATTTGATTACCACCACCGCTGACCTTGCGGCTGCCTGCAGCCGGCTGGCCAAGCACCCCGTCATCACCGTCGATACCGAGTTCCTGCGCGAAACCACCTATTACCCGCTGTTGTGCGTGGTGCAGATGGCGAGCGCCGAGGAAGCTGTCGTCATCGACGCCCTGGCCGAGGGCATCGACCTCAAGCCGTTCTTCGAGCTGATGGGCAACGAGGCCGTGCTGAAGGTCTTCCACGCCGCTCGCCAGGACATCGAGATCATCTGGCACCAGGCCGGCATCATTCCCCACCCGGTGTTCGACACCCAGGTCGCGGCCATGGTGCTCGGCTATGGCGACAGCATTGCGTACGACCAACTGGTCGAGAAGGTTACCGGGCACCGCCCGGACAAGACCCATCGCTTCACCGACTGGTCACGCCGGCCGCTCTCCAAGGAGCAGATGCATTACGCGGTCTCCGACGTCACCCACTTGCGCGACGTGTTCGCGGCGCTCGATGCCGACCTGAAGAAGCGCCGCCGCAGCGAATGGGTCTCCATCGAGATGGAGGTTTTGACCTCGCCCAGAACCTACGACTTCCACCCCGAGCGCGCCTGGGAGCGGCTGAAGACCCGGGTGCGCAAGCCGAAGGACCTCGCGGTGCTGATGGAGGTGGCGGCCTGGCGCGAGCAGGAGGCGCAGAGCCGCGACGTGCCGCGCGGCCGCGTGCTGCGCGATGAAGCGGTCAGCGACATCGCAACGCATGCGCCGACTACGCTTGAGAAGCTCGCCCATCTGCGCTCGGTGCCGAAGGGGTTTGAGAAATCCAAATGGGGCGCGGACATCGTCGCGGCCGTCGAGCGCGGACTGGCGCGGGATTTCTCGACGCTGCCGAAGCTGGAGAAGCCGCGCAACAATTCCAATGGAGCGGCCATCGTCGAATTGTTGAAGGTGCTGCTGCGCATGACCGCCGAGCGCCATGCCGTCGCCAGCAAGGTGATCGCCACCGTCGACGATCTCGAAGAGATCGCAGCCAGTGACGAGGCCGACGTGCCGGCTTTGCGTGGCTGGCGCCGCGAGCTGTTCGGCGATGCCGCGCTGAAACTGAAGCGGGGCGAGCTGGCGCTCGCAATCGAAAAAGGCCGCGTGATCGGGGTGCAGCGGGCGTAGGCCCGCGAAGGCCTGTGGCTGGCGCTCTGCCAGCCGCGTCGTCAGTGCGAGCCAACGGGTCCGCGCGAAGCGCGGCCCGATGACAGGCTCCGCGAAGCAATCCAGAATCTTTCGTTGGAGGCAGGCTAGATTGCTTCGTCGCTTCGCTCCTCGCAATAATGAGGAGAGATTTTACGCCGGTGTCAGCTTCGCAACTTCCCCCTTCATGTCCTCCAGCACACCCGAGATCGCCGCGATCAGTTCGTCGATCTGCGCCCTGGTGGCGATCAGCGGCGGGCAGATGGCGATAGCATCGAGCATGTTGCGGGAGATAACGCCGCGCTCCTGCAGCATGCGGCTGGCGATGCCGCCGACGGCGCCCGGCGTAGCGGCTGCGGTCTTGCGCCCCTTGTCGAGCACGAGCTCGAGGGCAGCAATCATGCCGACGCCGCGGACCTCGCCGACCAGCGGACCACTGGCGAGCTCGCGCAGCTTGCCCTGCATGTAGCCGCCGAGTTCGGCAGCATGCGCGACCAGGCCGCGCTCCTCGATGATCTTCAAATTCTCAAGCGCAATCGCCGAGCCGACGGGATGACCGCCGGCGGTGAAGCCGTGGCCGAGCACGCCGATCTTGTTGCTCTCGTCGGCGATTGGCTCGAACATGCGGTCGTTCAGCAGGATCGCCGACAGCGGGAAATAGCTCGAAGTGATCTGCTTGGACACCACGATCGCATCCGGCTTGATGCCGTAGGTCTCGCAGCCGAACATCTTGCCGGTGCGGCCAAATCCGCAGATCACCTCGTCGGCGACCAGCAGGATGTCGTACTTCTTCAAGACCTTCTGGATCTTGTCCCAATAGGTCGCCGGCGGAACGATGACGCCGCCCGCACCCATCACCGGCTCGCCGAAGAAAGCCGCGATCGTATCCGGGCCCTCCTTCTGGATCAGCGCGTCCAGTTCCTCGGCCCGGCGCGTCGCGAACGCCTCCTCGCTCTCGCCGGGTGCGCCGTCCTTGTAGAAATGTGGCGAGCCCGTGTGCAGGATGTTCGGCAGCGGCAGGTCGAACGAGCGGTGATTGTTGGGCAGGCCCGTGAGGCTGGCCGAGGCGATAGTGACGCCGTGATAGGCGCGCAGGCGGCTGATCACCTTCTTCCGCTGCGGCTGGCCCAGCGCGTTGGAGCGGTAGGCAATCAGCTTCAGCACCGTGTCATTGGCTTCCGAGCCGGAATTGGTGAAGAACACCTTGCTCATCGGCACCGGCGCGAGCGCGACCAGCTTCTCGGCGAGATCGATCGAGGGCCCGTGCGATTTGGCCGAGAAGGTGTGATAGAACGGCAGCGCCTGCATCTGCTTGTGCGCGGCGTCGACCAGACGCTTCTCATTGAAGCCCAGCCCGACGCTCCACAGGCCGGCCATCGCCTCGAAATAGCGCTTGCCCGCGGCATCGAACACGTAGGGACCCTCGCCGCGCTCGATCACGAGAGGACCGGCCTGCTGATGGGTGCGCGCGTTGGTGTAGGGATGGAGCTGGTAGGCCACATCCCGGGCCTCTTGCGAATTCGGCAGCATGGACATTTGCAGGGATCCCTAAAGTCGTGACACCGCCGGCACAGCCAGCGTCATCACTTGATGATCAAGTTACTTGGCTATTTCGATGAGACAAAGCTTGCAACGCCAATTCGTCGGCAGCAAGCGCTCAGCAGCGTTGCACAAAGCCGCATATCGGGATTGGACGGCTTTTTAGGCCGCGTCGTCGTCATCCCCGTCTTCAGCGGCGGCGGCCTCCCTCACCTCGACGAGCGCCATCGAGAGCAGATAGACCGTCGTGGGCAAGCCGACGCGGCGCGCCGTTTCGACGGCACGCGACAAATCGCTTGCCAGCTCCTTGAGGTGTTCTCCCCGGGACAATGTCTCAACCCCACCCCGCCGATCGCGGCCGCCTACACCGCAACGGCGCCGCTGGTTCTGATCAGTTCGGCGCTGGAATGGATCGTAGCAAAATTCCCGATGACATTCACTACTGCACGCTTGTAGGCGGCGGCATCGCCCGTGCCCGGCTGCCGGCAGGCCACGGCGTCAGTGATCACCTCGTAACGATGGCTGCGGTGAAACCCGTCCACGGCGGTGGCCAGGATGGTCTCGTCCAGGGAAAAGCCGGCCAACACGCAGCGCACATTGTGGATATTGGACATATAGTCCACAAACCGCGACGAGCTGTAGGCCGAGGGCAGCGGATGCTCGAACGTCATTTCTCCCGGACGCGGCTTCGCCTCCGCGATCCAATCGGTCAGCCTGGATGCCGGATTGAACCAGGCCGCCTGCGCGATGCGCTTCAAATGCATCACCGGCCAGAGATTGCTGCGCCACAGCGTCAGCAGTTCCAGGCAGCGTGCGGTGGCGGCATCGCCGCCGAGGATGACGTGGCGGCGCCCAGGGGTCAGATATTCGACCTGCAGGTCCGCGCAGACCAGGATCGGAGGATCATCGTGGATGGAAACCGGCATTGTCTTGCGCGCAGTTGCACCTAGCTCAGTGATCGGCGGCCGCGAGGTGCCGCAGTGGCGAGGTCACCGCCCGCCCCGCCGAGGCGTCGAGCACGCCCGGCCGGTCCCAATCGCCTTCGGGCCGGATGATCACATAGGGATCGCTGTCCAGCGTGATGGCGTCCGGGCCGGGCTCGATCTCAAGCAGCATCTCGGTGTAGGAGAAATCGGAGAAAGTGATCTTGCGATTGTGGCCGAGCGGCTTGGCGCCGAAATGGGCCCAGAAATCCACCAGGCGGTCCTGCGCCTGGCCGTAAATCTTGCGGAAGCCCTTGCGCTTCACATAGTCGACACTCGCCTGCACCAGCTTGAACGAGACGCGCGAGCGCCGGTACTGGTGACGCACCGCAAGGCGCTCCACCTTGGCGAAGTCGCCGAAGAAGCGCACGCGCAGGCAGCCCGCGGGCTCGTTACCGACGAAGCCGATGAAATGCGCGGCGACCATGTCGTTGCCGTCGAACTCCTCCTCGAACGGACAATTCTGCTCGGCGAGATAGACCGCGGAACGGATCGCGGTGACCAGCATGAGATCGCTGGGATCGCGCGCAAGGCGAATGGTAACGGCGCGGGAGTCGGGCTTGGCGAAAGGAATTCTAGTACCGTGCATCTGCAAAACTCCTTGCTTGGATGATTGCACCCGGCATCGGCCGGCGATGCCAGGGGCGCTCGTAGCACCAGAGGTCGGGTTGGAAGCTCGGAACGGGCGCAAAGCCGGTCGCCCTCATGATATCGCGTCCGGCCACGGTTGACGGCTGCGCATAGCAATCGGCGCCGCGAAACCTTAGCTGTCGCAGATGAGCCGCGGCCTTGCCGAGACCGGCGATGCCGCGCCCCGTCGCCGCGATCGCCCAGATGTAGATGGCCGCAACGTCGTCCTTCGCTGAAGCGAGATGGCGCGTCTCCGGCGCAGTCAGGCAGATCTCGTCGAGCAGCAGCGCATCGTGCCCGCGATCATTGAGGAACAGGAAGGCCATGCCGCCGAGCAGAAGTCCCTTCCGGCTGAAAGTCAGGATGCTCTGAGGATCGAACGTGAGATATTTCGAAAGCTCCGCCGCCTCGATCCGCACACCCGGCACCAGCCGATGCGCCATCTCCGAAAGCGCCGCGATTTCGGAAGATTGCGCACAACGGACATCGACGTCCGGGCTCAGCGGCAGCGCATCGAAATCATGCCGTGCGTCAAACGAGCCCCTTTCCATACCGATATCGCCTCTCTATCGTTTGCCGCTTTCGTACCCCGCTATGAGGACGAGCTTAGCGGTTGGGGACCAACAGTATGCAGCAGTTATTGCACCGGGGTGCTGCGATGATGCAGCACCGTGAAGAAGCCCTGGGTGCGTCCTGGGACGATTTGAAGCTGTTTTTAGCGTGCGCAAAATATAAAAGTTTTCGCAATGCAGCCGAAGAGCTCGGGCTCACCTCCACCACCTTGATGCGCAGGATCGACCGGCTCGAAGAGAGCATCGGCTGCAAGCTGTTCCTGCGCGACCAGAGCGGGCTCACGCTCAGCGATGAAGGCACCGCGATGATCGCCGATGTCGCGCATATGGAGCGTCACGCCTTCAACGTCTTCCGTCGCGCCTCGCGTTCGTCGAACGACACTGCCGGCACCGTGCGCGTCGCGGTGACGGAGGGGCCCGGCAATTTCTGGATTTTGCCGCGGCTGATCGATTTCCAGAAGACTTATCGCAAGATCACCGTCGATCTGCGCTGTGCGATGGAGCAGGCCGACGTCGCTCGCTTGGAATCCGACATCGCGATCCAGCTCGAGCCACCCACCAATCCGGATCTGATCGTGGCCAAGCTGGGCCGGCTGCACATCTATCCGTTCGTCTCCAAGGAGTACGAGAGCCTTTACGGCGTCCCGGCAACGCTCGCCGAACTCAACAACCACCGCATCATCAAGCAGAGCGCGCCGCAAGTCGACGACGGCGCTTATGCCCGCGTGCTCGGGCTGACGTCGCTGGAGGGCATCGTCGGCATCAAGATCAACTCCTCGGTCGGCGCGCTCTATGCCGTCGAACGCGGCGCCGGCATCGGCTTCCTGCCGACGGTTTCGATCGCGCTTGGTGCGCCGCTCGTTGCCGTCGATCTCGGCGTCAGCCACCACGCCGATCTCTGGCTCACCTATCACAAGGAGTTCCGCACCTCCGAGCGGCACAAGATTGTGGTCGACTGGCTGAAGAAGATCTTCGATCCCAGGACCTATCCCTGCTTCCGCGACGAGTTCATCCATCCGAACGCGCTGGTGCCGATGATGACGGCCGCGCGCGACGGATTTGGGCTGACCGGCTACGTTGCGGCAACACCCGCATAGACTTCAGCTCACCATTTGTATTCGAAGCCGACCGTGCCCTGGTGCGACGTGAGCTCGTTGCGGAGCTTGCCGTCGTAATTGACGTAGAGCCGCGCGACGCTGGTCAGGCTGAGCGAGGCCGAGGCGCCGGCATCCATGCCGTAGCGACTCTCGCCGATGCCGGGGACGACGATGCTCTGGGTGCCCAGGCTGACCTGGATCGATCCGAGGTCCTGGTGGAAATTGTCGACGAACTTGCCGTAGGCGGACAGGTCTAGGATCTTCTGGTCGATGACGAAATAGCGGCCGATCTCGGCCCCGATCATGATGCGCGCACGCGACAGCGCTGTTGCGCCGACGTTGAGCGGATCAAGGCCGCCGACCTCCTGGAACGCCGCGCTGGTACCGCGCACGTATTCGACCGCGCCCTTCGGCACGATGCGCATCTGGTCCTTGGTCCAGTAATAGCTGATCTCGGTCAGCGCGCCGTCGACCGCGGCGCTGTAGCCGCCCGCGCAAGCCCAAGGCCGGTATTACGGCTGGAACGGACCTTGCCAAAGCCGTGCACCACCGCAAAGGCCCAGGTCCATGGCCCCTTGTCGACGGAGCCATTGAAGCCGATTTGGGTGAGGTCGAGTGTCGCGGACTGGAGCGCCAAGGGCACGTCGATGTCGGTGTGACTCTGGTCGACCGAAAAGCCGATACTGACACCCGGCGCGAGCCGTGCGCCGATGCCGGCGACGCCGCCAAAAGTCTTGCGCTTGTCGCCGACGAAGTCGCCTTGCGCATCGGTGCGGACCGAGATGCCATAGCCCTCGAACCAGGTGCGGTAGCGCGGATCTTCGGTGCTCGCCGATGCGCCGCCACCGCCGGGATTGGTCCGCAACGCCCGGTTAAAGCCGCTCGATGCCTGGTTGCCGAGGCGCTCCAGGAAACCTGAGCCGAGATTGAGCGTGCTGTTGCCGGCCGACTGGTCATAATTGGCCGAGGTCGGCATCGGGACCGGGGTCGGCGACGGCGTGGGTGTCGGGGTCGGGGTCGGCGTCGGCGTGGGACTTTGCGCGAGGACGGCCGTAGCCGCCGACATCGTCACGATGAGCGCAAACGCCATAAGGGTGAAGGTCGTGGCGATCGCTGCCGCGACCCGGCGGACGCGGTTCAGCCCGATCGTCTGCCGTGTCCCTGGTGGCTGCGCAGTGCAGCGCATGACGACAAAACCCGAAGCAAATGGCGGCGCGCAAAAATGCAACATGAGCGCCCATGAGCTGATTTGCGCCGAACTGTTACGGAGGGTCAACCACGGGACGCCTCCAGATAAGGGGGATTGCTCCTGATTGTGGTTCCCCGGCCACAGGTCGAAATTGGGCCCGGGCACATCCGGGGCGATTTTGAAATTCGTGCTCTGCTTGCTAACGCACGGTTTTCATGTTGCAATATTGGCCACAACGGAATTGGCCGCTGGCTGTGCGTTTCGCGACATTGAGACTCAAGACTCGACAGACTTTCGGAAGGCCGTTTGTGGCGTGGCACGCGAAAAACCGGCCGCGTCTTTTTGCTATCTAGTGGAGGAGACTAGCGATGCCACAAAAGGGCACCGTCAAATGGTTCAACCCGACCAAGGGCTATGGGTTCATCAAGCCGAACGGCGGCGACAAGGACGTGTTCGTCCACATCTCCGCCGTCGAGCGCGCCGGACTCTCGACCCTCAACGAGAACCAGGTGGTTGAATACGACCTCGTGGAGAACCGCGGCAAATCATCCGCGGAGAACCTCAAGGTCTCCTGATGCCTCTCACGACACGCGAGAGATCATGACGTTGCCCCCGGCTCTGCCGGGGGATTTTGTTTGGCAGCCATATGGCTCAGCAGTCCGACTATTATTCGGCCGCGAATGATACAAAATGGCGCGAGTTGCGGGAGGCGATGCTCGCCCTTGCCCCCTCCGATCAACCTCGATTTCGCTGCAAGAACCTGGAAACGGGAAATCTGAGCCAGTGGGATGGCGAATGGTTCTATCACTGGATGAGCGTTGGATGGGATTGGATGGAATGGGCTGAACTATCCACCGAGACCGCGCACCAACGTGAACTTGTCCGCGCAATCCTGCGCCGCATGCGGTTTGCCGGAGAGCAGACGACGGCCGGTCAGGATCTACGGATATGTTCGTAACGGCGAGGCAGCAGGCTACATCGAGTGAGCCCGAGGTGCCCGGCTCAGCCCACCACGGGCGCAATCAGAAAATTCTCCGACGCCGCGCTGCCCACCGTCCTGCACACATCACCCTCGATCCGGACCTTGCCGGTCGCGAGCAGCCGCAGCGCCTCGGGATAAATGCGGTGCTCGACTTCGAGGATACGCTCGGACAGCGTATCCACCGTGTCGTGATCGCTGACGGGGACGGCGCCCTGCATCACGATCGGGCCTGCGTCGGTCTCTGGAATGACAAAGTGCACCGTCGCACCGGATAGCTTGACGCCGGCACGCAGGGCCTGGCCGTGCGGATCGAGACCGGGGAAGGACGGCAGCAGCGACGGATGGATGTTGAGCATCCGCCCGTACCAGGCCTTGGTGAAATCCGCCGTGAACAGGCGCATGAAGCCGCCCAGGCAAATCAGCTCGATGCCGTGCCGGTCGAGCGCGGCTTGCAATACTTTCTCGAAGCCGGCGCGATCCTTGCCGAACGGCTTGCTCTCGATCACCTCGGTCGTCACGCCGCTCGCCCTGGCCCGTTCCAGCCCCGGCGCACCGGTCTTGTTCGAGATCACCAGCGAAATCTCCGCCGGAAAATCCGCCGAGCTTGCTGCCTTGATCAGCGCGGCCATGTTGGAGCCCCGGCCGGAGATCAGGATGGCGACGCGGCGCTTCATCACAGCGCCAGGTCGAGATGGCCGTTATAGACGACGCGGTGCTCGCCCTCGGCGGGAATCACGGTGCCGAGCTGCGCCACGGTCTCGCCGCCATCGGTGAAGACCTCAACCACCTGCTCGACCTTGTCAGGCTCGACGATCGCAATCATGCCGATACCGCAATTGAAGGTGCGCAGCATTTCGAGTTCGGCGATGCCAGCCTGCGCGGCCAGCCATTTGAACACCGGCAGCACCGGCAGGCGTGCGAGGTCAATGCCGACGCCGAGGTTCTTCGGCAGCACGCGCGGAATGTTGTCGGTGAAACCGCCGCCGGTGATGTGGGCCAGCCCCTTCACCGCGCCGGTCTCGCGGATCGCACGCAAGCAGGATTTGACGTAGAGCCGCGTTGGCGTCAGCAGCGCGCCGCCGAGCGTCATGACCGGCGCGAACGGCGCCTGCGCCTGAAAGCCGAGACCGGATTGTTCCACGATCTTGCGCACCAGCGAGAAGCCGTTGGAATGCACACCCGACGACGCGAGCCCGATCACGGCGTCGCCCGCCGCGATGTCCGGGCGCGGCAGCAGCGTACCGCGTTCGGCGGCGCCGACTGCAAATCCGCCGAGGTCGTAATCGCCGTCTTTGTAGAGGCCGGGCATCTCGGCCGTTTCGCCGCCGATCAAGGCGCAGCCGGATTCCCGGCAGCCCTCCGCAACACCCGCGACGATCGCGGCGGTGGCCTCCGGATCGAGCTTGCCGCAGGCGAAATAGTCCAGGAAGAACAGCGGCTCGGCGCCCTGGACCACGAGGTCGTTGACGCTCATCGCGACAAGATCGATCCCGATGCCGCCATGCAGGCCGGTCTCGATCGCGATCTTGACCTTGGTGCCGACGCCATCGGTGGCGGCGACCAGGACGGGGTCCTTGAAACCGGCCGCCTTGAGGTCGAACAGGCCGCCGAAACCGCCGATCTCGGCGTCGGCGCCGGGCCGCGCGGTGGCGCGCACCATCGGCTTGATCAGGTCGACGAGGCGGTTGCCCGCGTCGATATCGACGCCTGAATCGGCGTAAGTGAGGCCGTTTTTGCGGTCGGTCATGCCCGATTTCCAGTGGGTTTGCGGCTGGTTACGTCGAATTCCGGGGACACGCAATGGCAAGCGTGGCGCCCCGCCTTATAGTATGTAGATATCAACCGGTTCAGCCTCCCTAGGGGCCGGATCCGAAGTCAGGCCGGGTGCCGGGAAGCGCCGCGTGAGTATTCCGAATATCATTACCCTGGGCCGCATCATGCTGGTCCCGATCATCGTCTGGGCCATCGTGTCGAGCCAAATGGAGGTGGCGTTCGCGGTCTTCCTGATCGCCGGTATCAGCGACGCCGTGGACGGCTTCCTGGCTAAGCGGTTCAACATGGCGAGTGAGCTCGGCGCCCTGCTCGATCCGCTCGCGGACAAGGCGCTGCTGGTCTCGATCTACATGGCGCTCGGCATCTGGGGGGCGATTCCGCGCTGGATCGTCATCCTGGTGGTCTCGCGCGACATCATGATCGTCGCCGCCGTGATCGTATCCTGGCTGTTCGACCGGCCGGTCGAGATGAAGCCATCAAAGGTGTCCAAGCTCAATACTGTGGCACAAGTGGCATTCGCGGCGCTGGTGCTGGCGGCGCTTGCCTTCGGCTTCAAGCCGGCACCCTATGATACGATCCTGATGGGCCTCGTCACGGTGTTCACGCTCTCCTCGGTGTCGCTCTATCTCGTCGAGTGGCTGCGGCACATGAGCACGATCGAGGCCAAATGAGTGGATGTGGCCCCGCAAAAGGCCAACTCCCGCTCGAAAGTCGAATCCAAACGAGGCCGGGACGCCGGCATGGAGCAAGGCAAGCGTGGCAGGCCGCGTTCATCCCCGACAATTGGCGTTTTCGCTTCCGCATGCGGAAAGCCTCAGCCGGGACAATTTCCTCGAGGGCCCCGCCAACGCGGCCGGTCTCGGCCTGATCGACGCCTGGCCGGAATGGCCGAACCGGATCATGTGGCTGACCGGCCCCGAAGGCAGTGGCAAGAGCCATCTCGCCGCGATCTGGGCCGAGGTATCAGGCGCCCGCTCGACCACGGCCAATGCGCTGGCCGCCGCCGCGGTCCCGGGCGCGCTCGCGACCGGAGCGCTGGTCGTCGAAGATCTCAAGGCGAAAGAGTTTGACGAGCGCGCCCTCTTCCACCTGATGAACCTCGCCCGCGAGGATGGCGCCTACGTCCTCTTCACCGGGCGCGAGCTACCCGCATCGCTCGAGATCGAGCTTCGCGACCTGCGCTCGCGTCTGCGCGCCGTGCCGGTGGTCGCGTTGCTGTCGCCGGACGACCAGCTTTTCCGCGGCCTCATCGTCAAATTCTGCGCTGACCGCCAGCTCACGGTGGATGAGAACATCGTCAGCTACCTCGCTACCCGGCTGGAGCGATCCTCGGCCGCCGCCCGGCAGGCGGTAGAATTGCTCGACAGCGAGGCCCTGCGGCTTGGCCGCCCCGTCACCCGGGCGCTGGCGGCCGAGCTGCTTCGGGACGTCTGACCAGTTCGCTGGCACCAGCCGCTTGACGCGGCGGAGCGGCGGAACATCAATGTCATCGAAACGTCATCGCTCTAACACATGCTCCCACCGATTTTGCGCGTAAGTCGCAATTGGGGTGAACTGGATGGATCGACTTCTCATGGACTCTGCGCAAGCTGTTGAAATCAAAGAAAAAGCCCCGGAAACGGAGAGCCTGCCGGCGATCGCTTCGAGCCCCGAACGGTTCATCAACCGCGAGCTGTCCTGGCTGCATTTCAACCGCCGTGTCCTGGAAGAATCGGTCAATCCCAGCCATCCCATGCTGGAGCGGGTGCGATTCCTGTCGATCTCGGCAAACAATCTCGACGAGTTCTTCATGGTCCGCGTCGCCGGCATCAAGGCCCAGGTGCGCGAGGGCATTGCCGAGCGCAGCCCGGACGGCCTGACCCCGTCGGAGCAGCTTGCCTTGATCAATCGTACCGTCTCCCAACTTGCCTCCGACCAGCAGGCGATCTGGCGCGACCTGCGCGGCACGCTCGCCGAGGTCGGCATCGTCCTGGTCGACGGCAAGGACGTCACCAAGCCGGAACGGACCTGGATCGAGGACTACTTCCTCAATAACGTGTTCCCGCTGCTGACTCCCCTCGCAATTGATCCGGCCCACCCCTTCCCGTTCATTCCTAGCCTCGGCTTCACCATCGCGCTCCAGCTCACGCGCGCTGCCGACGGCAAGCAGATGAACGCCCTGATCCGCATGCCCGGCAAGATCGACCGCTTCATCCGCCTGCCGGCCGAAGGCAAGGCCGTCCGGCTGATTTCGCTGGAGCAGGCAACCGCCCTGTTCATCAACCGTCTCTTCCCCGGCTATAATCTGCATGGCCAGGGCGCTTTCCGCATCATCCGCGACTCCGAGCTCGAAATCGAGGAAGAGGCCGAAGACCTCGTTCGCCTGTTCGAGACCGCGCTGAAGCGGCGCCGCCGCGGGTCGGTGATCCGGCTCGAGATCGACGCCAAGATGCCGGAGCAGCTGCGCAGCTTCGTGCAGCATGCGCTGTCGACGGCTGACGACGAGGTGTTTCTCGTCGACGGCGTGCTCGCCATGAACGAGCTTTCGCAGCTCACTCGTCTCGACCGTCCCGACCTCGAATTCACCCCTTACGTGCCTCGCCATCCCGAGCGCGTGCGCGAGCATGCCGGCGACGTCTTCGCTGCGATCCGGCAGAAGGATCTCATCGTCCATCACCCCTACGAATCCTTCGACGTGGTGGTGCAGTTTCTGCAGCAGGCCGCGCGCGACCCAGATGTAGTCGCGATCAAGCAGACGCTCTACCGCACCTCCAACAACTCGCCGATCGTGCGTGCGCTCGCCGAAGCCGCCGAGGCCGGCAAGTCGGTCACGGCGCTGATCGAGCTGAAGGCGCGCTTCGACGAAGAGGCCAACATCCGCTGGGCGCGCGACCTCGAGCGCGCCGGCGTGCAGGTCGTCTACGGCTTTCTCGAACTGAAGACGCACGCAAAGCTCTCGATGGTGGTGCGCCGCGAGGGCGGCAGCCTCACGACTTACGTGCATACCGGCACCGGCAATTATCACTCGGTGACCGCGCGCATCTACACCGACCTCTCCTACTTCACGTCGGACCCGACCATCGGCCGCGACGCGGCTCGCGTGTTCAATTTCATCACCGGCTATGCCGCGCCGAGCGATCTGGAGAAGATGGCGGTGTCGCCATTGACCTTGCGCAAGCGCATCATCGAGCACATCCAGGGCGAGACCGCGCATGCACGGCACGGCCGGCACGGCGCGGTCTGGATGAAGATGAACGCGCTGGTCGACCCCGACATCATCGACGCGCTCTATGAGGCCTCGCAGGCCGGCGTCCAGGTCGAGCTCGTGGTGCGCGGCATCTGCTGTCTCAGGCCCGGGATCCCCGGTCTGTCGGAGAACATCCGTGTCAAGTCGATCATCGGACGTTTCCTGGAACACGGCCGAATCTACTGCTTCGGCATGGGCCAAGGCCTGCCGAGCGCAAAAGCGGCTGTGTATATCTCCTCGGCCGATATGATGCCGCGCAACCTCGACCGCCGCGTCGAGGTGCTGTGTCCGCTGCAAAATCCCACGGTGCATCAGCAGGTTCTCGAACAGATCATGGTCGCGAACCTGAAGGACAATGAGCAGAGCTGGCAATTGTTGCCGGACGGGTCCTCAACGCGTATGAAAGCCGCGAAGGGCGAGGAGCCTTTCAACGTCCACAACTACTTCATGACGAATCCGAGTCTGTCTGGCCGTGGAAAGTCGCTCAAGGAATCCTCGCCGCGCCGTCTCACGCGGCGTAATGAACGTCATCAATCCTGATCCCGGATTCTCAACGTGAAGCAGCCGCGCAAGCGCGGCTCGAGCGTCGCGGTCATCGACATCGGTTCGAACTCGGTCCGCCTCGTCGTCTACGAGGCGCTGGCGCGCAGCCTCATTCCGATCTTCAACGAGAAGACGCTGTGCGGCCTCGGGCGCGAAGTGCAGAGCACGGGCCTGCTCGCGCCCGACGCCGTCGACAAGGCGCTGACCTCGCTGAAGCGGTTCCGCGCCCTGTGCCGCGTGATGCAGGTCGGACGCGTGTTCGCAATTGCGACTGCCGCCTGCCGCGACGCCTCCAATGGTCCCGACTTCATCGCGAAGGCCGAGCGCATCTGCGCCGTGAAGATCGAGATCCTGTCGGGCCCGCGCGAAGCGCGGCTGTCGGCCCTCGGCGTGATCTCCGGCATCCATCATCCCGACGGCATCGTCGGCGATCTCGGCGGCGGCTCGCTCGAGCTGATCGACGTGCGCAGGAACAGCGTGCGCAGCGGCGTGACGCTGCCGCTCGGTGGCCTCGCGCTCCAGGACCTCGCACACAAATCGCTCAAGCGCGCCGACCGTATCGTGCGCGAGGCGCTCGACGAGGTGCCGCAGCTCGCCGCGGGCCGCGGCCGCACTTTTTACGCGGTCGGCGGCACCTGGCGTGCGCTCGCGCGTATCCACATCATCCAGAGCGGCTATCCGCTCCAGGTGATGCACGGCTATTCGATTTCGGCGGCCGAGGCGCTCGACTTCTCGCGGCGTTTGCGCCGGCTTGCGGCCGCCGACATGCTGGCCGATATCGAGATCGTCGCTGATGCACGCCGCCCGCTCCTCACCTATGCCGCCCTGGTGCTCGAGCACATCATCCGCGTGGCGAAGCCGAAAACCATCGTGTTCTCGACCTTCGGTGTGCGCGAGGGTTTGTTGCACGAGAAGCTCTCGGACTCCGAACGCAACAAGGACGGGCTGATCTGCGCAGCAGAGGAGCTCAACCAGCTGCTGTCGCGCTCGGCGAAGCATGCCCGCGAGCTGATCGCCTGGACCGACCGCCTTGCGCGCGTCGTGAAGCTGCGCGAGACCGAAGAGGACCGCCGCCTGCGCCACACCGCGTGCCTGCTCTCCGACATCGGCTGGCGCGTGCACCCCGATCATCGCGGCGAGCAGACGCTAAGCCTCGTCGTCAATGGCAATTTCGGCGCGATCACCCATACCGAGCGCGCCTTCGTCGGCTTGTCGGTGTTCTATCGCTATGCGGGCCTGAGCGAGGAAAACCAGCCGCCGGCTAACATGCAGGGCCTGCTGACGCCGGCGCAGCTCGAGCGCGCCCGCCTCCTGGGAGCAGCGTTCCGCGTCGCGCACTTGATTTCGGCGGCGCGGCCGGGCGTGCTACCCGCCACGCATTTCCGCAGCCAGAGCCGCAAGCTGATGCTGGTGTTCGAACACCGCCTCGGCGATCTCGTCGCCGACCGCGTCGGCAGCCGCTTCCGCCAGCTCGCCCGCCTGATTGGCCGCGCCGGCTCGATCGTCCGCCGTTAAAAACTATTCGACCGAGGCCTTGGCGTGGCGCTCCGAGGATTCGAGCGCGGCCGCGCCCAGGCTACGCCGACGCCAGATGGTGCCGACGACCAGCACGACGACGACGCCGAGAAGCGCGCAAAGATATTCGCCGCCTCCGCCGCCATGGGTGAATTGCGGCGGGATGCGAAGTGCGCCGAGCATGCTGTCCAGCGAGGCGCCGAGCGGGCCGTCGAACAGCGTGTGCAGCTTCGGCGCGACGCCGGGATCGGTCGCGATCACTTCTCCCGAGATCCAGCCGAGCAGCGCAGCACCAGCCCAGACCAGAACCGGCAGCTTTGCGAGCAGCGCCATGATCAGCGCGGCACCTGCGACGATCAGCGGCACGCTGATGGCGAGGCCGAGGATCAGCAGCGGCACGCTGCCGTTGGCTGCGGCAGCGACCGCAATGACGTTGTCCAGGCTCATGACGATGTCGGCGACCACGACGATCTGAATGGCCTGCAACAGATGCGAGGCCGACTCGACGTCATCCTCGTCCTCGTTTTCCGGCACCAAGAGCTTTGCCGCGATTACGATCAGCGCAAGGCCGCCGACGAGCTTGAGATACGGCAGCTCCATCAGCGTCGCGACGATGCCGGTGAAGATGATCCGCAGTATCACCGCCGCGCCGGCACCGAAGATCATCCCCCACAGCCGATGCCGCGGGCTGAGGCCGCGGCAAGCGAGCGCGATCACCAGCGCGTTGTCGCCGGAGAGCAGGATATTGATCCAGATGATCTTGCCAACCGCGATCCAGAAGGTCGGCGCAGCCATTTCGTTGCGGAACTGGGTGAAGAATGCCCCGATCGTAGCGGGATCGAAGATCTGCCAGAGCCAGTCCACAATGAGTCCTTTCGCCCGTCGTACCTAACCTATCGGCTGATAGATCAGCCGACGATCTCGTTGCCAGAGAAGAACTGCGCGATCTCGATCGCGGCCGTCTCCGGCGCATCCGAGCCGTGCACCGAATTCTCGCCAATCGACTTGGCGTAGAGCTTGCGGACGGTGCCCTCGGCAGCCTTGGCCGGATCGGTCGCGCCCATCACCTCGCGGTATTTGGCGATCGCGCCCTCGCCTTCCAGCACCTGCACCACGACCGGCCCCGAAGTCATGAAGTCAACGAGTTCGCCGAAGAACGGCCGCGCCTTGTGCACGGCATAGAAGGTTTCGGCCTGCTCCTTGGTCATGCGGATACGCTTCTGTGCGACGATGCGCAGGCCCGCCTTCTCGATCACGGCGTTGACTGCGCCGGTCAGGTTACGCTCGGTCGCGTCGGGCTTGATGATCGAGAAAGTGCGTTCGATGGCCATAAATCTTGTCCTCGGGGAGAATGCGGGGGTTCGCAGTTGCGGGGCTTATATCGGCGCCATTGCCGGACGGCAAGCGACCGCCGAAACAGCCGCATAGGCGCTTCGCCGCAGGCCTCGCAGCCCGCGATTCAACATGGATTACACCGATTTCACTCAGATGAACCGAATCTGAAACCCGCATCAGGGTTCGGTTCAGCTTCGCGGGCGTAAGGTCGGGGCTATCGAACCGAAGCCTGACCATGAGGCAGAGCGTTTCGGCGGCCTTTCCATCGGCGCGATAGCCCCGCGCCGGCAATTGTTGAGGAGATCACCATGTTGAGGAAACTTTCGCTTGCCGCCGTTGCCGCGGTCGCGCTTGGTGCCGCGCTGGCGCCGACCTCCGCTTCCGCCCACTGGCATGGCGGCTGGCATGGCGGCTGGCACGGCGGAGGCTGGCACGGCGGCGGCTGGCACCGCGGCTGGGGCGGACCGCGTTTCTATGTCGGCGGTCCCGTCTCCTACGGTTATGGCGGCTGCTACGTGCGCCGGCTGGTCCCGACCCCCTGGGGACCCCGCTGGCGGCTGATCAACCGCTGCTACTGAGCCCGACAGCACCTTCCGCAAGCACCTTCCTGAACAAAGGGGTTACCTATGCCCCCAAGGTAACCCTTCAGGAGAGGCCCCGGCGTCCGCGCCGGGGCCTTTTATTTGGGCGGACATGGCTGGCATAATACAATTTTTACGAGAATCCCGGGGATTCCCCGCAAGCAGCGAAACCATTTTGGGCGCAATGACTTGGTACCGTGTCCTTACCTCTGAGAACACGGAACCGCGCGATGGCTGGCCTTTTTGCCAATGACAGCGAACAGATCGACCGGCGCACCAGCCGCTCGATTCGCGATGCCGTGGGCGAACGGCTTCAGCAGAGTCTGCGCCCCGATCCCCGCCTCCCGACGCACCTCGAGAAGTTGCTCAACGAATTGAGGCAGCGCGAGCGCGAATCGCACTGATGGGAGCATGATCGGGAAAGGTGTGAAGCGGTTTTCCGAAGGGGCACGCTGAACGACAAGCTTGGAAAAACGGGTTGCGTTCGACGCGCCCTGCGGTGACAAGGCCGGATGCTGTCCATCACCGATCTCTCCGTCCGCCTCGCCGGACGCCTTCTGATTGACCAGAGTTCCGTGCAGATCACGCCCGGGTCCCGCGTCGGCCTGGTCGGGCGCAACGGCACCGGCAAGTCGACCCTGTTCAAGGTGATCCGCGGCGAAGTCGCGGCCGAGCACGGCTCGGTGACGCTGCCGCCGCGCTGGCGCGTCGGCAGCCTGGCGCAGGAGGCGCCGAACGGCCCCGAGAGCCTGATCTCTGTCGTGCTCAGGGCCGATCTCGAACGCGACGCGCTGCTCGCCGAGGCCGAGCGCGCGACCGATCCGCACCGGATCGCCGAGATCCAGACCCGCCTCGTCGACATCGACGCGCATTCGGCGCCGAGCCGTGCGGCCGCGATCCTCTCCGGCCTCGGCTTCTCCGCCGCCGATCAGCTCCGCCCCTGCGCCGAGTTCTCCGGCGGCTGGCGCATGCGCGTCGCGCTCGCCGCGACGCTGTTCGCGGCGCCCGACCTGTTGCTGCTCGACGAGCCCACCAACTATCTCGATCTCGAAGGCACGCTGTGGCTGGAGGATCACCTCGCGCATTATCCGCGCACGGTGATCGTGATCAGCCACGACCGCGACCTCCTGGACAGCTCGGTCGACCAGATCCTGCATCTGGAGCGCGGCAAGCTCACGCTCTACAAGGGCACCTATTCCTCCTTCGAGGAGCAGCGCGCCGCGCGCGAATTGCTCGATGCCAAGCAGGTCAAGCGCCAGGAAGCCGAACGCGCACGGTTGCAAGCCTTCGTCGACCGCTTCAAGGCCAAGGCCTCCAAGGCGCGGCAGGCGCAGTCCCGCGTCAAGATGCTGGAGCGGCTGAAGCCGATCACGGCGCTGGTCACCGAGGACGTGCGCGAGATCAGCTTTCCGGCGCCGGAGAAGATCCTGTCCCCGCCGATCATCGCCGTCGACAACGTCTCGGTCGGCTACGATCCGGAAACGCCTGTGCTGAGCCGCGTCACCTTACGCATCGACAATGACGACCGCATCGCGCTGCTCGGAGCCAACGGCAATGGCAAGTCGACGCTGGTCAAGCTGCTCGCCGGACGGCTCGCTCCGTTCTCTGGCAGAGTGACCCGCGCGGACAAGCTGTCGATCGCCTATTTCGCCCAGCACCAGCTCGATGAGCTGAACGAGGACGCCTCCGCCTACGACCATGTGCGCAAGCTGATGGGCGATGCGCCGGAAGCGAAGGTGCGCGCCCGCGCCGGTGCGATCGGCTTTTCCGGCAAGGCCGCCGACACCATAGTCGGAAAACTGTCGGGCGGCGAGAAGGCACGGCTGCTGCTGGGGCTAGCGACCTTCTTCGGCCCCAACATGATCATTTTGGACGAGCCGACCAATCATCTCGACATCGACAGCCGCGCCGCGCTCGCGGAGGCGATCAACGAGTTTCCCGGCGCAGTGATCATGGTTTCGCACGACCGCTACCTGATCGAGGCCTGCGCCGAGCGGCTCTGGATCGTCGCCAACCGCACCGTGACCAATTACGACGGCGACCTCGACGAGTACCGCCGCCTGGTGCTGTCCGCGCGCAACGCCGAAGCGCCGCGCGAGCGCAGCGTCGCGAGCGAGAAGCCGCAGCGCGTGAGGTCGGACAATCGCGGCTCGCTGAAGAAGCGCATCGCGGAAGCCGAAGCCGAGATCGCCCGCGTGAGCGAGATCATCAGCAAGATCGACACGGCGCTGGCGCTGCCCGACATCTTCACCCGCGACCCCAAGCAGGCTGCGCAACTGTCGAAGGCCCGCGCGAACGCGGCCGACGCATTGGCGCGCGCGGAGGAGCAATGGCTCGAGGCGAGCACGCAATACGATGAGGCGGCGGGATAACGTCCCGCCTCATCAAAATCGTGAAAACAACCCCATGCACAGTACCGGTATGTTAATACCCGGAAATGAGCCATTGCACTGAATGTTCTTTTACGGCGCGGTCGGCGCCGCCCGGCGGCGATGTCGGCACCATTATACTGGGATGACTCAGTCGGCGTATTGGCCGGCTGCCTTGATGATCGGCGCCCAGCGGTCGATCTCGCTCGTCAGCATCGCACCCAACGCCTCGGGCGTCGCCTTGTCCTGCGGGACAGGCTCGGTGTTGATGTCGTTGAACCGGGCTATCAGCGTCGGATCCTTGAGCGCCGTCTGGAGCGCAGCCGTCAGCTTTTGAACGATCGCCGGCGGCGTGCCCTTGGGGGCATAGATGCCGTGCCAGACGCCGAGCTCGAAACCTTTGAGGCCGGCCTCGTCGGCCGTCGGCAGATCGGGCAGGCTCCTCAGCCGCTCCTTGGTGGTGATCGCATAGGCCTTGACCTGCTTGGCCGTGATCGGTCCGGTGGTGTTCGTCGCCTGGTCGCAGGTGAGATCGATCTGCCTGCCGAGCAGGTCGTTCATGATGGGGCCGTTGCCCTTGTAGGGCACCGTGGTGAGCTGCTTCTGGATCGCCGTCATGAACAGCATGCCGCAGAGATGCGACGCCGCGCCGAGCCCGGCATTGGCGTAGGTCAATTTGTCGCCCTGCTGCTGGGCATAGGCGACCAGGTCCTTGAGCGTGTCGGCCGGGAAATCCGGACGCGCAATGATGGTCATCGGCGCGTTGGTCACAAGTCCGATCGGCGCAAAAGCCGTCTTCGTGTCGTAGCTCAAATTGCGGTAGAGCGTCGCGGCGGTCGAGATGCCGACGTGATGGATCAAGAGCGTATACCCGTCCGGCTGCGCGCGCGCGGCGCGGGTCGTGCCGATGGTGCCGCCGGCGCCGGTCGCGTTCTCGACGATGACCTGCTGTCCCAGGGATTTCGCCATGCCTGCCGCGGTCAGGCGCGCGATGGTGTCGGTCGGTCCGCCGGCGGCGAAGGGCACCAGGATGGTGATGGGCCTCGCCGGATAGTCCTGGGCGACCGCCGCGCCGAGCGGCAGAAGCAGAGCCGATATGAAGGCGATGAACCGCATAGTCTCCTCCAAATTCTTGTAGCTCCATATGAGCGTATTCGTGGCGGCAAGACCATCAGGAAAGCAGGTTCAACAGCCATGTCGCGATCACGATGATGACGCACCGCGGACGCGCGTGCCCCGCTCGCCGAGCGTTACGTCTGCTCCTCGGTCTCGCTCTCGAGCTTCTTGCGTAGTGCCGCGACGATGCGATGGACGGTTTGCAGGTCCTTCACCGCAAGCCCTTCCGAAAGGCTGTTGACCCACGGCGCCTGCAAAGCCATCGCGGCATCGAAAGCGCGCCGTCCCTTGTCAGTGAGGACAACAAGCTGCGCTCGGCGGTGATGCGGGTTGGCCTCGAAGGCGACAAGGCCGTCCGCGTGCAGGTCGTTGACGATCCGCTGCACATTTTGGCGGTTGGCGCCCAGATCGCGGGCGAGCCAAGCCACCGGTTGGGGACGCTCCGCCTGCACAATGGCGCCCAGTATCTGCCAACGGGCGCTCGTAAGTCCGAGCCGGGCCACCAGACGGTCACCCGCGGTCAAGAGCAGGCTGTTCAGCCGGAACAAGTCAAGCATGAGCTTGGTCAGGGCATCGCCGGCCGACGTTCGCTGCGACTTCAACATATCGTCACCATAGACCGTATTGACATCATAATGTCGATTTGACATCGTATCCATAGTACCACACTGACATCATATAACCAAGTTACCGGAGGCCTTCATGTCGCTGCTACGCCCGCTGGACCCTTCCTTTCCGATCGACCGTCAACTCGGCATTGACGCCGGCCCCGTCGTCCTGGTGAATGTCTTCACCCTCGACAAGGCCGATGAGCAAACCTTCCTCGAGGTCTGGCAGGACGATGCGGTCTTCATGAAGCGGCAGCCCGGCTTCATTGCCACTCAGCTTCATCGCGCGATCGGCGAGAGTCCGACCTATCTGAACTATGCTGTCTGGGAATCGACTGCCCACTTCAGGGCTGCGTTCACGCACACCGAATTCAGATCAAAGATCGCGGCCTATCCCGCGTCCGCAGTCGCTTCTCCGCATCTGTTCCAGAAGGTCGCGGTGGCAGGCGTCTGCACGGCGTAATCCGCCCCGCGAGCATTCACGGAGGGAGCCAGCAATCAGAACCGAAAAGGCGACCAACTTCTTCGGCGCATGTGTTCAGCCGAGACGGATGGCAAAGAGCCAGCAATGGGACTCCGAATTCAACGGCTTCCTGCCGCGTTCATCGGAGCGTTGAGATTGAACCGCTTAGACACAGAGAACAATGGCGACCGCAAGCGTCGGCTCTCTGGGAAACAAGTCATGTCACGCGGCCGCGCTTATGCCGACTTCTTCTTCGGCTTCGGCTTGGTCGCCTTCGGCGCCGGCTGCGGCTCGGGATTGCCCTCGATCGAGGACAAGCGTCCGGCGGTGAACGTATAGATCCCCGCTCGCGGACCGGTCGTCCAAGTCACCACGGCAACGCGGCGGCCGATGGCGTCATTGGAGAGGTTGACCGACGAAGGCGCCCCGATGCCGCGCACCACGTCGCATTCGGTATGGCCAAGCGCGACCGTGCCGCCCAGCGGCGCGGGCGCCGTGCTCGATGCATTGGCGTCTGCCGGCCCGGGAGGCGGCGCCATGCCGGGACAGCCACCGTCGGCACTGACGAGATCCTCGGCTCCCACCGGTTTATCAGGCGTGAGTGGCGGCGATTCGATCGAGATGTTCTTGATGAAGAGACGGCCGGGCTTCTGGAACCATTCTGCGTCCTTCGACAACAGATCAGTCCCGCCAGAGCAGCCCGCGACCAGCGGTGCTACGGCAGCTAACGCAATCATGAGCGAGCCGGGAAGCTTTTGATGTCGCACGATAAACTAATTCCCCGCGTGAAGGACCAGCCCTAAACGATTGTCCCAACATCCCTTTGCGGCACGAAGGTGACCGAAGCCAGCATCGTTCGTAAAGTGCAAATTATCATTAATTGCGAGCAGTCTCTAATTCCGCTTCTGCCACCGGCCCCGCTCGTCGGCCTGCCAATAGGTGACATCAAATCCACGCGCCTTGCAATCGGCCCAGGCACTGCGGGCGAGCGCAAGCGCGTCCGGATCGTCCCCGTTGAACAACAACACCATGCGCTCGTAGCCCTCCGCGTCCTGCGGCAGCGCGGCGTTGTCGACCAGGAAGCGGACATTGGCGCCGTTCGGATTGTCCGCCTCGATCGCCAGCACGATCGGCTGGTCGACGGCATCGTTCACGCGCCATGTCGCGTGCGGCAGGAAGGAATCGTCGCGATAGGTCCACAAATGCGCGTCCAGCGCATCGGCGCGCTCCTCCGACGTCGACTGCACCACGACGCGCCAGCCGCGCTCGAGGGATTTCTCCAGAAGCGGCGGCAACACGTTCTCCACCGTCATGTTTTGCAGATGATAGAACAGCACTTCGGTCATTTGCGCTCGTAATGATCTGCGACCAGACGATCCAGCAGACGGACGCCATAGCCGCTTCCCCAGCTCTGGTTGATGTCGGTCTTCGGCGCGCCCATGGCGGTGCCGGCAATGTCGAGATGCGCCCAGGGCACATCGTCGACGAAGCGCTGCAGGAACTGCGCCGCGGTGATCGAGCCGCCGTGACGGCCGCCGGTGTTCTTCATGTCGGCGAACTGGGAATCGATCAGCTTGTCGTATTCGGGACCGAGCGGCATGCGCCAGACCTTTTCCCCGCTCTCGAGGCCGGCCGCGATCAGCCGGTCGGCGAGCTCGTCATTGTTGGAGAACATGCCGGCATGCTCGGTGCCGAGCGCGACCATGATGGCACCGGTCAGCGTCGCCAGGTCCACCATTAATTTGGGCTTCACCTTCTTCGCAACGTACCAGAGCACGTCGGCGAGCACGAGGCGGCCTTCGGCATCGGTGTTGATGATCTCGATGGTCTGGCCCGACATCGAGGTGACGATGTCGCCCGGCCGCTGCGCATTGCCGTCGGGCATGTTCTCGACGAGACCGATGGCGCCGACCACGTTGACCTGGGCCTTACGCGCCGCGAGCGCATGCATCAGGCCGACGACACAGGCAGCTCCCCCCATGTCGCCCTTCATGTCCTCCATGCTGCCGGCCGGCTTGATCGAGATGCCGCCGGTGTCGAAGCAGACGCCCTTGCCGACGAACGCGACGGGCGCCTCGCCCTTCTTGGCCCCGTCCCAGCGCATGATCACGGTGCGGCTGGGCCGCGTCGAGCCCTGGCCGACGCCGAGCAGCGCGCCCATCCCGAGCTTCTGCATCGCCTTGACGTCGAGCACCTCGACCTTGACGCCAAGCTTGCGGAGCTGGCCGGCGCGGCGCGCGAATTCCTCGGGGAAAAGCACGTTCGGCGGCTCGTTGACGAGATCGCGCGCGATGATCACGCCATCGACGACGTGGCCAGCCGCGGCGAACGCCTTCTTCGCAGCAGTGGCATCGCCGACCGCAAGCGAGATGTCGGCGCGCGAGCCGCCCTCCTCGCCGTCCTTCTTCTTGGTCTTGTAGCGGTCGAACTTGTAGGCGCGTAAGCGAAGGCCCGAGGCGACCGCGACCGCCTGGTCGCTGGTCATGGCGCCATCGGGCAGCTCCGCCAGGATCGTCATGGCCGCGGTCCCGGCCGGAAGCTTGCTTGCCGCCACGCCGCCGAATTTGAGGAAATCGTTCGCCTTCAGGCTGGCCGCCTTGCCCGCGCCGATCACGATCAGGCGGGTGGCCTTCACCCCCTCAGGTGCCAGGATGTCCAGCGCGGCCCCGCTCTTCCCCTTGAAGGCGGCCGCGGAGGCCGCCCGCTTCACGAGGTCAGCGGCGCTGCCGAGCGCCTTTGCCGTCGCGGGGCCGAGCTTCAGGCCATCGTCGCAGAACACAACCAGGATGCCACGGGGGGCGGCAGACAGCGGGACAAAGCCGACCTTGATGGCATCGGACATGGTAACTCCTCCAAAATGTGGGGCTTTTCGCCGTCCCGCGATCCCGGCCAGGGGCCGGAGCTGAACGGCGATTCACTGAGATTTTCGTACTATGGGCCAGCAGCCCGCCAGATGCCAAGCGCCGCCGTGGCCCTCAGGCCACAACGAGCGAAATATTAACCATATATTGAGGGTGCCACGGGGCAGCCATTTTGTTGACGGATCAAAGGGATGCTAGTGAGAGAGTAAGCTGGCGGAACCGATGGCTGGCCGTCCCTTGGGGATCCCGTTTCGGGATTGGGTCGGGCAGCCGGATTCCAGCCAGCATTGGGGCCTTGGTGGGATTCGTGCGGTAGCGCATGGGGTCGATTGATAAGTATATCTTCCGCACGACGCTCGCGTCGTTTGCGCTGGTCCTGGTCAGCCTCACCGGCGTGATCTGGATTACGCAGGCGTTGCGCGGCATTGACCTGATGACGAGCCAGGGTCAGACCATCCTCACCTTCCTCGGCATCACCAGCCTCGTCATCCCGGCCCTGGTCCTGATCATCTCGCCGATCGCGTTGATGATCGCGATCTCGCACACGCTGAACAAGCTGGCGACCGATTCCGAGATCATCGTGATGAATGCGGCGGGCTTCTCGCCGTTCCGCCTGTTCTATCCGTTCTTCTACGCCACCTGTGTGGTGGCGCTGCTGGTCGCCTTCATCGCGGCCTATCTCGCTCCCGACGGAATGCGGCGGATCAAGCAATGGGACGCCGAGATCACCGCCGACGTGCTCACCAACATTCTCCAACCCGGCCGCTTCGCCCAGCTCGACAAGAATCTGACGATCCGGATCCGCGAGCGCCAGCCCGGCGGCATCCTCGCCGGCATCTTCATCGACGATCGCCGCGATCCGAACGAGCGCGTCTCGATCGTCGCCGAGCACGGCGAGGTGGTGAAGAACGAGACCGGATCGTTCCTGGTGCTAGAGACGGGCAATCTCCAGCGCTTCGAAGCCGGCAAGCGCGACCCGGCGCTGGTGGCGTTCGGCCGCTATGGCTTCGACATGTCCAAATTCTCGGGCCAGGGCCGCGACGTCACCCTCGGCATCCGCGAACGCTATCTCTGGGAGCTGTTCTCGCCGTCCGAGGACGATCCGGTCTACAAGCAGATTCCCGGCCAGTTCCGTTCGGCCCTGCACGACAGCATCCTGGCGCCGATCTATCCCTTCGCCTTTGCTGTGCTGACCTTTGCATTCCTGGGTGCGCCTCGCACCACCCGCCAAAGCCGCAATTTCTCGATCGGCTCCTCGATCCTCGCGGTGTTCGGCCTGCGCATGGCCGGCTTCGCCTGCTCGGTGATGGCGGTGAAATCGCCGGGGGCGGTGCTGGTGCAATACGCGATGGTCATGGGCGCCATCGGCGTCGGGCTCTGGATGATCATCGGCGGCGTGGTGGTCGAGCCGCCTCCGCGCCTCATGGAGGCCATCAACAGATCGAACGCACGGATCGCGCGGCTGTTCAGACGGCCGGCCATCGCATGAGCATGCTCACCAACACGCTCGGGCGCTATTTCGCCGGCCGCTTCGTGGTCGCCGCGCTCGGCGTGTTCGCCAGCATCTTCCTGCTGCTGGTGCTGGTCGACTACATCGAGATGGTGCGCAAGACCTCCGGCCTTGCATCCGCCTCGGCGATCATGGTGGCCGAGACCTCGCTGTTCCGGGTGCCGCAGCTCCTGGAGAAGCTGACGCCGTTCTGCATGCTGATCGGCGCGATGACCTGCTATCTCGCGCTCTCCCGCCGGCTCGAGCTCGTGGTCGCGCGCGCTGCCGGCATTTCCGCCTGGCAGTTCATCTCGCCGGCGCTCGGCAGCGCGCTCCTGATCGGGGTGATCGCCACCGTCGCCTACAATCCGATGTCGGCCAACTTGCGCGAACTCTCCAAGCGCATGGAGGCGGAGCTGTTCGGCTCGGCGCCCGGCGGCGGCATCCAGGATGCGTCCGGCTTCTGGCTCAATCAGGTGACCAGCGACGGCCAGACCATTATCAATGCGGCGCGCAGCGAGCAGCAGGGCGTCCGGCTCACCGGCCTCACGCTGTTCCGGTTTGATACGGAGCAGCACTTCAAGGAACGGATCGAAGCGCGCGAGGCGACGCTGGAGGCTGGCCGTTGGCTGTTCAAGGGCGTCCGCCGCTTCTCGCTGGACTCCCCGCCAGTCGACCAGGCCCGCCTCGAGATCCCGACGACATTGACCGAGGCGCAGGTCCGCAACAGCTTTTCCACACCAGAGACTGTGTCCTTTTGGCAACTACCGAGCTACATCCGCTCCTCCGAAAGCTCGGGCTTCGCGACAGCAGGATACCGACTCCAGTATCAGAAGCTTCTGGCACAGCCGTTTTTGCTGGCGGCCATGGTGATGCTGGCGGCCTCCGTGTCGTTGCGCTTCTTCCGGATGGGCGGCGTGCAGAAGATGGTTTTGAGTGGCGTGGGCGCAGGCTTTCTGCTCTACGTCCTGTCGAAAGTAACTGAGGATTTGAGCAAGGCTGAGTTGATGCATCCGATCGCTGCGGCGTGGTTGCCCGTTGTGGTGGGCGGCCTCACCGGCTTTTTGGCCTTGCTCTATCAGGAGGACGGATAGTGACTGCCGTCCACCGAGGGCTCGTGTCTCGTTCGACGCGGCGCACATTGGTGCGCGCGAACGGGCGCGGCTGGTCCGTTCGCAGGCTTCTGCTCGCAGTCGCCGCTGCCGCTTCGCTCGGCGCGGTGATCGACCTTGCTGCAGTGATGCCCGCCTCCGCCCAGTACACCTATAATCCGTTGCCACCGCGTCCGAAGCCGCAGAGGGGCCCCAACGACAACCAGATGCTGGTGCAGGCGACCGAGGTCGACTACGACTACAACAATTCGCGCGTCTCCGCGGTCGGTAACGTCCAGCTGTTCTACAACGGCACCAGCGTCGAGGCCGATAGGGTCATTTACGACCAGAAGACCAAGCGGCTCCATGCCGAAGGCAACATCCGCATGACGGATGCCGACGGCAAGATCACCTATGCCGAGATCATGGATCTCTCCGACGATTACCGCGACGGTTTCGTCGATTCGCTGCGCGTGGATACCGCCGACCAGACCCGCATGGCCGCGAGCCGCGCTGACCGCTCCAGCGGCAATTACACGGTGTTCGAGAACGGCGTCTACACCGCCTGCGCACCGTGTAAGGACGATCCGAAGAAGCCGCCGCTGTGGCAGGTGAAGGGCGCGCGCATCATCCACGACCAGCAGGAGAAGATGCTGTATTTCGAGACGGCACAGCTCGAATTCTTCGGCGTGCCGCTCGCCTACATGCCCTATTTCTCGACGCCCGACCCGACGGTGAAGCGCAAGTCCGGTTTCCTGATGCCGGGCTATTTCCCGGGCACGACGAACACCGGCTTCGGCGCCGAAATTCCCTATTATTGGGCGATCGCGCCCGACATGGACGCAACTATCACCCCCCGCTTCATGACGCGGCAGGGCGTGATGCTGCAGGGCGAATTCCGGCAGCGCCTGATCGACGGCGCCTACCAGATCCGCGCTTATGGCATCGACCAGCTCGATCCCGGAGCGTTCGCCGGGCAGCCCGGCGACCGTCAGTTCCGCGGCGCGGTCGACACCAAGGGCCAGTTCGCGCTGAACGACAAATGGGTCTGGGGTTGGGACGGCGTCCTGATGTCCGACTATTATTTCTTCTCGGACTACCGGCTCTATCAATACCGCGACCCGCTCGGCTCGTTCCTGCTGCTGCCGACGGAAGCGCTGTCGCAGCTCTATCTGACCGGCGTCGGCAATCGCAGCTTCTTCGATGCGCGCACGATGTACTGGCTGAGCTATTCGGGTAACCAGAGCCAGGTGCCGATCGTCTATCCGGTGATCGACTATTCGAACGTGCTCAACTATCCCGTTTTCGGCGGCGAGTTCAGCTACAAGACCAATTTCGTGAACCTGTCGCGTGACGGAGCGGTGTTCGATCCGATCACGACGGTCGCCAATACCAGCAGCCTGTGCACGACGGCATCGGCCGATCCGCTGGCCCGTACGCCCTCGCAGTGCCTCCTGCGCGGCTTCCCCGGCACCTACACCCGCCTCACCGCTGAAGCGCAGTGGCGCAAGTCCTTCACCGATCCGTTCGGCCAGATCTGGACGCCGTTCGCCAGCCTGCGCGCAGATGCGATCAATTCCTCGGTCTCCAACCAGCCGGGCGTGTCGAACTACCTGCCCGTCGGCGACACCCAGGCGTTCCGCCTGATGCCGACCGTGGGCCTGGAATACCGCTACCCCTTCATCAACATTCAGCCCTGGGGCTCGACCACTATCGAGCCGATCGCACAGATCATCATCCGGCCGAACGAGACCTATGCCGGCAAGCTCCCGAACGAGGACGCCCAGAGCATGGTGTTCGACGCCTCGAACCTGTTCAGCGTCGACAAGTTCTCCGGCTACGATCGCGTCGAGGGCGGTGGCCGCGCCAATGTCGGCGTGCAATCCACCACGCAGTTCGACAAGGGCGGTGCCGTCAAGGTGCTGTTCGGCCAGTCCTACCACCTGTTCGGCCTGAACTCCTTTACGGTCCAGGACACCCTCAATACCGGTCTCAATTCCGGCCTCGACAAGCCGCGCTCCGATTACGTCACGAGCGCCAGCTACTCACCCAACAGCACGTATACGTTCAGCGTCCGCTCCCGCATGGACGAGCAGACCTGGAACGTCCAGCGTTTCGAGGCGGAAGGCCGCGCCAATTTCAATCGCTGGTCAGTCAGCATGCTGTACGGCAATTACGCAGCGCAGCCGGAACTCGGCTACCTGACCCGCCGTGAGGGCATCCTGACGACAGGCTCGCTGAAGGTCGCCGCCAACTGGGTGGTGTCGGGCTCGGCCCGCTGGGATCTCGAGGCCAACAAGATCAATCAGTATGTGCTCGGGGCCGGCTATGTCGACGATTGCTTCGTGCTGGCGGCGAACTATGTAACTTCCTATAGCTATTCCGCGGGATCCGCACCGCCCGTTCTGAGCCACGCGTTCATGTTCCAGATCGGCCTGCGCACGCTGGCGACCTCTTCGACGACCAGCGGTTCCTCGGGCCTCCAGTGAGCGGTTTGAAGTGCCGGCCGCGCTTGCCCCACCACAGGCTCGGCGCGGCTGACATGCGAGCGATAACCATGACGATTCCGTTGCCGATCTTCCGCCTCCTTCTCGTCCTCGCCGCCCTGTTCCTGGCCGGTGCGCCGGCGCGGGGGCAGAACATCGTCGTCATGGTCAATGGCGATCCCATCACCGATTTCGACATCGAGCAGCGCTCCAAGCTCGACCAGCTCACGACGCAGAAGACCCCGAGCCGCGAGCAGGTCATCAACGAGCTGATCGACGACAAGGTGAAGATGAAGGAAGGCAAGAAGTACGGGGTCGATCCCGGCGTCTCCGACATCAACCAGTCCTATGAGGGGATGGCGCAGCGCATGCGCATCACGCCGGACCAGCTTACCAAGTCGCTCGAATCCAAGGGCGTCCGCCCCGAGACGCTGAAGGGCCGCATGAAGGCCGAGATGGTCTGGACCAGCCTCGTCCGCGGCCGCTACAAGGAGCGCCTCCAGGTCGGCGAGCGCGACGTCGCGCAGGCCGTGCAGGCCCAGACCGGCGACAAGCTTCAGGTCGAGGGCACCGAATACAAGATGCAGCCGATCGTGTTGATCGTGCCGCGCGGCTCGTCGCCGGCGTTCGTGGAAACACGGAAGAAGGAAGCGGACACCTACCGCGCGCGCGTCGGAAGCTGCGAGGAAGCCAACTCGCTGTTCCGCTCGACACCGAACGCCACCATCCGCGACACCGTCACCAAGACCACCGCAGAACTGCCCGAGGCGCTGCGCAAGGTGCTCGACGACACGCCGATCGGCCACCTCACCGCGCCCGAAGTGACCAAGGCTGGCATCGAGATGGTGGTGCTGTGCGCGCGCAAGCCGACCATGATCGACACGCCGAAGAAGCGCGAGGTCCGCGAGAAGATGTATCAGGAGAAGTACGAGAAGACCCAAAAGGCCTATCTCGAAGAGCTCCGCAAAGCGGCGATGATCGAATATCGCAACCGCTGATGGCCGAGCCCTCCTCAGCGCGCCCAGCAAAACCCCTCGCCCTGACCCTGGGGGAGCCCGCCGGCATCGGCCCCGACATCACCATCGCGGCCTGGCTCAGGCGCCGTGAGCTGAACCTGCCCGCCTTCTACCTGCTCGGCGACGAGGCGCTGATCGCCCGGCGCGCCAAGGCGCTCGGCGCCGACATCAGCATTGCCGCGGTGAACCCCAGTGAGGCCAACGCCGCCTTCGCGGACGCCCTGCCAGTGGTTGCCACCGGCGAGCACGCCACGGCCGAGCCCGGCAAGCCCGACGCATCGAGCGCGCCGGCCGCGCTCGCCTCGATCCGCCAGGCGGTCACCGACGTCCGCGAGGGCCGCGCCGGCGCCGTCGTTACCAATCCGATCGCCAAAAGCGTGCTCTACCGCGCAGGATTCCGTCATCCCGGCCACACCGAATACCTCGCCGAGCTCGCCGCGACGGACGGCCACGTCCCGCAGCCCGTGATGATGCTGTGGTCGCCGCAGCTCGCCGTGGTGCCCGTGACCATCCACGTTTCGCTGCGCGAGGCGCTGGCCCAACTCACGAGCGAATTGATCGCCTCGACCGTTCGAATCGTTGCGACCGAGCTCAAATCCCGCTTCGGCATCACGAGGCCGCGCATCGCAGTCTCCGGCCTCAATCCGCACGCCGGCGAGGACGGCTCGCTCGGCCACGAGGAGCAGACCATCATCGCGCCGGCGCTGAAGGCGCTGCGCAACGAGAGCATCGAAGCCAGGGGTCCATTGCCTGCCGACACCATGTTCCACGAGGCCGCGCGACAGACCTATGACTGCGCCGTCTGCATGTATCACGACCAGGCGCTGATCCCGATCAAGACGGTCGCTTTCGACGACGCCGTCAACGTCACGCTCGGCCTGCCCTTTATCCGCACCTCGCCCGATCACGGCACCGCCTTCGACATCGCCGGCACCGGCAGGGCCAATCCGGCAAGCCTGATCGCCGCGCTTCGGCTCGCCAGCCGCATGGCGGCTGCGAACCTCTGATGAACGCGATCGACGACCTCCCGCCGCTGCGCGAGGTCATCCGCCAGCATGCGCTGTCGGCCCGCAAATCGCTCGGCCAGAACTTTCTGCTCGACCTCAACCTCACCGCGCGCATCGCGCGCGCCGCCGCGCCGCTCGAGGACTCCACCATCGTCGAGATCGGCCCCGGCCCGGGCGGGCTGACGCGCGCTTTGCTCGCGCTCGGCGCGAGGCGCGTCATCGCCATCGAGCATGACGAGCGCGCGATCCCGGCGCTTGGGGATATCGCCGCGCGCTATCCCGGCCGGCTCGAGATCGTGCATGGCGATGCCATGACCTTCGACCCGCGTCCGCTGCTCGATGGCGAAAGAGCAAAAATCGTCGCCAACCTGCCCTACAACATCGCAACCCAGCTGCTGATCAACTGGCTCACCACCGAGCCCTGGCCACCCTGGTACGAGACGATGGTGCTGATGTTCCAGCGCGAGGTCGGCGAGCGCATCGTTGCGTGCGAGGACGAGGAGGCCTATGGCCGGCTCGGCGTGCTCGCCAACTGGCGCTGCGAGACCAAAATCCTGTTCGACATTTCGCCGTCAGCCTTCGTGCCGCCGCCGAAGGTCACCTCCTCCGTGGTGCGCCTTAAGCCGCGTGCACACCCACTTGCCTGTGATCGCCGGCTGCTCGAACAGGTCGCAGCCGCAGCTTTCGGCCAGCGCCGCAAGATGCTGCGGCAAAGCCTGAAATCGCTTGGCGTCGATCCCGCGCGGCTCGCGCAAGCTGCCGGCGTCGATGCGACGCGGCGTGCGGAGACCATTCCGATTGCCGGCTTTGTTGCCATGGCCCGTGAATTGGCCAATATACGAAGCGAAGCAGCGTGATCCCAACGCGAAGGGCCGCGTTAGCGCAAGGTGTGAAGCGGTTTTCCCAAACAGATCATGCTCAAGCAATCGGCTAAAGCGCCAAACGTTTTAGCGGTAATTTCGGAGGAAAGAATATGGCGCTGATGCGCAGGCAGTCCCTGGTCAAGTTCGACGCGCCCTTGTGTGAGACCATCGTCGAAACGCCCAAGCCGCAAGGTCGCGAGGTCCTGGTGCGCATCGAGCGCTGCGGCCTCTGCCACTCCGACCTGCATATCCAGGATGGCTATGCCGATCTCGGCGGCGGCAAGAAGCTCGACACCACGCGCGGCATGACGCTGCCCTTCACGCTCGGCCATGAGATCGCCGGCGTCGTCGACGAAGTCGGCGCCGACGTTCCTGCCGGACTCGTCGGCGCGAAGAAGGCGGTATTCCCGTGGATCGGCTGCGGCCAGTGCCGCGACTGCCAGAACGGCGACGAGAATCTCTGCGTCAAGCAGCGCTTCCTCGGCGTCTCCATCGACGGCGGCTTTGCCACCCATGTGCTGGTGCCCGACGCCAAGTATCTGCTCGATTACGATCCCCTGCCCGTCAACCAGGCCGCGACGTTGATGTGCTCCGGCGTGACCGCCTACGGCGCGCTCAAGCGCCTGGTCGACCGTCCGCGCCAGCGTAACCTCCTGCTGATCGGGCTCGGCGGCGTCGGCATGATGGGCCTGTCGTTCGCGCAGGCGATGTTCAAGCAGCCGATTACGGTCGCCGACCTCTCACCGGCCGCTCGCGACACCGCGCTGAAGAACGGCGCCGCTAACGCCTACGATCCGGCGGAGCCCGACGTGATCAAGCGCATCCTCAAGGAGAGCGAGGGCGGTTTCGACGAGATCGTCGATTTCGCCGGCAACGAGAAATCGATGGCGTTTGCCGTCGCGGTTGCCGCGCGCGGCGGCAAGATCGTCGTCTCCGGCCTCATGGGCGGCCAGTTCACGCTGCCGATGGTGCAATGGGTCTACAAGCGCATGACCATCGAGGGCTTCATGGTCGGCACCCTCGCGGAAGCCCACGAGTTGATGGCGCTGGCACGCGCCGGCAAGATCAAACCGACGCCGATGCGCGAGGAGCCGATGGGCGAGGTCCAGAAATGGATCGACGAGCTCCGCGCCGGCAAGGTGGTCGGCCGCATCGTGCTCAAGAACTGACCGAAGCGCGACGGGCCTGACGCAAGTCTCGCCCGTACGGAACACCTGCGGCCGCGCCGCGTTGGCAGCGCATGTCGATCCGTTGCACCGTCGAAAGCGCATTTTTCATCGCCTGGAGCTGCCTGGAGAAGAGCGGCGAGCTCGGTCCTCCGGACGAGAGCGCCAACGTCATTCTCGACGCCATTGAAGCGCAGCTTCGAACCGGGGAGCGCCGGCAGTTGATGCTCGCCAACCGGGCGATCGATGCTTACCGCGTGCATTCGGCGAGGAGCAACGCCGCCGCGAAACGTGAAGCGCGCCTTGGATGATGGTGTTCGGCGGCTACCCGGCGCATCCGAGACGCCGGTTGCCAGGCGTTCACTCCTGTATGTTCACTCCTGAACACGCGGGCACGCGCAACCGGCGCCGGTGCCCGTGTTCTCCGGCGGAGAACAGAGTTCAATGGCAACAGAGTTCAATGGCATCTGGAACGTAACGGCACCATTTGGAACGCCGCGAACGTTCATTGCATTGATCCCGCATCAGCAACGGTGGAGTTGATGCGCAGGACAAAGCCGTGGGCGAAACGGTGCGATCGGTTCCCAAGCAGAACCGGAGTCCCACGGCGGCCGGTCGCGCGCCGTCAGTTCCCGCGATGACGAGAAGCAAGACATTCGCGAGCAGGATGCGCATGGCAAGCTCACCCAGAACACCAGCAACAGGCACATGGGATAGACGATGAGGGGAATGTTGGATGTGACGAGTCTCGGCCGATGGTACGATCCCATCTCGGAGCGCTGGATTGAGCCGCGCGATACGCCGACCGCGACATCGCCTCGGGCGGAGGACGACGCCGTCTTCGAACGTCAACGGAAATTGCAGGCCGAACGTATCTGGCGCGCGCTGGTCGATTGCTGCGCGCGCGAGTGAGACAATTGCAGATCATACACAAGTATGTCTGCAAAGCCGGCGCCGTGGATGGCGCCGGCCCTTATTTTTTCTTGCGGTCGGTCCCGTTCTCTTGTTTGGACGCATCGGTCATGCCGGGCCGATTTGCCCGATTTGCATTCATGCCGGTGGTATCCATCGTCCCCTTTTCCGTGGCGCCGTTGGTGTTCTCCGGCCTTTCCATGCCGCTCTGTGGAGCGGGCCCGGTATTCTGAGCGATGACGGGCCCGGCCATGGCTGCAAATGTAATTGCTACGATGAGTGCTTTCATGGGCATCTCCCTCGTCCCATGGATGACGTGCCCGCGACAGAGTTGTTCCCCGCTCTCGAGCCGGACCTCGCGCCGACGTGCGCTGCCGCTTGCGGCGGCGACTGGCGCTTCTGGTGCAGATAGGCCGGGTTGAAATCCCCGAGCCGCTGCAACTCGCGCCATTTCAGCACGATCAGCTCGCCATCGCGAAGATCCATGGCCCCGCTCCGCCTGAGATCGGCGAGCGTCCGGTTCACGGTCGCAATCGCCATGCCCAGTGTCTCGCCGAGCTGCGCCAGGCTGATCGGCATGCGGCATCGATTGCCGCGGACCAGCTGCGCGGCGCGGGCGCGATAGAACAGCTCGCAGAACAGGTGCGCCATGCGCGCCTGCATGGGACGGGCGCTGTTGTTGGTGATGGCTTCGCGAAAGATCGCCGCGTCGAGCAGCGTCTCGCGCCAGACGGCCATTCCGAAAAGCGATCGCCGCCTGAACGCGGCGAACAATTCGCGATGCGGGATGAAGGCGACCGAAGCAGGCCCCAACGCACTCAGCCCATGATCCATTTGGTCGATGAACAGGCCTTGCGCGTCCGGCAGGTCGCCGGTGAGATGGAACGCGAGATATTGCCGCCGCCCGCTACCAAGCAGATGGTAGCGCGCGACCATGCCCGACACGACCAATACCGAATGTTCAGGTTCGTCGCCCTGACAGATGAAATCCTCGTTCGGTGCATAGTCGCGCACCGTGAAGGTGAGTGCGCGGACTTCGGCAATATCCTCCTCTTCGAGCGCGGTGTGCTCGCACAGGTTCCGGATCAGCACCTCGTGGGCTTTTTCCATACGGCCGCCAAAAATCGCATTGGTTCTATCAAATGATACATCTGACGTGTATCCAGCGGATAGAACGCGAGCCGGAAGCACAGGTTGCTAACCGGTTTGCGATGGCACCGGTTCGCTTCCACTCCACCCGCGAACCGAGCCGGCCTTGTCATGAGCCCTACCACGATCCTGGAGCGCATCTGCCGTCTGTTCGCATCGGAGCGAAGCGAGCACCTGGGAAGCGAGCACTTGGGAAGCGAGCACTTGGACAGCATCAACGATGCTTTCCTGAAGGGAACGCTGAACGAGCCGGTCCGGCCGATGTCGGATCAGGAACTCGCCCACGTTATCCGCGAGTTCCGCGCTATGCCCGTCTCCGACTGGACCGTCGCAAAGCTCTCGCGGCGCTTCGTCGACGTGCCCCGTGACGACTGAAGTCTCATGCCGCATCCGAATTTCATCGCGCGCCTCGATGCCATAGAAGGCCTTTCCGAGGACGAACGCCGGCAAATCGCCGGCTTGCCGTCTACGCTGCGCCAGGTCGCGGACGGCGAGATCGTGTTGCGCCAGGGCGAGGCCGCCACGCGCTGTGTCTTTGTTGTGAGCGGCTTCTTCTATCAGGCCCGCATCGTCGGTGATCGCAGCCAGATCCTTGCATTCCACGTGCCCGGCGACATGCCGTGCCTGCACACGCTGCTGGTATCACCCATGGATGCGGACCTCGTCGGCCTCGGGCCAAGCATCGTCGGCACCGTCGCGCACAGTCAGCTCAGGCAGCTTCTCGATGGCTCCGTCCACCTGACCCGCGCGTTCTGGCGCGAGACGCTGATTGACGCGGCGATCTCGCGGCAATGGATCGCCCGCCTCGGCGCTCAGGCAGCGCTGCCGAAGGTAGCGCATCTCATTTGCGAGCTCGCCGCGAGGCTGGAGATCGTCGGGCTCGTCACCGACGGCTGCTTTCAGATGCCGATGACACAGCGGCACGTGGCGGACGCCTGCGGACTGTCCATCGTCCATGTCAATCGCACCATTCAGGAGCTGAGACATCGCGGATTGATCGCGTGGGAAGGCAGCGAGATCGAGCTGTTGCAGCCCGAAGAACTGCGAAGGCTTGCGGATTTTGCGCCTGACTATCTGAGCTGAACGCAGCGAGTGAACGCATGCTCGAGCTGGGGCTGGACGCATTACCCTCTCGCTCGCGGCTTCGTCCGCCATGATTTGAGCAGCGGGCCGTTACGTCCCAGCACCGGATCTGTTTTCGGCCTGCGCACCTTGGTGATGCGTTTGATGGCGTCTGGACGCTCCCTTGTGTCGGTGCACTCGTCATACGTTCCGTCCCGCGGATACGCTCCGACGACCAGAAAGTCCCGGCTGGCCTCGATGAGCCGGTGTCCGATGCCTGCGGGAAGCACCAGAACGTCGCCGGCCTTCACGCGCAGAACCCGCCCCTTGATCCCGCCGCACTCGATCTTGGCCGTGCCGCGCGCCACACCCATCACTTCATGGACTTGCGAATGATAGTGCACAAAGTCGTACACGGTATCGCGCCATGACCGGCCCCAGCCGTTCGCATCGAACAGCGTGTCGATGATGACCTCTGGCGCAAAACGCCGAGGCTTGAGGTTCACCGCCCCGCGATAGTGCAAGAGCGGAAAATGCGGGTTGTTCGGCACGACGCCGTCGTCCCTGAAATGGATGGCCACCGGCTTCCGAGCCCGCACCAGCGCCCGCAGTGTCGCCGCGTCGGGATGCTCCTCCACCAGCTTCTTGGCGAGATTCTTGATCTGGTCCTTAACCGGCATAGCGTCGCCTCAGCCGCGATTCAACGGCTGCGGAGATGATAAGTTTCCAACGGAGAACCTGCGCAGCCTGCCATTTGATTTCTACTCCGGTACGTTGCGCAGCCGCCGCAACAAGCCGCCGAAAATCGGTAGACCTTCGATGCAATTGGTGAGGCCGTGCGCGGCGCTGCATGAAGGGCGATAGTCCGGAGTTGTCTGACGTGAGGGCGTTGGCCGCAACCTTTCCAGTCACGACGAAATACGTTCGGATTATTTCCATCACGACTAATAGAAGGAGCGCCCAGAAACGAAGGCTGCCAGTGCGTAGCCGCTTCGGCTCCGCTTGCTTGCAAATGACGTAGAATCCGAGACGACGGGCGGCGGGGTTGATGTTGCCCCCGGGGCCGCCGAGCAAAACACCTCGTCAAGCCCTCGCCGCGAAAAGATTTTTCTTTTCCGAATTTCGGATTGTGGCATACACCGCGACAACCCGGCCCTCCCAAAGGGGCGTTCGCGACCGTCACGAGACGCGGGCCGGGTGGCGGTGGACGCGGCAGCGTCGGCGCGAACCGTGGGTTGACAGGGCGGCCAACCGTGAGTCCTCACACGGCGCGGTGCGACACGATGCTGTAACAGCGGTCTCGTTGATGCCGGGGGCGGGCACACGCAAGCCTCCAGCCATTCAGGCGGGACCGTCCGCGGACGGAGAAGTCGTGTGGTCCTGACGCTCGGGGTCTGTGCGTCAAGTCCTGCGGTGATGTGGCGGCCCGACCGGGCACGTGCATCAATCATCGGCAGTGGCGACGGGGGCAATAAAAACGCGCCGCGGGGAGCGCGCCGGCGGCCGCAGCGGTTGCAGCTGCGGCGGACCTGGAGTTCGGCGGGACCAGCAGCGACGCGAAAAGGCCCGATTTCGCGGCGGAACCAACGCGCCGCGAGCCCGATTCAAGCCACATCCTCTCCGGATTTGCGGCTCATTGCCACCCAAGTCTTTGATGACAAAGGGGCGAGTAAGAGTTGCGTCATGCGTAACCGGGAGACCAGGATGGGCAACCGCACCGCAAAATTCATATCCGCGCTAGTCGGCAGCATCATTGCCGGCGCGCCACTGGCCGCCGTGTCGCAGAACGCGCAGAACGCGCCGAGCACGGCCAACGCGGCCGCCGACTGCCTCGTCTCGCCCAAGGGCGCCGCGCCGCAGGGGCAGCACTGGTACTATCGCATCGAGCGCGGGACCAAGCGGCAGTGCTGGTATCTGCGCGCCGCCGACGACAAGGACGGCGCGAAATCCGTGCAGAGCGCGCAGGCTACGAGCGATACGCCGACCGGAGTCGCGCCGGCGCAGCAGCAGCAGCAGCAACAGCAGCAGCACCCGGCGCAGGATGCGCGCGCCGAATATCTGACAGCACGGAGCGGTGTCGCCGCCAAAGCACCAAACGCAACTGCGCAAGCCGCAGGCGCGACACCGGCGCAACCATCTGCAGATCAGACCGCTGACGGCAACGCGCAACAATCCGCCACGCCGTGGCCCGACGTCTCCGCAACCTCCGCCCCGCCCGCGCCGCAGCCGGCGCCTGCCGTTGTCGCGACAGCCGCCCAGCCGAGCGCAAAGCCATCAAAATCCCCTTCCTCCCCGGCACCCGCCGCGGCAGACAGCACGACCGACAAGCCGACCGGCTCGGTCCAGATGCTGCTGCTCGTGATTGGCGGTGCGCTGGCGCTCGCCGGAATCCTCGCCAGCCTCATCTACCGCTTCGCCGGCGCGCGCGTCCGGGTCCAGTCCGCCGACCGCCGCATACATTGGGACGATTGGGAGCCGCAGAAACAGGACGCAAGCCGCGCGCCCTGGCTCGATGCGACGTCGGCCAACGCCCAGCCGTCGCGCCCCATCGACTTCGATGCGCCGCGTCCGCAAGCGACGAAACAAGCGACAAAACTTGCCGCGATCGGTCGCGAGATCGATCTGATCGACGCGCGCAAGTCGCGTGCCGCGATCCCTGCCGCAGAACCCGACGAGGTCAGGCCCGCCGAGGCCAAGATCAAGATGTTCGACCGGGATTTCGAAATCGAGGCCGCTGCGCCCCGGCTCGCCGCCAACGAGATCGGCAAGGATCGCGATGAGGCGCCTGCAGGCCGCGACGAGGATGCGGTCGACGTCGACGTCATCACGACGATGCTGGAACAGCTGGTGAAGGAAGGGCCGCGCCTGTCGCGGCCTAACCTTGAAGCTGACCTTGCAAACTTCGCACGAAGCCTACAAGGCCAATCCGCCGCTCGCGCTTGAGGCGCTCGGCCTTCAGGATCGACTGTACCTCGGCGAAGGCCTGGTCGACGTCGTGGTTGATGACGATATAGTCGTACTCGGCCCAGTGGCTCATTTCGTGGCTGGCGCGGCTCATCCGCTTGCGGATCACCTCGTCGGAATCCTGTGCGCGCGAATGCAGGCGCTTTTCGAGATCGGCCGCGGAGGGCGGCAGGATGAAGACGCGAACGACGTCGACGCTCGCTTTCTGGTGCAGTTGCTGCGTGCCCTGCCAGTCGATGTCGAACAGCACATCCTGCCCGGCCGACAGTGCTGCCTCCACCGGAGCACGCGGCGTCCCATAGAGATTGTCAAACACGGTGGCCCATTCGAGCAGTTCGCCCTGCTCCACCATCGTCTCGAACTTGCGCTTGCCGACGAAGAAATAGTCGCGCCCCTCGACCTCTCCCGGCCGCTTCTCGCGCGTGGTCGCCGACACTGACATCTTCAGGCCGGGCTCCCGCTCGAGCAACATCCGCGACAGCGTCGTCTTACCCGCGCCCGAGGGCGAGGACAGCACGAACATCAATCCGCGGCGCTCGACACCGTCAGTTCCGTGACTGCCCGTCGTCATCGATCACTCCAGATTCTGGACCTGCTCGCGGAACTGCTCGACCACATTCTTCATGGCGAGTCCCGTATTGGTGAGCTCGATGTCATTCGACTTCGAGCAGCAGGTATTGACCTCGCGGTGAAACTCCTGCGCCAGGAAATCGAGCTTGCGGCCGATCGGACCGCCCTTGCCGATCAGCTCGCGCGCCTGCGCAATGTGGGAGGCGATGCGATCAAGCTCCTCGCGGATGTCGGCCCTGGTCGCGATCAGGATCGCTTCCTGCATCAGGCGATCGGCATCGAAACGATCGGAGGTGTCGAGCAGGGCCGCGATCTGCTCAGTGAGCTTCGCCTTGATCGCCTCCGGCTTGCGGCCGGGCGCAGCCTCCGCTTTCTTCGCCAATTGCTCGATCTCGTCGACGCGCTGGGTCAGGATCTGCCCCAGCGAGATGCCCTCGCGCTTGCGCATCCCTACGAGATCGGCAAGCGCTTTGTCGAAGGCCTCCGCCACGGCGGCGCGTGCGGCCTTGTCCTCCTCCTCGTCGCCGTCGGGCTCGGCGACCTCGACGACGCCCTTGATGGCGAGCAGGCCGTCGACGCTCGGCGCCACCGCATCGACCTTGCCGGCGATCAGCGCCGCCGCCTTCAGCACGGCGTTGAGCACGTCCTCGTTGATGCGGACCGTGGCGGCGGCGTTGGTGCGCTTGACGTTGAGATTGGCGTAGACCGTGCCGCGCGACAACAGCTCGCCGGCGCGCTTCTTGGCGTGGGCTTCGAGCTCGTCGAACCCCTGCGGCAGCCGCACCCTGAGGTCAAAACCCTTGGCGTTGACCGACTTCAATTCCCATTCGAACGTGTACGGCCCGCTTGCGCCGTTGCTTCGGGCAAACCCGGTCATGGACGACAGCGCCATCGGTTGAGATTCTCCAGAAACTCGGGATTCGCGAGGACATCAAGCCACGCGAATCTTAAGACTATTTTGCCGGAAAGTGTAATCCGCAAAGTGTGATGGACGGCGCTGCGCGCAGCCCCGGCCTAGCGCTGGACCACCGGCGGCGAGGGTTGCACCGCGCCCTGCCGGGCCGGCGCGGGATTGGCTGGATTGGCCGGCCGGGCCGCGGGTGGCTTTTTCTGCTGGTTGGACCGCGCCGGCGTGGTCGCGGTCGGTGTATCGGCGGCGCCGGGCGCAGCAGCGGCCGGCGGCTGCGCGTCCTCGGCCGGCTCGACCGTGTCGTTCTGGATCTGCTTCTCGATCGCACGAAGCTTCGCGACGTTCTTCTGATGCGCGTCGTAGGTCTCGGTGAAGGCGTGCCCGCCGCTGCCGTCCGCGACGAAATAGAGATCGCGGGTGCGGGCCGGGTTGGCGGCGGCCTCGAGCGAGGCTCGGCCCGGATTGGAGATCGGCCCCGGCGGCAGGCCCTCAATCACATAGGTGTTGTAGGGAGAGGGCTGCGTGATCTCGCTGCGCTTGATCGGACGGCCCAGCGTGCCCTTGCCGCCGACGAGGCCGTATATGATCGTGGGATCGGACTGCAGCTTGATCCTCTGCTTTAGGCGGTTCACGAACACCGCCGCGACGCGGCTGCGCTCGTCCGGCTTGCCGGTCTCCTTCTCGACGATGGACGCCAGCGTCACCAGTTGCTCCGGCGTCTTGACGGGAATGTCCTGGTTGCGGCGCTCCCAGATCTCGGCCAGCACCCGCTTGTGCGCCTGCTGCATGCGCTGGATCACCTGCTCGCGCGTGGTGCCGCGCGGGAACTTGTAGGTCTCCGGCAGCAACGTGCCCTCGCGCGGCAGCTCGCGCACGGTGCCGGTGAAAATGTCGTTGTCGGACAGCCGCGCCACGATCTGCTCGGAGGTCAGGCCTTCCGGGATCGTCACGGCATGCTGCACCACCTTACCCTCGACGATGGTGGCGATGACGTCGCGCAAGGATGCGTTCTTCTGGAACGAATACTCACCGGGCTTGAGGTCCGAGCTCGCCTTCAACGCGGCGACGCTGGCGATGAACACCCACGGATTGACGTCGGTCACGCCTTCCCGGTTCAGCGTCTCGGCGATGTCGCGCTTGCCCGCGCGCTGCGGGATGTTGACGATCTTGTCTTCCTTCAGCGGTCCTGGCGCCTCGAGTACCTGCCGGCCGTAATAATAGACGCCGCCGGCACCGAGCATGGCGAGCAACAGCAGCGTGATGATCGCGTTGCCAACCACCACGAAGGGATTGCGCGCACGGTCCGATCGCTTGGGCGGCGGCGGGACCTGCTCGGGCTCGAGTGCAGCCCGCGGACTCCGGGGCGAAATGGGCGGCCTTTCACTCATCGAAGCAACCTGAATCCTGCCGGTTCAATCGCGGCCTGACAATGACTTGCCGAGCCAAATGCACGCGCCCACTTCTATGACTATCGCCGAATACGGCAAAACGGTGGATTCGTCTCAAACACAAACTAATTGGCCAAACGCCGGACGATCACCGACGCATTGGTGCCACCAAAACCAAAAGAGTTCGACAATGCGACATTGACCTCACGCTTCTTCGCCGTGTGCGGCACGAGATCAATCGCGGTCTCGACCGACGGATTGTCGAGATTGATGGTCGGCGGCACGACATTATCGCGAATCGCAAGAATGGCGAAGATCGCCTCGATCGCACCGGCCGCGCCGAGGAGATGACCCGTCGACGATTTGGTCGAGGACATCGCAACCTTGGAGGCAGCGTTACCGAGCAGGCGCTCCACCGCACCGAGTTCGATCTCGTCGCCGAGCGGTGTCGAGGTGCCGTGCGCATTGATGTAGTCGAGATCGGATGCGGTGAGACCAGCACGCTTGAGCGCGGCCGACATGCTGCGGAAGCCGCCATCGCCATCGGGCGACGGCGAGGTAATGTGATACGCATCGCCGGAAAGGCCGTAGCCGATCACCTCGGCATAGATCCTTGCGCCGCGTCGCCTGGCGTGCTCGAGCTCCTCGAGCACCAGGACGCCGGCGCCCTCACCCATCACGAAGCCGTCACGGTCCTTGTCATAGGGACGCGAGGCCTTTTCGGGCGTCTCGTTGAAACCGGTGGACAGCGCGCGCGCGGCATTGAATCCGGCAATGCCGATACGGCTGATCGGCGATTCCGCACCGCCGGCAACCATGACGTCGGCATCGCCGAGCGCAATCAGGCGAGCGGCATCGCCGACCGCGTGCGCGCCGGTCGAGCAGGCTGTGACCACCGAATGGTTCGGTCCCTTCAGCCCGTGCGCGATCGACACGTAGCCAGAGGCGAGGTTGATCAGACGACCGGGAATGAAGAACGGCGACACTCGGCGCGGCCCACGCTCCTTGAGCAGGATCGCGGTGTCGGCAATGCCGTTGAGGCCGCCTATGCCGGACCCGATCATGGTGCCGGTCGCGCACTTGTCCTCTTCGGTCTCGGGATGCCAGTTGGCATCGTCGAGCGCCTGGCCGGCTGCGGCCATGCCGAAGATGATGAAGTCGTCGACCTTGCGCTGGTCCTTCGGCTCCATCCACTTGTCAGGATTGAACGTGTCGTTCGACCCGTCGCCGCGCACGACCGTGCAGGCGATCTTGGTCTGAAGATCGGAGACGTCGAAGCTCTCGATTCTGCGCGCACCGCTCTCGCCGTTGAGGATGCGCTTCCAGGTCGGCTCGACGCCACAGCCGAGTGGCGACACCATGCCGAGACCCGTGACGACGACCCGCCTCATATCCGAAAACTCCGTATCGAAAGATTCACGGCCAATAACAAGAAACCGGCTGACCGCTGCGAAGCGGCCCGTCCGGTTTCAATGTTGTCCCCGCGAAATTGAAGAGCCTTAGCTCTTCGCGTTCTTCTCGAGAAACTTCGTAGCGTCGCCGACGGTGAGAATCGTTTCCGCAGCGTCGTCCGGAATCTCGCAACCGAATTCCTCTTCGAACGCCATCACCAGTTCGACGGTGTCCAGACTGTCGGCGCCGAGGTCGTCGATGAAGCTCGCGTTGTCGACAACCTTCTCGGGTTCAACACCAAGGTGTTCGACCACGATCTTCTTAACCCGCTCGCCAATGTCACTCATTGCTTAACCTCGTGTTGTTCCCTGTAGACCCGACCCCCCGGGACGATACGAGCCGTCGTGGTCGTTTGACTGCCTTCGCTTACGAACTTTGATTTGGCCCATCCTAACCGATGCAGGCCCCGGCGAACGACGGCCAAAGGCTCCGCATCGCCAATATACAGGGTTTCAAAAACCTGCAATGGCGTTCTTTGCCCATCCGTTGTAGGTCCGGTTATCATACTTCAATTGCCTTGACTACAAGCCTCATTTCGCTCCGGAAACGGCCGTTTGCCGCATCCGGCACCGGTCTGACCGGCGGTGCGGCACGAGGCGTCAGATCATGGCCATGCCGCCGTTGACGTGGATGGTTTGCCCGGTGACGTAAGCCGCTTCGTTCGAGCTCAGGTAGACGGCGGCTGCCGCGATGTCTTCGGGCGTCCCCAGGCGGGCAGCCGGAACCTTGGTCAGAATCGTTTCGCGCTGCTTGTCATTGAGCGCATCCGTCATCGGCGTCTTGATGAAGCCGGGCGCGATGCAATTGGCGGTCACGCCGCGCTTGGCGTATTCGGCGCCGAGCGTCTTGATCATGCCGATCAGGCCCGCTTTCGATGCTGTATAATTGCCCTGTCCCGGATTGCCGGTGACGCCGACCACCGAAGTGATGGCGATGATGCGGCCGAAGCGCTTGCGCATCATCAATTTGGTCGCCGCGCGCGCCAGGCGGAAGGTCGCGGTCAGATTGACATTGATGACCTCCTCCCAATCCTCATCGCGAAGCTGCACGAAGAGATTGTCGCGGGTGATGCCGGCATTGGCGATGAGGATGTCGACTTGTCCCATCGCGGCTTCCGCGGCGGGCACCAGCGCTTCGACCTCATCGGCCTTGGAGAGGTTGCAGGGCAGCACAAAGGCGCGCTCGCCGAGCCTGCCGGCAAGCTCGTCCAGCACGTCCTTGCGTGTTCCGGAAATCGCAACGGCAGCGCCCTGCGCATGCAGCGCCTGCGCGATCGCGCCGCCGATGCCGCCGGTCGCGCCGGTGACGAGCGCCTTTCTGCCAGTCAGATCGAACATGAAGTACTCCTCTAAGCCTGCTTGGCAGCGGCCAGTGCATCCTTGGCGGCAGCGATATCGCTCGGACCGCCAACCGCAACGCCGACGGCACCGTCCGCAATGCGCTTGACGAGTCCCGTAAGCACCTTGCCCGCGCCGATCTCGAAGAAACGGGTGACGCCCTGCCCTGCCATATAGGCGACCGATTCACGCCAGCGCACCGTGCCCGTGACCTGCTCGACCAGGCGGCGACGGATCTCGTCGGGATCGGTGATGGCGCTCGCCAGCACGTTCGACACCAACGGCGCGGCCGGCGCCTTGATCGTGACCGTCGAGAGCGCCTCCGCCATGGCGTCGGCGGCCGGTTGCATCAGCTTGCAATGAAACGGCGCCGACACCGGCAGCAGCATCGCGCGCTTGGCGCCCTTGCCCTTGGCGATCTCGACGGCGCGATCGACCGCCGCCTTGTCGCCGGAGACCACCACCTGCCCGCCGCCATTGTCGTTGGCGGCCTGGCAGACCTGCCCCTGCGCCGCCTCATCGGCGACCTCGATGGCGGCCTCGTAGTCGAGGCCAAGCAGCGCGGCCATTGCGCCGGCACCGACTGGCACGGCTTTTTGCATTGCGAGACCGCGGGTGCGAAGCAGCCGAGCGGTATCGGAGATGCTCAGGCCGCCGGCCGCAGCCAGCGCCGAATATTCACCAAGCGAGTGGCCAGCGACGAAGGCTGCGTCCCGCCCGACGGAAAAACCGGCTTCACTCTCCAGCACGCGCAAGGTTGCGAGGGAGACCGCCATCAGCGCTGGCTGGGCGTTTTCGGTAAGCTGAAGGGTCTCGGCCGGACCATCCCAAATGGTCGCCGTCAATTTCTCCCCAAGCGCAGCATCGACCTCGTCGAACAGGGCGCGCGCTGCCGGAAAGGCGTCGGCGAGGGCCTTGCCCATGCCAACCGCCTGGGACCCCTGCCCCGGAAATGTAAATGCTGCCGTCATCGGCGCTCCCTGCATGTCGGGCGTGATCCTCACGAGAACCGGCAGCCGACTACGCGCGGCCTCAGCCCAAGGTTCCGGATCACGCTCCAAAGGGGGCCGTAGACACTGTCCGGGGTCGGAATGTCAAGCCAAGATGGGAACCCCGGCCGGATTCAACCGGTGATACGGTTTCCTAGAATCCGCCGGCCGTCTGGTTGACGTCGACCTCTGCCCCCGCCCGCGCGCGGCGCGCGCTGTTGACCAGTTGCCCCGGCCGATCGTCCTGATTTGGCTTCGCGGTGGCAAGCCGCAGCACCGCGGCGTAGCCCGGCTGCACCTCCATGCGGTCGGCATGCCGGCTGGCGCTCAGCAGGCGATGCACCTTCGGCAAATTGTAGCAGGGCACATAGAACAAGAGGTGATGCTCGAGATGATAATTCACGTAGTACGGGGCGATGAACAGGCGCTCGAGAAAATTGGCATGCGTGGTCCGAGTGTTGCGCAAGGGATCATTGCTGTCAGGGACGACGGCGTGCTCGGCGATGTTGCGGATGCGGGTGATGACCATCATCCAGGTCAGCAGCGGCACCAGCCATAGCAATGGATAGGCCCACCACACGCCGGCCGCCGCGAGCGCAGCGAACATTGCGGCATTGACGACGCATTGTGGGCCGAGCTTCTCCCAGAAATGCGCCGCACGCTGCCGCCATGCCCAGTCCTTTGGCCCGAGCGCGTTGAGCAATTGCGCCTTGCGCTGCTGGTAGCCGGTCTGTCCGGTGATGTCGCGAATGAACTTGCGGCGATAGCTCAGCTTGGTGATCGGAAACGGCGCCGACAGCACCAGATCGGGATCGTCGTCCTGCTGGGTGCGCGCGTGATGCTGCAAGTGATAGCGCCGGTAGCTCCGCGTCTCCGCAAACAGCGGATAGGCACAGAACCATTGGCTCAGCGCCAGATTGGTTTTCTCATCGGCGGACAAGCAGCCATGCGCGCCGTCATGCATGAGGATGGCAAGTCCAAGCTGGCGCGAGCCGATGATGGCGACGGCGAGAATGTACGTCAGCGGATTGGGCCACCACGCGACCAGAGCGATCGCACCGATGATGAGCGCCCAGGCGTGCGCGATCAGCGCAACGCCCTTCCACGTCACGCGCTGGCGCACGTCGGCCAATTGATCGTCGGTCAGGAAATCGCGGGCACGCATGCGAAGCGCGGTCATGGCCTAACTCTCCTCGTTCGAATTGCTCGGCGCGTCGCGCTGCTCGACAAGACGCAGGCGCGCAGCCTCGCCCGTGGATTTCGCCTGCTCACCGAGCACGCGCAGCATCTCGCTGCAGAGCTCCTCCGGCGATCGGCCCATGGCGTAGCCTTCGAGGATGACGCCGATGGCAACGGCCCAGAACCGCCGCGAGCTTTCATCGGGCGCGCGCAGCGTGCGCCAGCCGTGTCGTGCGACCTGGCTTGCATAGGCCCGCGCGCCTTCGCTGTGCAGGCGCTCGATGGTGCGCTCGACCAGGGGTGCGAGATCCTGGCGACGCCGCGTCAGCGTCAGCGCCTCGGCGAAGAAGGCGACCGAATCGCTCGCCGTGACCGTCTCCGCCAGCGCGTGCGTGTATTCCTGCGGCGTGCGCGTCCTCAGCGCCGCCTGTTCCGTTGCGCGCGCCAGATACAGCAGCTCGCGGCAGGCACATTCGACGAACAGCGCCTCCTTGGTGCGGAAGTAGTAGGTGATCTGGCTCGGGAACGCGTCCGCCGCGGCCGCGATGTCGGTGATCGACGTGCCCGACAGCCCCCGCTCCCGGAACAGCGGGCTTGCCGCATCCAACAGCAGCGACCGCATCTTGCGGCCGGCCGTGCGTGTGGCGCGCGCGGCGTGCTTGGGGTCGCTGGCGCCCGGTTCAAACGGAGCATGGGCAGAATTGTCTGCCATTGGATCCTCCCGCTGACTTCTTTGTATGCCATACAAACAAACAGGTCAAGCTGATTCGATTTGCGGGCCGACCACCACCCGCCTTCGGTTGTGCGAGCCGAGACTTGGCCCCCAACCTTGCAAAGCCGGCCAAAATCCGTATAAGGCGCACATCCGCAGACCCCGGCCGGGAGCTGAACGGACGGTCTCAGCAAATCATTCGTGATTTTGGTGTGGCAGGGCCAGTCGGCCCGTCGTCCCGTGTTTCCGCCTTCTGAGCTTAATCCCAGAGTCCTTTCCGAAGGTCTCTTAAGGGCTTGACGCCGGGCGATGCGCCAACATGAGGAAAGGACTTCCATGCCTCTTTACGAGCATGTTTTTCTCGCGCGTCAGGACGCGAGCCCGCAGCAGGTCGAAGAGCTGACTGCACAGATGACCGGTATCGTCGAGGGTCTCGGCGGCAAGGTCACCAAGACCGAGAATTGGGGCGTTCGCTCCCTCACCTATCGCATGAACAAGAACCGCAAGGCTCATTTCGTGCTGCTCAACATCGATGCGCCGTCCGCGGCGATCGCCGAAATCGAGCGCCAGGAGCGCATCAGCGAAGACGTGATCCGCTATCTCAGCGTCCGCGTCGAGGAGCTTGAGGAAGGCCCGTCCGCGATGATGCGCAAGGCCGATCGTGATCGCGAGCGTGACGACCGCGGCGGTGGCTTCCGCGGCGAGCGTGAAGGCGGCTTCCGCGGCGACCGTGAGGGCGGCTTCCGCGGTGACCGCGGTCCGCGCCGTCCGCGCGAAGAAGCTGAAACCACTGCGGATGCGGAGTAAGATCAATGGCTGAAGCTGGTGCACGCCGTCCGTTTTTCCGTCGTCGCAAGAGCTGCCCGTTCACGGGCACCAATGCTCCCAAGATCGACTACAAGGACTCCAAGCTGCTGATGCGTTACGTCTCTGAGCGCGGCAAGATCGTGCCGAGCCGCATCACCGCGGTGTCCGCGAAGAAGCAGCGTGAGCTCGCCCGCGCCATCAAGCGCGCGCGGTTCCTGGGCCTCTTGCCCTACGTCATTCGCTGACACGACCAATTCGACCGGCGGCCGCTGAGCCGCCGGTCGTCATATTCTGAAATCATAAGGCCTCCGGGTCGTCCGGTCGCCGATGGTTGGGGCAAACGACGCCTCTAACCGCTCGAAGGGAGCGGGACAGCTGATGATGGCCTTTGGATTGATAGCCCTGATCGCCGGCGCCGCGTCGGCGCTGATGTTCGCCTCGATCATCTCGGGCGCGCTGATCTCGCTCGTCCTGTTCTATCTCGCACCGCTGCCGCTGATGGTCGCCGCGATCGGCTGGGGGCCGCTTTGCGCGTGCCTCGGCGGCATTGCCGCCGCAATCGGCCTCGGCGCGCTGTTCGGCCTGCCCTACTGCATCGCCTTCGCCGTCACCGTCGCATTGCCGGCCTGGTGGCTCGGCCATCTCGTCCTGCTTGGCCGGCCAGTGGGAAGCGTCGCACCAGATATCTCTGCCGTCGAGCCGCCGGCCGAGCCCGAGATCGAGTGGTATCCGGTCGGCCGCATCCTGCTCTGGATCGCAGGCTTCGCCGCGCTGACCACCATTGCCGCCCTGCTCACGCTCGGCACCGACGCCGACACCATCAGCGGCACGCTGCGGGGGGGCTTGATGCGCCTCCTCCCCGCCGCCGATCCGCAAACTTCGGGTGAAGCCAGCCAGTTCGTTGACGCACTCGTGCGCATTGCACCGGCCGCCGCCACCATCGTCGCGATGATGACGCTGACTCTCAGCCTCTGGCTCAGCGCCAAGGTGACCGCGACGTCGGGCCGGCTGCGTCGTCCCTGGCCGGACCTGAAGGCGGCCGAGCTGCCGCCGATGACGCTCGTGGCGCTCTGCATCGCGCTCGCCTTCTGCTTCACCGGCGGGCTGCTCGCGATCGTCGCGCAGATCACCACGGCCGCGCTGATGATGGGCTATGCGCTGACCGGTTTTGCCGTGCTGCATACGCTGACACTGGCGCTGAAGAGCCGCACCTTCTGGCTCGGCTCGACCTACGCCGTCGTCGTCGTGTTCGGATGGCCTGTCATCGCGATGGTGATCCTCGGTCTTGCGGATGCCGTGTTCGGCTTCCGCGAGCGCTTCCTGCGCAGCCGGCGGCCGCCGCCGCTGCCAACCTCTTAAGTTCAACCCCGGAAACTGAAACTCAGATCCCTTCAAAGGAGAACGAATATGGAAGTCATTTTGCTGGAACGCGTCACCAAGCTCGGCCAGATGGGCGAAGTCGTGAAGGTTCGCGACGGCTATGCCCGCAATTTCCTGCTCAAGCGCGGCAAGGCGCTGCGCGCCACTGCCGACAACCGTGCCAAGTATGACGGCATGAAGGCTGAGCTCGAGGCTCGCAACCTCCAGGCCAAGGGCGAAGCGTCCAAGGTCGCCGAAAAGATCCAGGGCAAGAACATCATCGTGATCCGCCAGGCCTCCGAAGCCGGCCAGCTATTCGGCTCGGTCACCGTGCGCGACATCGTCATGGCGTTCGAAACCGACGGCGTCCATCTTGACCGCCCGCAGGTGCAGCTCGACGCACCGATCAAGACAATCGGCAAGCACACGGTCACCGTCGCCGTTCACCCGGAGGTCGAGGTCGACATCACCGTGACGGTCGCGCGCAGCCAGGACGAGGCCGAGCGCATCAACCGCGGCGAGGACATCTCGACCCGCAACGAGGACCGCGACGCGGCTGCCGAGGCAATCGCCGCGGCCGGCGAGTTCTTCGATCCGGAAGCCCAGCACGACGAGGTCGAGCCGGCGCCGGCTACGGAAGAGAAGTAACTCCAATGTCGTCATTCCGGGATGGTCCGAAGGACCAGACCCGGAATCTCGAGATTCCGGGTTCTCGCTTCGCGAGCCCCGGAATGACGAGCTCAAAATCAGCCCGGCTGCCTCAGGCGGCCGGGCTTTTCGTTTTCGCGGCGTCCTCGCTCAGCATCGCAATCGAGGCCAGCGCCGTTGCCGTGTGCTTCTCGACGCCGTCGCTGACGCAGAATACGTCGGCCGCAACCACCGAGACCTGACGGCCCGGCTTGATCACCCGGGCACGGCAGATCAGCTTCTCGCCGACTGCAGGCGACAATAAATTGAGCTTGTACTCCGCCGTCAGCGCCGGCTGGCCACGCGAGGTCGCGGCTGCGATCGTTGTGGCGTTGTCGATCAGGAAGGCGGTGACGCCGCCGTGGAAGAAGCCGTGCTGCTGCAGCAGCTCCGGCCGGCGATCCACGGCGATCGTGCAGCTGCCGCGCGACAAGTCCGAAAGCTCGGCGCCGACCAGGGTCATGAAGCCCTGCCGGCCGACATTGGCGTGGATGCGGTCGGCAATCGGTGCGAACTCCGGATCAGCTGCGGCTGACATGCACTCTGTCCTGTTGCTGGTTGATGCGGTCGAACGGCCTTAGCGCCCGAATGGCGCAGGCGATCAGTATGTCGGCCTCCCCGCGAGGGTCGGTGTGGTCGCGTCCCGACAGGAAGGCGCGGCAGAAGATCTGCGCCGGCCCGATCAGCTGGCTGATGAACATTGCCGGCGTCATCGGCAAGAGCTCACCGCGTGCAACCAGCGGCGCGCGCCAGCGCTCGATGCCGTCGGCGAGGCGCGCGTTCTGCGCGCGCTGGGCATCGCGAACCTCCTCGCCCCACTCGCTGCGGGAAATCTCGAAGAGGTAGCGCGCCTCGCGCCGGCTGCTCACGACCCACTCAAGATGCGCCCGGATCAGCCGATCGATGCCCTGCTCCGCACCGGGCACGGGATTGAGCGCGGTCAGCATTGCGGCGTGATAGTGCCGCAGGACCTGCAGGAACAGCGCACCGGCGAGCTCCTTCTTTGAGCCGAAGGCGTGAAAGAAGCTGCCATTGGAGGCGCGCGCCCGGGTGCGGATCGCAGCCACCGTCGCGGCTTCGAAGCCGACGCGGTCGAACACGATCAGCCCGGCCGCCAACAGGTCGTCTCGCACGTTCGACGTCATTGCCGCCTCCTAGAGCATTAATCTAGAGTATCACTCTAGGCCTCGTCAATACGGTGCGGAGGCCGCGATCAACGCGGTCGGCGCATGTCCATCAAAACCAAGCTGGTTTAGCGCGAGATCGGCGGCGTCGGCGGGCCGGACGACTCGGCCGGCGGCGCAGGCGGGGCTGCAGCGGTCGCGGGAGGTGCCGGCGCCTTGGCCGGTTCGGAGCTGGCAGCAGGCGCAGTCGGAGCCGCCTCTTCCGTCGCTCTGGGCGCGGCCGGCTCGGTCGGCTTCACGGCGGCTGGTGCAGACGGCGTCACCTGCGGCACCGGATCCGGGCGCAGCGACGGAGCTTCACTGCCGCGCGGCTCTACCTTCGCGCTATCAGGCATGGCGTCGGCGGGCTTCTCCGATGCCGTGCCACTGTCGGGCTCGGTCTCGTCACGATTCGGCTCGACCTTGGCCCTGTCGGGCTTGACCGTCTCAGGCTTCGACTCGGCCTTCGGCTCGCTCTTCTTGTCTTCAGTGGCCGGCGCGGCGGCGTCGAACTTCGGTGCTTCCTCAGTGCCGGGCTTCCCGCGGCGCTTGGCCTTGCGTCCCTCGGGTGCTGCCTGGCCTTCGGATTTCATGCCTTCGTCGGCCGGCCGCGCAGCACGCTTTTGGCGCGGGCCCTCGACCGCAGGAGCGGACCCCTCGCCCTCCGGCTTGGCGGCCTCCTGCGAGCGCTGGCGGCGGCCCTGATGTTCGGACTGGCCCGGAGCTGTATTGGCTTCTCGCTCCCTGGTGCCGTCCTTCTTGTCCCTGCCGTCCTTGGCCTGATACCGGGTGTCGGTGGCACCATTGGAGACGAGGTAGGAGGCGAGAATGCCCGCCATGTCCGAGCTCGTGGTGTAGTGCTGGCGCAGGAATCCCGGCAGCGAACTCGGCGCCACGGACTTCAGAAGTCCACGCGGGCTCTTGTGGCAGGCATTGCAGGTCTGCGCGAAGAGCTGGGACGGAGTCTTGCCGGCCTCGAGGTTCGTTGCCTGCGCAAGAACGGTATCGGTCGCGCCGAAGCCGATCAGAAGCAGTACCGTCGCGAGACTGAACGCTCGGCTCGACATTTCCCATCATCTCCACTGAAATACGAGAGGTGCACCGGCATCCCGCGCGGCGGCGGTCACCTTTTATCCGATTGCGCCGCGAATGGAAGCAGGCCCGCGCGCAAGGATGTGATTAAGCGCTTTTCGAATATCGGCTTTGAGCACAGCGCAATGGCGGAGCCGGAACTGGCTCGCTAGATTTTAGATGCAAACGCATAGGAACCGCTGCGGCGCCTGGGCGTCAGATATGAAGGCCGGGTTAGTCGCATCTTTCGGGTCCGCTCGAGAGGAAATGCCGATGGACCGCTTGTTGCATAAGTTTCTGTCTCAATTCATCCGGCGCGGGTCGATGACGGTGACCAGCGCAAGCGGGACGACGTTCACCGTCGGTGACGGCTCCGGCGCCCCGGTCGCAGTCCGCTTCGTCACGAAAGACGCAGAACGAAAAATCCTCATCAATCCCGAACTCGGGCTTGGCGAAGCCTACATGGATGGCGAGTTCGTGGTCGAACACGGCACCATAGCTGATGCCCTCGCGATCCTGCTGGATCAACCCGACCTATTGCCGCAGTGGGCCAAACCGTGGTGGCACCTGCGCTATCTGACGCGCCACCTCAAGCAGTTCAATCCGCGCTCGCGCTCGCGCAGTAACGTGGCGCACCACTACGATCTCGACGCCCGGCTCTATTCGCTCTTTCTTGATGCCGACAAGCAATATAGCTGCGCCTATTTCGAGACGCCGGAGACGACGCTCGATGACGCGCAGCTCGCCAAGAAGCGGCACATCGCCGCGAAGCTGCTCGTCGGGGTCCGCCAGCGTGTGCTCGACATCGGCTCGGGCTGGGGCGGGCTCGGGCTCTATCTTGCCGAGATCGCGGGCGCCGACGTCACCGGCATCACTCTGTCAACCGAGCAATTGCGGATCGCCAATGCACGCGCCGCCGAAAAGGGGCTGACGGGCTCGGCCAAATTCCTGCTGCAGGACTACCGCGACATCGAAGGCCCATTCGACCGCATCGTCTCAGTCGGCATGTTCGAGCATGTCGGCGCCCGCTTCTACGACACCTACTTCCAGCGCTGCGCCGAGCTCCTGAGCGAGGACGGGGTCATGCTGCTGCATTCGATCGGCCGTTCGCAGGGACCGGACTCGACCAATCCCTGGATCGCCAAATACATCTTCCCCGGCGGCTACATCCCCGCGCTGTCCGAGGTGCTGCCGTCGATCGAGCGGGCGGGCCTATTGGTCTGCGACATCGAGATCCTGCGCCTGCACTACGCCGAGACGCTCAAAGCCTGGCGAGAGCGCTTCATGGCGCGGCGCGAGGAGGCCGTGCAGCTCTACGATGAGCGCTTCGCGCTGATGTGGGAGTTCTACCTGGCGGCCTGCGAAATGACCTTCCGCAAGCAGGCGATGATGAACTTCCAGATCCAGCTCACCCGGCGCCAGGGCATCGTGCCGATGACGCGCGACTACATCGCGCGCGAAGAGGCCCGGCTGCGGGCCATCGAGGGCGGCGCCAAGCCCAGGCTCAAGCTGGCAGGTGAATAGGCCCTAATGATGCAGGCCGGAAATCTGGGAAAGCCGCAAGGAGGCGCTTAGCGCCAGTTGCGTCCGCAATTCCAAAAGCACTTCAGGTGCAACCGGCTGACGCCGCACTTCAGGCCGCTCGGCGTGCTCCATGGCCGCGATCAGTCCAGCTAGCCAAAGCCGGCTGCCTGCCTCGCTTCGCCACATCTGCTGCTGCCGTTCTGGCCGCATCGCTTGCGTCTCCCTGCTGGTGGGTCGGGGACAACCCCCTGCCCGCCGGCCTGTTCCGGCTCTACCCGAAAGAATCCGGGAAGATGTGATCTGCTTCACACAAAGCTGGTCGGACTTGGCTTAGATCGTCGCCATGCGCAAAGAGACCCAAACCGCATTCGACGTGCAGAACGACCTCCGCACCGATTACGCCCTGATCGTCACTGGCGTCGGGGCGGCCTTGGCTGCGCTGGTCTACCTCCTGCTGGTCTGAATCCCAGCCGAAAGCTCCCAGCGTGCGTCAATTCGCGCGCTCTTCGATGGGTCTGCGCGCCAATCCATAAGGTTCACGGCTTCAGGCTTTTTCCACCGCGCGGGTGCGTCCGCTCCCAAGCCGCACCCGGTTCCGCGAAAATCCGTCAAGCGTGGGGCGTGCTGCGGCGGCCAATCATCCACCATTTTCACTGAACGGTTGATAGCGGTCAGCTTTTGCTTCCGCTTTCGCCTGCAGCGGCGCTTTATCCCCGCCCCGCATCCGCCCAAGAAAATTGCTAAGCACGTCCGACCATGGCCCTGACTGATTCGAACGTTCTCAAACTCGCGCCCGACGCCGGAACGCCCGCCTATCGGAGCGCGCCGCACAATATCGAGGCGGAACAGAGCCTCCTGGGCGCGATCCTAGTCAACAACGACGCCTTCTATCGCGTCTCCGACTTCCTGGAGGCGAAGCATTTCTTCGAGCCGCTACACCAGACCATTTTCGAGACCGCCGGCAGCCTGATCCGGATGGGCAAGATCGCGACGCCCGTCACGCTGAAGACGTTCCTTCCCGCCGATACCGATGTCGGCGGCATGACCATCGGGCAATATCTGGCGCGGCTCGCGGCCGAAGCGACCACCATCATCAACGCCCAGGATTACGGCCGCACCGTCTACGACCTGTCGCTCAGGCGCGACCTGATCGGCATCGGCGAGGACATGGTCAATGTCGCATACGACGCGCCCGTCGATTTCCAGCCGCGGGCGCAGATTGAGGACGCCGAACGCAAGCTCTACGAACTTGCCGAGTCTGGCCGTTATGACGGCGGTTTCCAGAAATTCTCGCAGGCGCTGACGGTCGCCGTCGATCTTGCGGCGAAGGCGTTCCAGCGCGACGGAAAGCTGTCAGGCATCTCGACGGGCCTGCGCGATCTCGACACCAAGATGGGCGGCTTGCAGCATTCCGACCTCATCATCGTGGCGGGACGTCCCGGTATGGGCAAGACCTCGCTGGCGACCAACATCGCCTACAACGTCGCGCAAGCCTATGTTCCGGAACTCCAGGCCGACGGCACCATGAAGGCCGCCAATGGCGGCGTGATCGGCTTTTTCTCCTGCGAAATGTCGGCCGACCAGCTCGCCACGCGTATCGTGGCCGAGCGCACCGGCATCCCCTCCTCGCACATCCGTCGCGGCGGCATCACGGAAGCCGATTTCGAGAAGATCCGCCAGGTCTCGATCGAGCTGCAATCGCTGCCGTTCTATGTCGACGCCACCGGCGGCCTGTCGATCGCGCAGCTAATGGCGCGCGCCCGCCGACTCAAGCGCCAGAAGGGCCTCGATCTCCTGGTGATCGACTACATCCAGCTGTTGTCCGGCTCAGGCAAGCGCGCCAGCGACAGCCGCGTGCAGGAAATCACGGAGATCACGACCAGCCTGAAGGCGCTGGCGAAGGAGCTCAACGTCCCCGTGATCGCGCTGTCTCAGCTTTCGCGTCAGGTGGAGTCGCGTGACGACAAGCGGCCGCAGCTCTCGGACCTGCGCGAATCCGGCTCGATCGAGCAGGACGCCGACGTCGTGCTGTTCGTGTTCCGCGAGGAATATTACCTCGCCATGAAGGAGCCGCGTCCCGGCACTGAGGAGCACGCCAAATGGCAGGCCGACATGGAACGCACGGTCGGCCGGGCCGAAGTCATCATCGGCAAGCAGCGCCATGGCCCGACCGGCACGGTCGAGCTGCACTTCGACGCCTCCGTCACCCGCTTCGGCGACCTCGCCCATGACGGCCAATTGCCGGATCGCAGCGACTATTAGAAACTGTTCCCCGGGTTGAACCCTTGGGGCCTCTTGCGTAAAACGGCGCCATGACAATGGCGTCCGACCCGAAAACGATCCCGCAATCCGGTCTTCTCTCCGCGGAGGCCAGTCAGGCTGCCGCGCTCGCCGCCTATGGCGGCGTGCTCACCGTCGATCTCGACGCCATCATCGCCAATTGGCGCAAACTCGAGAAGACGGCGGTGCCGGCCGAGTGCTCGGCGGTTATCAAGGCCGACGCCTATGGCTGCGGCGCCGCCGAAGTCGCGCGTGCCCTGAGCAAGGCCGGCTGCAAGACCTTCTTCGTCGCCACCATAGAGGAAGCGCGCAAGGTGCGCGCGGCCGTGCCGGAGCCCACGATCTACGTGCTCAGCGGCTATTTCCAGAACACCGGCGAGCACTATGCGAAGATCAACTGCCGGCCGGTGATCGGCGACCTCAACGAGCTCGCCGAATGGGACGTGTTCTGCCGCCGCACCGGCTGGACCGGAGGCGCCGCTGTTCACATCGACACCGGCATGAACCGGCTCGGCCTGACGCTTGCGGAAGCGCAGGCCATCATCCCCCGCATCAATGCCGGCGATCACGGCATCACGCTGGTGATGAGCCATTTGGTCTCGGCCGAGCAGCTCAACAGCCCGGTGAATGCAAGACAACTCGCAGCCTTCCGCGGCATCGCCAGCGAGTTCTCCGGCGTGCCGGCGGCGCTCGCCAATTCCTCCGGCATCTTCCTGGGCGCGCCCTTCCAGTTCGACATGGTGCGGCCTGGGGCCGCACTCTACGGCGTCAATCCGACGCCGGAGGCCGATAATCCGATGCAGCAAGTCGTGGATCTCAAGGCGCGCATCGTGCAGATCCGCACCATCGAGCGCGGCGAGACCGTCGGCTATGGCGGCACCTGGACCGCACGGCGGCCGACCAAGCTCGCGATCATCGCGGTCGGCTATGCCGACGGCTATTTCCGCGCCGCCAGCTCCAATGACGGCACCCGCGGCGCCGAAGTCATCGTGGCCGGAAAACGCTGCCCGGTCGCGGGCCGCATCTCGATGGACCTGATCGCAATCGATATCACCGACCTGCCGCCGAACGCGGCGCGGCGCGGCCACATGGTGACGCTGCTCGGCGAGGGCATTACCGTCGACGAGCTCGCGCATCATTTCGGCACGATCGGCTATGAGGTGCTGACCAGCCTCGGCCGCCGCTATGCCCGCCTCTACAAGGGCGGCAATATCGTGGAGCCGGTGACAAAGCCAGCTGCCGCACAGGCAGTTGAGCAGCCGCCCTCCCCGCCGTCGATCGAGCAGCCGGCAAGCCCGCCGCCGCTGCGGAGCTGAACTGCTCCTCGCTTACTTCTTTTTCCGGTTGTCCAGCGCCGCCTTGCAGGTCGCGCTGAGCTGATCGCGCTTGCCGTTCAGACAGGCGACGATGCCGCCGCCGGGCGCGATGCCGGCGCAGAATTTGTCATAGTCCGCCTTGCACGCGCCGCGCGGATCGGACGATTGTGCCGATGCGCCTCCGGAGAACGCGACGACAAGTGCGATGGCAATAAAGCTCAACTTGGACATTGTGTCTCCGGAATCGGAAGGCAGAAGCGTCAGCCCTACATGAAGATTGCGACATTCAACATCAACAACGTCAGTCGCCGCCTGCCCAATCTCTTGGCATGGCTGCGGATCGCGAAGCCCGATGTCGTCGCGCTTCAGGAGTTGAAGGCAAGTGATGGCGAATTTCCGGCGGCGGCCATCGAAAAAGCCGGCTATGGCGCAGTCTGGCGTGGACAAAAGACCTGGAACGGCGTCGCCATCCTCGCCCGCAGCGCCGAGCCGGTGCTCACCCGCGACCGCTTGCCGGGGACGACCGACGATCACGAAGCCCGCTACATCGAAGCCGCCGTCCGCGGCGTCATCGTCACGAGTATCTATCTGCCGAACGGCAACCCGCAGCCCGGGCCGAAATTCGATTACAAGCTGGACTGGTTCGCGCGGCTGAGGCGCCACGCCAAGAGCTTCATCAAGCAGGAGCTACCGGTGGTGCTCGCCGGCGACTACAACGTCGCGCCGACGGCGATCGACATCTATCCGACGCGCTCATGGGACAAGGATGCGCTGATCCAGCCGAAGAGCCGTGCGGCGTTTGCCTCACTGGTCGAACAAGGCTGGTGCGACGCGATCCGCGAACTGCATCCCGAAGAGCGCATCTACACGTTCTGGGACTACAAGCGAAACCGCTGGCCGCGCGATGCGGGCCTGCGGCTTGATCATCTATTGCTCAGCCCTGCCCTCGCCCCGCGCCTGGTCAAAGCCGGCGTCGACAAGAAGATCCGCGGCGAGGATGGCGCGAGCGATCACGCGCCGGCGTGGATCGTGTTGCGGTGACTCCTCACCACAGATTCCTGCCGTCGATCACGTTCACCGGTACCGCGTCCAAATCGAAATCGTCGAACAGGCGCGCATTCACGGCGACCTTGGGATTGTCGAAATCGGGCTTGCCCGTCGACCAGTCCGGCGATTCCGAATAGGTGCCGCAGCCGCAATTCGCACAGAAGTGATGCTTGACGGAGCGGCTGCCCCAGAGATAGGTCGCGACGTTGTCGGGGGCAGGCGGAACTGCGCCGGTGTGTAATAGGCCCATAGCGCGCCGCGCTTGGTGCAGAGCGTGCAGGTGCAGCGCGTCACGCTCGACGGCGCCTCCGTCACCTCGAACACCGTCTCACCGCAATGACAGCTTGCCTCGATCGGCATGATCCTCTCTCCGTTTAGTCAGGACATGGTCGTAGCCGGCCGCTGCTGCCAACATGCTGTCAGCAGCCTCGCCATTGGGTTTCAAAACCCACGCGGATGGCGGTCATCCGGTCGCTCCAACAGAACATGGAAAACAACCCCATGCACAGTAGCCCACCCCTATCCGCTCAATGGGTTACGCGTATTCCGATTCCATTTGACTCGTCGGCCTCCAAGCCGGCCGTCTGGAAGCAGTTCGCGCATTTTCCGACCCATTCAATGTTGAGCCTCTTGACCTCAGCGGTGCTGGTTATCATACTGGTCTGACCAGGATCAGACCAAGAGACGTGGGATGGAGCTCAAGCGGGCGGTCGAAGGCGAAAAAGGGTTCGAGAAGGTGTTCGCCTTCTTGCGCGAGCGCCTGCTGGCGGGCTCGCTCAAGCCCGGCGACCGGCTGATTTCCGAACGCGAGCTGGCGACCCTGCTCGGCGTCAGCCGGCCGATTGTCCGCGAAGCGCTGCGGGCCCTGACCGTCCTCGGCATCGTCGAGATCCGCCACCGCATCGGCACCGTGGTGACGCGGCCGGACGTCTCCGTGCTGAATGACTTCTTCACCTTCGCGCTGGCCCAACAGGCGGACATGCTCGATGACGTCATGCAGGCCCGCGTGGCGATTGAATGCCAGGCGATCAGGCTGGCCTGCGAACGCGCCAACATAGCCGATTTCGAACGTCTCCAACGCGCGCTGGCAAAAATCGGGGAAACGATCGACGAGGCGGATGCCGGCGGCATGGCCGACTTCGACTTCCATCGCGCTATCGTCGTCGCCTCGCATTCGGAGACGTTGACGGTTCTACACAGTTCGATGGGAGGCCTGTTGACGCATTCGCATCGCAGCCGCCGCGAGCTGGTCCAGGCTTTCCCGTCGATGAAGACGTATCTGATCGATGATCACCGGCGCATCTTCGAAGCGGTCATTGCACGTGATCCGGAGCGCGCAGATGCGACGCTGCGCAAGCATTTTGCCATCGGCGACGAATACCGGCGGCGCGCCGTTGCCGGCGACATCGACAAGACCAGCGCCTCAGGTTGATCGCGGCAGGCCAATCAAGCAAGAAACCAATCAAGCAAGAAACGGACTGACACCATGGGACGGAACGACAAGGGCAATGTCGGCTTCATAGGCATCGGCACGATGGGACGCGAGATGGTGCGCAACCTTCTGGCGGCCGGACACGCGGTTCGCGTCTTCGATCTGAACGAAGTCGCGCTGGCGGAAAGCGTCAAGGAAGGTGCGACCCGCACCAACAGCCCCGCCGACGCCGCGCAAGGCGCCGAGATCGTCATCACCATGCTGCCCGACACGCCCCATGTCGAGGCGACCATTTACGGCGACCATGGGCTCCTGAAGTCCCCTCCTCCCGGCAAGCTGATCGTCGACATGAGCACGATCTCGCCGGTCGCCGTCCGTCGTATCCATGCCGAGCTGCAAAAAGCCGGTGTCGGCTTCATCGACGCGCCGGTCTCGGGCGGGCCTGTGGGCGCCAAGAACGCTGCGCTGTCGATCATGGCCGGTGGCGATGCCGAAGCCTTTGCCAAAGCCGAGCCGTTCTTCCGTGCGATGGGCACGACCATCACGCATGTCGGAGCCTCCGGCGCTGGCCAGACCGTCAAACTCTGCAACCAGCTGATCTGCGGCATCAACATCCAGGCCATTTGCGAGGCGGTTGCGCTCGGGCGCGCCTCGGGGGTCGATCTCAACCTGCTGCGTCGGGTGCTGCTCGGCGGCTCGGCTGCCTCGTGGATGCTCGACAAGCTCGGCCCGTCCATGATCGAGGGCGACGTCGGCGCCGGCTTCCGCATCGACCTGATGCTGAAAGATCTGCGCCTGGTGCAGGAGCACGCGCAGGCGCTGAACGTGCCGCTGCCCGGCACTGCGCTCGTCACCAGTCAATATGTCGATGCGCGCGCGCATGGCGAAGGCAGCAACGGCAACCAGGCGCTGTTCCGCGTCTATGACCGCATGACCAACCAGGTGACGGGCTGAACCCGATACGATGACCCTCCAACTCGACTTTCCCGCAGTGCTGGAGCGCTGGCCAAGTTTTCTGGCCGGTGCCGCGCTCACGTTGGAGTTGGCATTCTTCGCGACCGTGCTCGGCGCCCTGCTCGGAACGCTTGCGGCGGTCGGGCGCGGCACGCATAACGCGCTGATCGCGGGCGCCTGCAAGGTCTATGTCGAGACCATCCGCAACACCCCACTGCTCGTGCAGATCTTCCTGGTTTATTTCGGCCTCGCCAGCCTTGGCCTAAAGTACTCCGCCTTCACCGTGGCGGTGGCCGCGCTGACCATCAATGTCGGCGCCTATACCGCCGAGATCATGCGGGCCGGCTTCGAGGCGATCCCGCGCGGACAGATCGAGGCCGCCGAAGGGCTGGCACTGTCGCGTCTCCAGATCTACTGGCACATCATCCTGCTGCCGGCGATCGAGAAGGTTTATCCGGCGCTGACCAGCCAATTCGTGCTGCTGATGCTGGCCTCCTCGGTCTGCTCGCAGATCTCGGCCGAGGAGCTCACCGCGGTCGCGAACTACATCCAGTCGGACACGTATCGCGCCTTCGAGACCTACATCATCGTGGCCGTTCTCTACGTCATCCTGTCGTTGGTGATGCGCGCGGGCTTCTGGGGCCTCGGCCTCGTGCTGTTTCCGCGCCGACGCCGGCTCGGCACGCCGTTGTGAGATGACCATGGGCGGACATCTCAACATCAATCATCTGATGTTCCTCGGCCAGGGCGCGCTGTGGACGATCGGATTGTCCATGATCGCGCTGATCGGCGGCGGCATCGTCGGCTTCGTGATTGCGCTGGCGCGTATCTCGCCGCTCAAATCGGTGCGGATCGCCAGTGCCGTCTATGTCCAGCTCGTCCAGGGCACGCCGCTGCTCGTCATTCTGTTCCTCGGCTATTTCGGCTTGGCCGCCATCGGCCTGAAGGTCTCGCCGCTCGCGGCGGCCGGCGCCTCGCTGACGCTCTATGTTGCCGCCTATCTCGGCGAGATCTGGCGCGGCTGCATCGAGTCCGTGCCGAAGCCGCAATGGGAGGCTGCCGAAGGCCTGGCGCTGAGCCGGACCCAGCGCATGATGAAGGTGATCCTGCCGCAGGCGATCCGCATCGCGACGCCTCCGACCGTCGGCTTCATGGTGCAGATCATCAAGAACACCTCGCTCGCCTCCGTCGTTGGCTTCGTCGAGCTGATGCGCTCGGGCCAGATCGTCAACAACTCGCTGTTCGAGCCGTTCGCCATCTACGCCATCATCGCCGCCACCTACTTCGCCATGTGCTATCCCCTGTCGCTGTTCAGCCAGAGGCTGGAACGGCGGATGGGGTATGGCAGGTCCAACCTCGCGCCGGCCTGACATGCAACAAAACGCCCTCTCCTCCGAGCCCATCGTGTCACTTCGCGACGTGCAGAAAAGCTTTGGCCCGCTGCGGGTGCTCGACGGCGTCTCCTTTGCCGTCGAACGCGGCGAGGTGCTGGCGCTGATCGGACGCTCCGGCTCCGGCAAGAGCACGGCGCTGCGCTGCATCGACCGCTTCGAGAAGGTCGACGGCGGCGAGATCGTCGTCTGCGGACACCGGGTCGACCGACCGGACGTCGATCTGCGTGCGCTGCGCCAGGACGTCGGCATCGTGTTCCAGAGCTACAATCTGTTTCCGCACCTCACGATCGAGCAGAACATCACGCTCGCGCCGTGTGCCGTGAAGGGCCTGACCGCTTCGCAAGCCAAGGACCTCGCGCGAAAAGTGCTCGCACAGGTCGGGCTCGAGGAGAAACTGCATGCCTATCCCGAACAGCTCTCGGGCGGCCAGCAGCAGCGCGCCGCGATCGCCCGCTCGCTTGCCATGCAGCCGAAGGTGATGCTGTTCGACGAGGTCACTTCCGCGCTCGATCCGGAGCTCACCGGCGAAGTGCTGAAGGTGATCGAGCAACTCGCGGCTGATGGCATGACCATGGTGATGGTCACCCACGAGATGGGCTTTGCCAAAGGCATCGCCGACCGAATCGTCTTCATGCATCGCGGCAAGGTCCACGAGACTGGGCCCGCCTCGATCCTGACGTCGCCGGTAACGCCCGAGCTCATGCAATTCGTGGGCACGGGAAACCTGAAATCATAATAGGAGAGGAGAACCAAGGATGACAAACAAGACATTGCTGGGGGCGGCCGCGCTGTGCTGCCTCGTCATGATATCAGCCACGCCGGCATCTGCCGATCTGCTCGACGACATCACGAAGGCGAAGAAAATCCGCATCTCGACGGACCTTGCCATTCCGCCCTCGGGCATGATGGATTCCACGATGAAGCCGACCGGCTCCGACGTCGAAGTCGCCCAGCTGCTCGCCAAGGATTGGGGGCTCGAGCTGGAATTCATCCAGACCACCGGCGCGACCCGGATCCCCAACGTCCTGACCGGCAAGGCGGACATCATCATCTCGACCCTGTCGGTGACGCCGGACCGCGCCAAAGTGATCGACTTCACCAAGCGCTATGCGACGCTGCAATCCGATGTCGGCTGCCTGAAATCGTCGGCCGTCAAGGACTGGCCCGACCTGAAGGACAAGCCGATCGGCGTCTCGCGCGGCACCACGCAGGACACGACGCTGTCCAACATGAAGGACAAGGACCTCAAGATCGCCCGCTACGACGATGATGCCACGATGGTGACGGCGGCCGTCTCCGGCCAGGTCGACTGCGTCGCCTCGTCCGCGACGATCATCAACCAGATTGGGGTGAAGAACCCCTCGCGGGTGTTCGAGTCCAGGATTCCGCTGGCGACCTTCGACCTCGCCATCGGCCTGAAGAAGGGCGAGCAGCGCCTGATGGACAAGCTCAACGCCTGGATCACCGAGAACGTCAAGAACGGCAAGCTCAACGCGATCTACAAGAAATTCCACGGCGTCGAACTGCCGCCCGACATGCGCAGCTGAATCAAACGGACAATCGTGACAGCCGCATACGGCTGTCACGATCAATGCAAGCTCAAGAAGGATATTACATGCGTCTCGTCATCGGATCCGACCACGCCGGCTGGCCGCTCAAGCAGACCGTCATCGATCACATCCGCAAGCTCGGCCACGACGTTATCGACGTCGGCTCCTATGACGACAAGCCGGTGGACTTCCCCGACATCGCGCGCGCGGTGGCGCAGAAGGTGACTTCGGGCGAAGCCGCACGCGGCATCATGGTGTGCGGCACCGGCGTCGGCGCCTCGATCGCGGCCAACAAAATGAAGGGCATCCGCGCCGCGGTCTGCCATGACGTCCATTCCGCCCATCAGAGCGTCGAGCACGACGACGTCAACGTCATGTGCATCGGCGCGCAGATCGTCGGCGCCTGGCTCGCTGTGGATCTCGTGTCCTCCTACCTCTCGGCCGAATTCTCGACCGACGAGGATTTCCGCCGCCGCGTGGAGAAGCTGCGCGTCATGGACGAGCAAGGCTGACCGCCTCTCCATGACCCTGGTGTTCGGCTCGCCGGCCGATACGATGGGGCCGGCGATACCTTTGTCGGCGCATTCGCAGCCATGCTCAGGGAAAGCGTGTCGCTGCAGCGCGCTCGTGGTAAGCTGCAAAGCCGCGGCATTGAAATGTCTCAAAGCCGGCCAGACCGGCATGCCGATGCGTCGCGCGATCGGTTCCCTCGCCTCACGGATCGCCCATATCGCTGGGCGCGGCTAAACTCTCCCGATTCGCGGAGCCCATTTTGGCCTTTCTCTTCGTCCTCAGCGTCGGCCTCATCGCCGGCACCATCTCCGGCATCGTCGGCACCGGCTCGTCGATCATGCTGATGCCGCTGCTGGTCTATGCCTACGGGCCGAAGGAAGCCGTGCCGATCATGGCGGTGGCCTCTGTGATGGCGAACTTTTCACGGATTTTGGCGTGGTGGCGCGAGGTCGACTGGCGGGCTTGCGTGGCCTATTCGGTGACGGGCATTCCGGCCGCAGCGCTCGGCGCACGGACGCTGCTGGCGCTGCCCGCGCACGCGGTCGATCTCACCATCGGCATCTTCCTGATCGCGATGGTTCCGGTGCGACACTGGTTGGCGCAGCACGACCTGAAGGCCAATCTCTGGCATCTCGCGATCGGCGGCGCCGTCATCGGCTATCTCACCGGCATCGTGGTCTCGACTGGCCCGCTCAGCGTGCCCTTGTTTCTGTTTTACGGGCTCAGCAAGGGCGCCTTCCTCGCGACTGAAGCTGCCTCCTCGCTTGGCCTCTACTTCGCGAAATCCGTGACCTTCGAGCGCTTCGGCGCCCTGACCGGCGAGGTCTTCGTCAAGGGCCTGATCGCGGGCGCCTCGCTGATGTCGGGCGCCTTCGTCGCGAAGCGTTTCGTGCTGCACCTGAAGCCGGAGATGTTTCGCCTGCTGATGGATGGCATCATGCTGGCGGCGGGCTTGACGATGCTGTTCAACGCGTTCTGACTGCGCTCCCTTCGAGACATATCGCCGAGAAGGACCAATGCATGCACACAGTGCCCCTGATTGTCGCTGCCGCCGGCATCGTCCTTTCCGCACCACAGCCGACTTTCGCCGCGCAGCCGTTCGACGGTTTATGGGCTCTAACCAAGCAGGATTGCCGCGACAAGAACGCCCCGGACAGCAAGACGATGATCGATCTCGACAACGCCATCAAGGGCAAGCCGGCCCCGCTGATCGATCGGTAAGAAAACCACTGCCGCGTCGACCGCACAGTGCCGGCCGGCGACGGCCTTGTGCTGTCCGCCACCTGCTTCGAATTCTCGGACGACTTCACCAGAGGCGCGAACGGCAGCAAGGTCGCGATCAAGTTGGCCCCGGGCGCAAACGGCGCGATCAAGATCGACGGGAGGCCATACGTGCTGTGCAAGCGCAAGGACGAGTTGCCAAGAGCGCGATAGCGGGAGACGGTTCGCAACTTCGGGTCTGATCGTGCTAAGCACGCCGCACCCAAAGTAGCGACTCACTTCGTTCCATGGCCAAGAGCACCCTCTCCTTCGTCTGCCAGAACTGCGGCGCGGCCTATAATCGCTGGCAGGGTAAGTGCGAGTCCTGCGGCGAGTGGAACACGCTGGCCGAGGAGGACACCAGCGGCAGCGTGCCGGTGTCGATCCGTTCCAAACGCAAGGGACGGACGTTTGCGCTGGAGAGCCTTGCCGGAAGAAGCCCGGATGCGCCGCGTTTGTCGTCAGGGATGACCGAGCTCGACCGCGTCACCGGCGGCGGGTTCGTCCGCGGCTCGGTGCTGCTGGTCGGCGGCGATCCCGGCATCGGCAAATCCACCCTGCTGACGCAGGCGACAAGCCTGCTGGCGCGCGCCGGCCACCGCGTCGTCTACATCTCCGGTGAAGAGGCGGTCGCGCAGGTGCGCCTGCGCGCAGAGCGGCTTGGGCTGTCGGATGCGCCGGTGCAGCTCGCCGCCGAGACTTCGGTGGAGGACATCGTGTCGACGCTGTCGGAGGGCGCGGTCCCTCGGCTGATCGTGATCGACTCGATCCAGACGATGTGGACCGACACGGTGGAATCCGCGCCCGGCACCGTGACCCAGGTCCGTGCCTCGGCGCAGGCGCTGATCCGCTTTGCCAAGAAGACCGGTGCTGCCATCATCCTGGTCGGCCATGTCACCAAGGACGGCCAGATCGCCGGCCCCCGCGTGGTCGAGCACATGGTCGATGCCGTGATGTCGTTCGAGGGCGAAGGCTCGCAGCAATTCCGCATCCTCCGTGCCGTGAAGAACCGGTTCGGGCCGACCGACGAGATCGGCGTGTTCGAGATGACGGGCCTCGGCCTGCGCGAGGTCACCAACCCCTCCGAGCTGTTCCTGTCCGAGCGCGATCTCGGCACGCCCGGCACCGCCGTGTTCGCAGGAATCGAGGGCACAAGGCCCGTCCTGGTGGAATTGCAGGCACTCGTGGCCCCGACCTCGCTCGGCACCCCGCGCCGGGCCGTGGTCGGCTGGGACCCGAGCCGGCTCTCGATGGTGCTGGCGGTGCTGGAAGCCCATTGCGGGGTCAAGCTGTCCGGCCATGACGTCTATCTCAATGTCGCCGGCGGCCTGCGCATCAACGAGCCGGCGGCGGATCTGGCCGCTGCGGCGGCACTGGTGTCGTCCCTGGTTAATGCGCAGTTACCGACCGATGCCGTCTATTTCGGTGAGATCTCGCTGTCCGGCGTGGTCCGCCCCGTCGCGCAGACCCCAGCCCGGCTGAAGGAAGCGGCAAAACTCGGCTTCCAGCGCGCCGTGCTGCCCGAATCGGCCCGGGGTGAGACCAGCGCCGATGCCGGGTTGTCGCTGAACGCGGTCAACAGCCTGACGACATTGGTGGCCGAAATCGCCGCCCGCGGCTCGCGCCGGGGCGAATCGAACGGGCCGGCAGAGAAAAATGCCACACCGGCAAGATTCCGCCGTGGAGATGGTTAGCCGGAGGTGACGTCGGAGGCCCCCGCCGCTATACAGCCGTCACAAAAGCAGCATGGGATTGAGTGGTTGCGGCCTTGCCGGGAACGCCGTCTGCCCGTCTTTTAGGGCAGCGGCCAAACACCGATTCGCTAGAGCACCTTTGAGAGTACGAGCGGACCAGACCAGCCGATGCCAGTAACACTCCTCGACCTGATCCTGCTCGGTGTGATGCTGATTTCGGGCCTGCTCGCCATGGTCCGCGGCTTCATGCGCGAAATCCTGTCGATCGCAGCCTGGGGCGCTGCCGCGATCGTCACGCTGTACTCCTTCTCGAAGCTGCTGCCGACCGCCAAGACCTATTTCAACAACGACACTGTGGCGAGCGTGGTCGTGGTCGCCGGCGTATTCGTGGGCACCCTGGTCGTGGTCTCCGTGATCACGGTCCGAATCTCGGACATGATCCTGGATTCGCGCATCGGCGCGCTGGACCGCACGCTCGGCTTCCTGTTTGGCCTGGCTCGCGGGCTTTTGATCGTCGTGGTCGCCTTCCTGTTCTTCACCTGGCTGGTTCCAGACAAGCAGCGTCCGGACTGGGTTACAGGGGCGAAATCCCGCGTGGTGCTCCAGGGAACCGGGGATTGGCTGATGGCCCTCTTGCCCGACGACCCCGAGAACACCATCTTGAAGAGATTCAAGAAAAACAAACCAGATGATGATCAAGCTGAATCCGAGCAGCAGCCTTCGGGCAGTGGCGACGGATACAGTAAACCGGCTCGTGACAGCCTGAAAAAGCTGATCGAGAAACCTGCGGCGCGTTGATTGGCCCTAAAGAAAGGCGCGGACGAGATGCGACACCCTGACCAGGACGCCCAGCTTGATCTCGATCCAAGGGCCGGTTTGGGCCCGGCCGCTCTGGAGGTCCAGGACGATCTGGAGGGGGATACGCTGCGAGAGGAATGCGGCGTGTTCGGCATCTACGGCCATCCCGATGCCGCCGCCATCACCGCGCTCGGTCTCCACGCTCTTCAGCACCGCGGCCAGGAAGCCGCCGGCATCGTCTCCTACGACGGCAGCCGCTTTCACTCGGAACGCCGCCTCGGCCTCGTCGGCGACACCTTCTCCCGCCGCGAGGTGATCGACCGCCTGCCCGGCAATGTCGCGGTCGGCCATGTCCGTTACTCCACCACCGGCGCCACCATCCTGCGCAACGTGCAGCCGCTGTTCGCCGAGCTCAACGCCGGCGGTCTTGCCGTCGCGCATAACGGCAACCTCACCAACGGCCTGACACTGCGCCGCGAGCTCGTGAAGAACGGCGCGATGATGCAGTCGACCACCGACACCGAGGTGATCCTGCATTTGGTTGCGCGCTCCAAGCGCAGCCGTTTCATCGAGCGCTATGTCGACGCGCTGCGCGAGATCGAAGGTGCCTATGCGCTGGTCTCGCTGACCAACAAGAAGCTGGTCGGCGCGCGCGATCCGCGCGGCATTCGTCCGCTCGTGCTCGGCGAGCTCGACGGCTGTCCGATCCTGACCTCGGAGACCTGCGCCCTCGACATCATCGGCGCGCGCTTCGTGCGCGACATCGAGCCCGGCGAAGTCATCGTGTTCGACGAGAACGGCCAGGACATCCACAAGCCGTTCCCGCCGATGGCGCCCCGCCCCTGCATCTTCGAATATATCTACTTCTCCCGTCCGGATTCCATCGTCCACGGCCGTTCGGTCTACGAGGTGCGCAAGAACTTCGGTGCGCAGCTCGCGCGCGAGAGCCACGTGCCGGTCGACGTCGTGGTGCCGGTGCCGGATTCCGGCGTACCCGCGGCGGTCGGCTACAGCCAGTTCTCCGGCGTGCCGTTCGAGCTCGGCATCATCCGCAACCATTATGTCGGCCGTACCTTCATCCAGCCGACGCAGGCGATCCGCGAATCCGGCGTGCGCATGAAGCACTCGGCCAACCGGGCTGCGATCGAAGGCAAGCGTATCATCCTGATCGACGACTCCCTGGTGCGCGGCACCACCTCGAAGAAGATCGTGCGCATGATGCGCGATGCGGGTGCGACCGAAGTGCACTTCCGCCTCGCTTCGCCGCCGATCCTCTATCCCGATTATTACGGCATCGACCTGCCCGACCGCGGCGGCCTGCTCGCGGCGACGCATTCACTCGAGGAGATGCGCGAGATCATCGGCGCAGACTCGCTCGCCTTCCTGTCGATCGACGGCATGTACCGCGCCATGGGCGAACCGGGCCGCGATCCCGCCAATCCGAAATTCTCGGACCACTGCTTCACCGGGGCGTATCCGACCCATCTCACCGACCAGACCCAGACCGAGCCGCAGCCGCGGCAGCTCTCGCTGCTGGCGGAGGCGAGCTGACCACTGTCATTCCGGGGCGCGCGCAGCGCGAACCCGGAATCTCGAGATCGTGTCGTAAGCTCTGGATTCCGGGGTCGGTCCTGCGGACCGCCCCGGAATGACGAGACCATGGGGGCTTGTCCCGGCCATCCACGCCTGTAAAACCCCGCCATGACCAAACCCCTCACCGACCGCATCGCTCTCGTCACCGGCGCCTCGCGCGGCATCGGCTTCGCCACGGCCAAGGCCCTCGCTAAAGCCGGCGCGCATATCGTGGCGGTGGCGCGCACGCAGGGCGGGCTGGAGGAGCTCGACGACGAGATCCGGAAAGACGGCGGCAGCGCCACCTTGGTGCCGCTCAACCTCATCGACTCCGACGGCATCGCTCGGCTGGGCGCAGGCCTGCACGAGCGCTACGGCAAGCTCGACATCCTGGTGGGCAATGCCGGCGTGCTCGGCCCGTCCTCGCCGGTCGGCCATATCGAGCTGAAGGCCTTCAACGACGTGATGGCCGTGAACGTCTCCGCGAACTTCCAGCTGATCCGCTGCATGGAGCCGCTGCTGAAGCAGTCCGATGCCGGCCGCGCCGTGTTCATCACCTCGGGTGCGGCCAACAAGGCTACCGCCTATGTCAGCCCCTACGCGGCGTCCAAGGCCGCACTGGAAACGCTGGCCCGCGCCTGGGCGCAGGAGACCGCGAACACGAAACTGCGCGTCAACCTGTTCAACCCCGGCCCGGTCCGCACCCGCATGCGCGCCACCCTGATGCCGGGTGAGGATCCGGCGACGCTCGACACGCCCGAGCAGGTGGCCGAATTCATCGTGCCGATGTGCACGCCCGACTGGACCGAGACCGGCAAGTTCTACGATTACAAGACGCGCAGCCTGATGAGCTTCCGCGCGCCGGCCTGATTGACTCGGATGCCTCCCCGCGATTGACTGCCGCCGCTCAAACGGCAGCAAGCCGCAAAGCCAAAAAAGGGAGGTTGTCATGGCGCCATGGCATGATCGCGCAGGCCCTGCGCGTGCGCTCGCAAATGTCTCTCGAGCTTTCTTCGTCCTGATCGCAGCCAGCGCATTCGCGCTTCCCGTTGCCGCAACCGCCGGCGACGTCCCGACCTTCGCGGTCGATGCCTCCTGGCCAAAGCAGTTGCCGAACAACTGGATCCTTGGCCAGGTCGGCGGCATCACCGCCGACTGGCAGGGCCACATCTGGGTAATCCATCGCCCGCGCTCGCTGACGGACGACGAGAAAGGCGCGAGCCTCAATCCGTCGCGCTCGAAATGCTGCGTGTCGGCACCGCCCGTGCTCGAATTCGACAGCGATGGCAATCTGCTGCGGTCCTGGGGCGGTCCGGGCCAGGGTTATGAATGGGTCGGCCGCGAGCACGGCATCGAGGTCGACGAGCGCGGCTTCGTCTGGGTCGGCGGCAATGCCGACAACGACAACGCGATCCTGAAGTTCACGCTCGATGGCAAGTTCGTCGCCCAGATCGGCAAATTCGCGCCGAGCCTCGGCAGCAACGACACGACGCAGCTTGGCAAACCCGCTGAGACTGCGATCGACAAGGAGGCAAACGAGATCTACGTCGCCGACGGCTACGGCAACCGCCGCGTCATCGTGTTCGACGCGACGACGCTCGCCTACAAGCGGCACTGGGGCGCCTATGGCAACAAGCCTGATGACGCCAAGCAGGCACCCTACGATCCCAAGGCGCCGGCGGCCCAGCAATTCGGCAACCCGGTCCATTGCGTGAAGCTCGCCAATGACGGACTGGTTTACGTCTGCGATCGCATCAACAACCGTATCCAGGTGTTCCGGAAGGACGGCAGCTTCGTGAAGGAGTTCTTCTACGAGAAGAACACGCTCGGCAACGGCGCCGTCTGGGACGTCGCGATCTGGCCTGATCCGAAGCAGACCTATATGCTCACTGCCGATGGCGAGAACAACGAGATCAGGGTGATCAAGCGCGAGGACGGCAGCGTGGTCGGCAGCTTCGGGCACAACGGCCGCAACGCCGGCCAATTCCACTGGGTGCACGCCATGGCGATCGACGGCAAGGGTAACGTGTATACCGCCGAGGTTGACACCGGAAAGCGCATCCAGAAGTTCAGGCTGACATCGGACGCGCTCAAATAGCGACTTGACGCATTTTGCCCAAAAGTTAACCGATGGATGACGCTACGACGCAGCGTCATCCGGCTTTAGGCGCATTGCCGCCGGCCATGGGACAGGCTAGAGCCAACAGCCGGAAACAAGGCTCCGCAAGAGAGCCGTCCGCTTATTTGACAATGGAGGGAACCTTTCATGACGACGACATTCGCGCGCCGGTCGGCGGCGCTTCTGGCCTGTGCCGCTTTCGGTTTTGCCACATCCGCCTACGCCCAGGACAAGACCGTCAAGATCGGCGTGCTCAACGACATGTCGAGCCTCTATGCCGACATCGGCGGCCCGAACTCCGTGGTCGCAATCAAGATGGCTGTCGAGGATTCCGGCCTGCTCAAGAAGGGCTGGAAAATCGACCTCGTCAGCGGCGACCATCAGAACAAGCCTGACGTCGGCGTCAACATTGCCCGGCAATGGATCGATACCGAGAAGGTCGACGCCATCGCCGACACGCCGAATTCCGGCGTGGCGCTCGCGGTCAGCAATGTCGTCAAGGAGAAGAACGCAGTGCTGCTCAATTCGGGCGCGGCCACTGCTGACCTGACGGGCAAGGCTTGCACGCCGAACACGATCTCGTTCACTTACGATACCTACATGCTCGCCAACGGCACCGGCAAGGCGCTCACGAAAGCGGGCGGCGACACCTGGTTCTTCCTGACAGCCGATTATGCATTTGGTCATGCGCTCGAGCGCGACACCAGCGCGGTCGTCACCGCCAATGGCGGCAAGGTGCTCGGTGGGGTCAAGCATCCGCTGAACACGGCCGACTTTTCGTCCTTCCTGTTGCAGGCGCAATCCTCCAAGGCCAAGGTGATTGGGCTCGCCAATGCCGGCGGCGACACCACCAACGCGATCAAGCAGGCCGCCGAGTTCGGCATCGTTCAGGGCGGCCAGAAGCTCGCCGCGCTGCTGCTCTTCATCAACGACGTGCATTCGCTCGGTCTGAAGACGGCGCAGGGACTGACCTTCACCGAATCCTTCTATTGGGACCTGAACGATCAGACCCGCGCCTGGTCGAAGCGCTTCTCGGCGCAGGCCAACAAGAACGCGATGCCTTCGATGACCCAGGCCGGCAATTACGCCATGGTGCTGCACTATCTCAAGGCGATGGAAGCGCTTGGCGGCAATCCGCATGACGGCGCCAAGGTCGTCGCCAAGATGAAGGAGCTGCCGACCGACGACCCGCTGTTCGGTAAAGGCCCGCTGCGCGAGGACGGACGCCGCCTGATCCCCGCCTACCTGTTCGAGGTGAAGAAGCCCGAGGAATCGAAGGGGCCGTGGGACTATTACAAGCAGATCGCCACGATCGCGGCGGAAGACGCGGCCAAGCCGCTCAAGGACAGCGATTGCCCGCTGGTGAAGAAGTAGGCGAGGCAACGCTGCCGTAGGGTGGGCAAAGGCGCGTAAGCGCCGTGCCCACCTTCTCTCCGCGAACTGACGAAGCAGCGGGGGGCACGCTTCCGCCTTCGCTCTTCGAGCTACGGCGGACAAGCCGCTCCTGCCATCCTACGAGACTGTCTTGGTCGCACCCAGCGACCGCACCGCGATCGCCACGCAGACCACCATCAGCACCGCCGCAAGCAGGAACGGCGCGCCGGGCAGATGCAGCGGCGCGCTGGCCCCGATGAAGTAGGAAAATGTCAACGTGAACAGGAACGGGCCGACGAGCTGCGACACGCTCTGCACGCTCGCGGTCGCGCCCTGCAACTGGCCCTGCTGATCGGGTGCAACCAGCCGCGTCATCAGCGATTGCGAGGCGGCGCCGGAGATCCCCCATAGCGCCAAAACGGGAATGCCGAGCCAGGATAGCGGTCCGGTCGGCGCAGCGCCCAAGACCACAAAGCCGATCGCGCCACAACACAGGCCCAGCAGCAGCGCGTTCCGCTCGCCGAGCGCGCGCACAATCGGGCCGATGGCGAGTCCCTGCACCACCATGGCACAGATGCCGACCATGGCGAGCGTCAGCCCCACGGTCTTGGAATCCCAGCCGTAGCGATATGTCGCATAGAGCACGAAGGTCGAGGGCAACACAACATGCGCGACCTGCGCAATGAAATTGACGACCGACAAGGCGGCAAGCACCGCGTTGGACCGCAGCAGGTGCAGCGCGCCGACCGGATTGGCACTCCTCCAGCGGAACGGCGCACGCCTGTCGGGCGAAAGCGATTCCGGCAGGACGAAAAGCCCGTAGAGCGCATTGGCGAAGCTCAAGGCCGCCGAGGCCCAGAACGGCAGGCGTGGATCGATGTCGCCAAGCAGGCCGCCGAGCGCCGGGCCCAGGATGAAGCCGGCACCGAAGGCCGCGCCGATCCTGCCGAAGACCGCCGCGCGCCGCTCCGGCGGCGTGATGTCCGAGATATAGGCGAAGGCGGTCGAGATGCTCGCCGAGGTGATGCCAGAGATCACGCGGCCGATGAACAGCCAGACCAGCGACGGCGCCAGCGCCATCAGCACGTAGTCGGCCGCAAGCCCGAAATTCGACAGCAGCACCACGGGCCGCCGCCCGAAGCGATCCGACAGCGCGCCGAGCAGTGGCGAGAACACGAACTGCATCAGCGCCCAGGCGGTGCCGAACAGGCCGAAGATGCGGGCCGCGTGCGCGGTGTCGTTGTCGACGAAGCTCTCGATCAACTTCGGCAGGATCGGCATGATCACGCCGAGTGCCAGCATGTCGAGCAGGATGGTGACGAAGATGAAGGCGACGGCACCACGCCGGACCGGCGCGGCGCTCTGCGCCATCGCCTCGCCCGTCTCCCCGCTCACGACGGCCGCTTGCGCTTATGCGCGAAGGGATTGGCCTTCTCGCGCAAGGTGATGCGCACCGGAGTACCCGGCAGCTCGAAAGTCTCGCGCATGGAATTGGTGAGGTAGCGCAAGTAGGACTGCGGCACCGCATCGGCACGCGAGCAGAACAGCACGAAGCTCGGCGGGCGCGCTTTCGTCTGGGTGATGTAATTCAGCTTCAGCCTGCGGCCGGACACCGCGGGCGGCGGATTGGCCTGGACCGCCTGCTCGAACCAGCGATTGAGCGCGGCCGTCGGCACCCGACGGTTCCAGATCGCGTAGGCGTCCTGGATCGCGTGCATCAGGCGGTCGATGCCCTCGCCCATCAGGCCTGATACGGCGACGATTGGCACCCCCTTGAGCTGTGGCAGCCAATGGTCGGCATCACGGCGCAGGCCCGAGATCGCGCCGCCGCCCTTGGTCTCCATCAGGTCCCATTTGTTGACGGCGAGCACGACCGCCCTTCCCTCACGCTCGACCAGATCGGCGATGCGAAGATCCTGCTCCTCGAAGCGGTTCTGCGTGTCCATCATCAGCACGACGACTTCGGCAAAGCGCACCGCGCGCAGCGCGTCGGCCACCGAGAGCTTTTCCAGCTTCTGCTCGATGCGCGAGCGACGGCGCAGGCCTGCGGTGTCGAACACGCGGAAATCGCGGCCCTTCCAGTTGATCTCCACTGCAATAGAATCGCGTGTGGTGCCGGCTTCCGGGCTGGTCAGCAGGCGCTCCTCGCCGAGCAGATGGTTGATCAGCGTCGACTTGCCGGCATTGGGCCGGCCGACGATAGCGACCCGGATCGGGCGCGTCGCTGCCTCTTCTTCGGAAAGCTGTTCGTCGTCCTCGTCTTCGTCGTCGTCAACGGGCGCGGGCATCAGCTTAGCCAAGGCATCGTAAAGCTCGCCCATGCCCTCGCCATGCTCTGCCGAGATCTGGATGGGATCGCCTAGGCCGAGGGCAAAGGCCTCCATCGCCCCCGCATCGCCATGCTTGCCTTCGCTCTTGTTGGCGACCAGCAGCACCGGCTTATTGGCCTTGCGGGCGAAATCGGCGAAAGCGCGATCGGTGGGCGTGAGGCCGATGCGGGCATCGATCACGAAGAACAGCGCGTCGGCCTGCGCGATCGCGGTCTCGGTCTGCTCCTGCATGCGCGCCGTCAGCGAGCCCTTGGCGCCCTCGTCGAGACCGGCGGTATCGATGATGGTGAATTCGAGATCGCCGAGCCTCGCCTCGCCCTCGCGGCGGTCGCGGGTGACGCCAGGGAGGTCATCGACGAGCGCCAGCTTCTGTCCGACCAGGCGGTTGAACAGCGTCGATTTGCCGACATTGGGCCGGCCGATGATGGCGATCGTGAAGGGCATCAGTCATTCGTGCGCTGCCGGAGCCGCGTCTGTCAATGCAGTGAAAGTAATTGTTTGAGCATGATCTTTTCGGAAAACCGCTTCACACTTTTCCGGATCATGCTCTAGCGCGAGAAGCTGCCACTCGGCAGCGGCGCCGGGAAAGCGCCCTGCGATTGCTGCTGCGTGGTCTGGGTCGGTTGCGCCTGCTGGACCGGCTGATCCGGCGGCGGCGCGGTGGTGCGCTTGCGGACGATCTTATGCTTGGGCGACGGAGCGGCGGTAGACGGCGCAGCCTCCGGCTGGGCCTCGCCATCGACCTCGGCGCCAGCGGGCGCGGCGGCCGCAGCGGCTGGCTGCCTGGACTTCGTCGCCTTCGCCCCCTTCACAGGCTTGGCCGGCTCGGGCGGCGGCTCCGCGGGCAAAGCCGCGACGGCAGGCGCGTTCGGATCGGGCTGCTGCTGCGCACCCTTGTACATCTCCTTCGGCACGCCCTGCTCGAGGCCCGGCACACCCTCTGGGAAGACCGGCTTGCGGTCGCCTGGCAGCTTCTTCTTGGTATCGAGGAAGTCGAGCATGTCGCTTGGATCGAAGCTGGAGCAGCCGCCTAGGACGCCCGTGAAGGCGATCAGGACGGCGGCTGCGATCAAGCGTGGCGTGCGGCGCATCTTGTGTCTCGTTTGCGTCAGAGGGCCGTCGTCAGCTCTTGGCGACGGGCGGCAGCAGAGCCTGGAGCGCCTCGGCGCGCGAGCGCAGGCCGGGCGGTGTTTCGCCGTCCTCGGCAATCGCGTCGAGCCATTTGCGGGCCGCGGTCATGTCGTTGTTGCGCCAGGCCGACAACGCCAGCATCTCGCGGGCGCTGTGGCGGAAGGTCGATTTGGGCGCGGCGGAGGCGTCCAGCCGTTGCTGCATGTCGGCGTAGCTGGCGCTGTCGAGGAGCAAGCCGGCCGCGCGGATCTTGGCCAGATCCTGCCACTCGCCGCCGACGCCGCGGTCGGCGGCAATGTCGTCATACATCTTCGCGGCGGCCTTGGGATCGCGGGCAGCGGCCTCTGCCGCAGCGCGCAGCCGCGCCAGGGTGCGATAGCCGGACGGGGCCTTGGCGGCGAGCTCGGTGAAGGCCTTTTCGGCGTCGGCGTGCTTGTCCTGCTCGGACAGCTCGACGGCCTTCTCGAAGGCGGCGCCGGCCTCGGCGGCCTTCTTGGCCTCCAGATATTGGTAGCCACGCCAGCCAGCAACGGCGGCCACGATCAGCACCATCAGGGCGATGAAGTAGATCGAATACTTGTCCCACAGCTTCTTGAGCTGTTCGCGACGTACTTCCTCATCGACTTCGTCAAATAGTTCAGACACTTATGCTAATCCCATGCCCGTCCGGGTGCGCGCGCCAAAGCATTCGCGTCAGGAATCCCGTCCCCGTGTGGCGGCGAGGTACCCTAACGATATGGCGGTGGCAAGGCAAAGCCAGCTCGATCAAGGCGTTAACCACTCCGGGACAGCCCGGAGCCGCCTGTCTGGCTCAGCTTCCGAGCAGCTCCCGCAACTGCCGCTTCAGCACCTTGCCATTGGCATTCCGCGGCAATGGCTCGGCGGTGATCGCCACGGTCTCGGGGACCTTGTAGTCGGACAGCCGCTCCGCGCACCAGGCCCGCAGGGCCTCGCTGGCAACCGGGCTGCGCGTCACCACTACCGCATGGACGCGTTCGCCCAGCACCGGGCAGGCCCTGGCGATGATCGCGCTCTCGACCACCGCGGGATGGCCGGCGAGCACGGATTCGACCTCGCGGCCGAATAGATCTTCAGGCCGCCGCGATTGATCATGTCCTTCTGCCGGTCGAACACGCGGACAAACCCTTCCGCGTCGACGGAGCCGAGATCGCCGGAGTGCCAGAAGCCGCCTGTGAAGCTTTCGGCCGTGGCCTTCGGGTTGTTCCAATAGCCCTTGATGACGGAGGCACTCTGGATCCAGAGCTCGCCGATCTCCCCGGGCGGCAGCTCGCGCCCCCCGGTGTCCATCGCGACAATGCGCGCGCCCGGGCACGGCAGGCCGACGCTGTCGATATGGCTCTGCGTCAGCTCGCCCGGCATGATGGTCGAGGGCGAGGTCGTCTCGGTCGCGCCGTAGCAATTCATCAGCTTCAGGCCGGGGATCTTCGCCTTGAGCTTCTCAATGGTCGCGACCGGCATCGGCGCGCCGCCAAAGCCGCCGATGCGCCAGCTCGACAGATCGTAGTTGTCGAAATCTGGTTGCAGCAGGCAAAGATTATACATCGCCGGCACCATCACCGTGTAGGTGACGCGCTCGCGCGCAGCGAGCTTGAGATAGTCGGCCGCCTTGAACTCCGGCATGATGATCAGCGCGCCTGCGCAGCGGATCATGGTCGTGACGTTGGCAACAACGCCGGTGACGTGGCCGAGCGGCACCGCGGCGATCGAGCGATCCGCCGCCGTCAATTGCAGGCAGGACACGAACACCATCGAGGAATGGATGATGTTGCAATGGGCCAGCATCGCGCCCTTCGGCTTGCCCGTCGTGCCCGAGGTGTAGAGGATCATCGCGGTGTCCTCCTCATTCACCTCGACCGAGGCAGGCGCCGACGCATTGTCAGCGAGAGCGGAGAAGCGCGACCGGGCCGGATCGTCGTCAATGGCGATGCGGTGGATCACATCGGGCACATCCTGCGCATCGGGCAGCCGCTCGGCGAGCGCTGCCTCGTGGATCAGGACCTTCGCGCCGCAATCCGTGAGCACATAGGCGATCTCCGGCTTCTGCTGGCGCGTGCTGAGCAGCACCGTGACCAGTCCCTCATGCGCGGCGGCGAACAGCAGCAGCGGAAATTCGATGCGGTTGCCGAGCAGGATGGCGACGCGGTCGTCGCGTTGCAGGCCGAGCTGGCGAAAGCCGGCCGCGATCCGCGCGGACTGCTCGACGGCTTGTCGCCAGCTCAGGCGGACATCGCCGCAAATCAGCGCGTCGCCATCACCGTTGCGCGCGGAGGCTTCCGCGATCATGGCCCACACGCTCGACGGCCGATCGCAAAATGCCGGCACCACCCGATCGCCAAAGCGCGCCTCGAACCGCATCGGCGGAATCTGAGATTGCGACCAATCCATCGAAGGGCCCTCGGCTTATTGCTCTTGCCAACTATCGCCCATGGACGTCCAGGCTTCGTCTTGTGCTGACCGGCTAGACGCCGATGACGGGAACACCGATTACGACCGGATGGAACGCGAAGGCCAGCGCGAGATAAGCGACACTTCCGACCGCGACCGCGATCAAATCGTTGGTGACACCGCCCACCGGGATCGGCGGACCGCCGGCATCGGTGCGGTGCTTGAGCGTGATACGATCATACACCGCCCAGCCCAGGAACGAGCCGAACAGAATGATGGAGCCGAGATCGCCATTGGCGAGCAGATGCGCGGCCGCCCACAGCTTGATGCCGGTCAGCATCGGATGCTTCAGTGTCGCATAGATGCGGCCGCGCAGGTACGAGGCCACCACCAAGATGACGGCCGGCAGCATCAAGGCGAGCGTGATGTGCTTCAGCACCTTCGGCGGGTACCAGACGTCGATCCAGCCGGAGCTGCGATAATGGGCAAAGCCCCAGATGATCAGCGCGAGCCCCGCGAGCGAAACGAGCGAATAGACAATCTTGTAGGTCCCCTCGCCCAGCCTCGCGATCGCCTCTGCGCGCGCCTTTCGTTTCGTCGTGAAAATATGGGCCGCGAAAAACAGCACCAGCCCCAGCATCATGACCAGCAGACCCACGACATCCTCCCCCTCAAGCAGCCCCGCATCTGAAGTATCATCGATTGGCCGCCGCTCGCAACTCTCACCGCTCATGGTGAGGAGGCGCGAAAGCGCCGTCTCGAACCACAGAGGCCCCCTCTGTCACAGCCCGGCCTTCATCCTTCGAGACGCGCGTGAAGAACGCGCTCCTCCGGATGAGGAGATAGAGCTGCGCTATTTGGCAAGCTCGCGATTATCGACATAGCGGATCGCGATCGGCCTGCCCGCCAGCGCGCCGCCAAGGCCGCTGGTGAATTTCAGCGGCAGGCATGCATTCAGCGATGCGTTGATGGCATTGAGATAGGTCGTGCGAGTGTCGGCCGGCACGCCCGCGGTCGCGTATGTCAGGCGCGGCGGGCCGATCAGACCACCCGACTTGTTGAAGCTGAAGCGCACCGACATCTGCATGCCGGCGCGCGAATTGTCCGACGGCGGCGACCAGCAGCTGCGCAGCGCGGCGAAGAGGTCGCCGATCGTGTTGAGATCGTGATCCGGCCTCTGATATTTGGCACGATCGGCCTCGGACGGCACGCTCTCGATCGTAAGCTGGAGGTTCTGCCCGTAAGGATAGTCGATCTCGGGAATGCAGGGACCCTCTTCGAGCACGCTGCAATAGGACGGCGTGCAGGGCCCGCCATCGAGCACGCTGCAGGGCTCGTGCGAGAACGGGATGGGATTGATCTGCCGGGGCCGCGCGGCGGCGACACTCACGGCCAAGAAGGTCAGCAGCAGAACCAGGATTGCGCGCAGCATTGAGAAGCACCGCGATGAGCGACCACCATCATCTTGGGAGATCTTGCAGCGGCTTCAAGCCCATCTCGTGTTCACATGCGCGCGTTCAAACGCGGTTTCGCCGCCGGGCCGAACCCGCTCACTATTCCAGGGGATGGTTGTTGAGCCGAGAGGCGCGCTGGATGCTCCACCTTCGCGGGCATGACAGCTGAGGGGTGGCTGCACAGCGGAGGGGTAGCCGCCCTACGCCTTCTTCTTGACGTCCTTGACGTTGGTGAACTCGATGCCCTCGGCGCGCTCGCGGGTGTAGCCGAGATAGAACTCGTTCCGCGCCAGATACACGGGATCGCCGTCGACATCGTCGGCGATGCTCGAGGTGTTGGCGGCAATGAAGGTGTCGAGCTTCTTGCGGTCCTCTGAGGAGACCCAGCGTGCCAGCTGGAACTCGCTGACCTCGAACTCGACCGGAAGTGAATATTCCGCCTCCAGCCGCGCTTTGAGCACATCGAGCTGGAGCGCGCCGACGACGCCGACCAGCGCGGGCGCGCCGTCGCGCGGGCGGAACACCTGCACCACGCCCTCCTCCGACATCTGCTGTAGCGCTTCCTTGAGCTTCTTCGCCTTCATCGCGTCGGTGAGACGGACGCGGCGGACGATTTCCGGCGCAAAGCTCGGCACGCCGACGAAGTTGAAATCCTCGCCCTCGGTCAGCGTATCGCCGATGCGCAGCGTGCCGTGGTTGGGAATGCCGACGACGTCGCCGGCAAAGGCCTCATCCGCAACCGAACGATCCTGCGCGAAGAAGAATTGCGGGCTCGACAGCGGCATGCTCTTGCCGGTGCGCACCAGCTTGGCCTTCATGCCGCGGCTGAGCTTGCCCGAGCAGAGCCGCGCAAACGCGATGCGGTCACGATGGTTCGGATCCATGTTGGCCTGGATCTTGAATACAAAGGCGCTCATGCGCGGATCGGTGGCCTCGACCTTGCGCTGGTCGCTGTCCTGCGCGCGCGGCTCGGGCGCGAACTTGCCGAGGCCCTCCAGGAGGTCGCCGACGCCGAAATTGCGCAGCGCGCTGCCGAAATAAACCGGCGTCAGATGGCCCTCGCGGAACGCTTCGAGCTCGAACGGTTTTGACGCTTCGGTGACGAGATCGAGCTCGTCCTTCACCGCGGACACGTCCAGATTGGCATTGAGCTTGGCGAGCTCTTCGATCTCGATCTGCTGCGCCGCGCCGGTCTTGGCGCCGCCGCCTTCGAGCAGGCGCACGCCGCCATTGACGACGTCATAAGTGCCGAGGAAGTCACGGCCGCGGCCGACCGGCCAGGTCATCGGCGTGGTGTCGAGCGCCAGCGTCTTCTCGATCTCGTCCAGCAGCTCGAAGACGTCGCGGCTCTCGCGGTCCATCTTGTTGATGAAGGTGATGATCGGGATATCCCGGAGACGACATACCTCGAACAGCTTTCGGGTGCGCGCCTCGATGCCCTTGGCGGCGTCGATCACCATTACGGCGGAATCGACCGCCGTGAGCGTCCGGTAGGTGTCTTCCGAAAAGTCCTCGTGGCCCGGAGTATCCAGCAGGTTGAAGACGAGGCCTTCGAACTCGAAGGTCATCACCGAGGTCACGACCGAGATGCCGCGCTCGCGCTCGATCTTCATCCAGTCGGAACGCGTGTTGCGGCGCTCGCCCTTGGCCTTGACCTGGCCGGCGAGGTTGATGGCGCCACCGAACAGCAGCAGCTTCTCGGTCAGCGTGGTCTTGCCGGCGTCGGGGTGGGAGATGATCGCAAAGGTCCGCCGCCGCGCCACTTCAGCGGCAAGCGGGGAACGGGCCGGCGATTCGGCTGCGGTGGCGACGATGTCGGACATGGCGGGAGCGTTTGGCAGGGAAACTGGGCCTGATCAAGCCTCATTTGGTGATTGCGTGGCCTTCCGGCCAGCCCCATATCGGCATTTGGGAAGGACGGCCTTCCCGTTCTCAGCACCTCAGCCGCGGGGACGACCCTGCCTAGAAAGGAGGGTCGTCATGGCCTGGAGTATCCTGTTGATCGCCGGGCTTCTCGAGATCACCTGGGCGATCGGCCTGAAATACACCGAGGGCTTTACCAGGCCTGTTCCGTCCGTCGTCACGCTCGCGGCCATGGCCGGCAGCGTCATCTTGCTCGGACTCGCTCTCAAATCACTGCCCGTCGGAACCGCCTACGCTGTCTGGACCGGAATCGGCGCGGTCGGCACCGCGACGCTCGGCATCATCCTGTTCGGCGAGCCGGCCACGGCGTTCCGCCTCGCCAGCATCGCGCTCATCGTCGCCGGAATTGCGGGCCTAAAGTTCGTTACTTGACGAAGATCTTGACCACCCACCAGGTCAGCGCGGCGACGATGGCCGAGGCCGGGATCGTGATCACCCAGGCATAGACGATCGAGCTCGCGACGTTCCAGCGCACCGCCGAGACGCGGCGGGCGGCGCCGACGCCGACGATGGCGCCGGTGATGGTGTGGGTGGTCGAGACGGGAACGCCGAGGAAGGTCGCCATGAACAGGGTCGCAGCGCCCCCGGTCTCGGCGCAAAAGCCCTGCATGGGCGTCAATTTGGTGATGCGCAGGCCCATTGTGCGGACGATGCGCCAGCCGCCCATCAGCGTGCCCAGCGCCATCGCGGCCTGGCAGGACAGCACGACCCAGAACGGCACCGAGAATTCGCTGCCGAGATGACCCTGCGAATAGAGCAGCACCGCGATGATGCCCATCGTCTTCTGGGCGTCGTTGCCGCCATGGCCGAGCGAATAGAGCGAGGCGGAGGCGAATTGCAGGATGCGGAAGGCGCGATCGACGGCGAAGGGCGTCGAGCGCACCGAGGCCCAGGACACGATCGCCACCAGCATCATTGCGAGCAGGAAGCCGACCAGGGGCGACAGCACGATTGCCAGCACCGTCTTCGACAATCCGCTCCACACTGCCGCCGAAATGCCCGCCTTGGCCATGCCGCCGCCGACGAGCCCGCCGATCAGCGCATGCGAGGACGATGACGGGATGCCGAGCGCCCAGGTCACGAGGTTCCAGACGATGGCCCCGACCAAGGCCGCAAAGATCACTTGGGCGTCGACGATGGAGGGATCGATGATGCCGGTACCGATGGTCTGGGCGACGTGCAACCCGAAGACCATGAAGGCGACGAAATTGAAGAACGCGGCCCAGAATACCGCAAATTGTGGCCGCAGCACGCGGGTCGAGACGATGGTCGCGATCGAATTGGCGGCGTCATGGAGCCCGTTCAAGAAATCGAACAGCAGCGCGACGGCGATCAAGCCGACCAGGACGGGAAGAGCCAACGCAGCATCCACAGCGGCCCTGCCTCAGTTTTTTCGCATGATCTCCGCGCAAACGCGTTCAGCGCTTGTCGCGAAGGAAAACCGCGGCACATTTTTCCGGATCATGCGTTACACTTGCTCGATCACGATGCTGTTGATCTCGTTGGCGACGTCGTCGAAACGGTCGGCCACCTTCTCGAGATGGTCGTAGATCTCTGCGCCGACGATGAAATCCATCGCGTTGCCCGCGCGATGCTTGAGGAACAGCTCCTTCAGCCCGATGTCATGGAGGTCGTCGACGCGGCCCTCCAGCTTGCCCAGCTCTTCGGTGATCGCCGTCAGCATGGCGACGTTCGGGCCGATCGACTGCATCAGCGGCAGCGCGCGCCCGACCAGATTGGCGCATTCGATCAGAAGCCCGCCGATCTCGCGCATCGGCGGCTCGAAGGCGCGGACCTCGAACAGCATCACGGCTTTCGCCGTCTGCTGCATCTGGTCGATGGCGTCGTCCATCGAGGTGATCAGGTTCTTGATGTCGCCGCGGTCGAACGGAGTGATGAAGGTGCGGCGCACCGCCGTCAGCACTTCGCGGGTGATGTTGTCGGCGTCGTTCTCGAACTGGTTGACGCGCTGGCAATAGACCGGCGTTTCCTCGCCCCCGTTGAGCATGCTCTGGAGCGCGATCGAGCCCTGGATCACGGTCTGGGCATGACGGTCGAACAGGTCGAAGAACCGTTCCTCCTTGGGCAGGAAAGCACGAAACCATCGCATCATGGGGATAGGCTACCGGTTGGAAAAATGGCCTGGCCCGAATGGGCCGTCATGAAACTGTCATAGACCATTTTCGATCCACGCGCGTGTCATCTCACGCCCGCGGCGCCGGATCATCCACCGCTTTCGAGCGACCGGTAAACCGATTTTAAATCAGCTACTTAGAGCGATCGCCGGAAGTAATGCGCGATTTCGCCGATGACCCCGCGGCGGAAGGTGAGCACGCAGATCACGAAGATCGCGCCTTGGATCACCGTCACCCATTGGCCGAAGCCCGCCAGATATTGCTGCATGGCGATGATCACGAAGGCGCCGATCACGGGACCGAAGATGGTTCCGAGACCGCCGACCAGCGTCATCAGGACGACCTCGCCCGACATCGACCAGTGCACGTCGGTGAGCGAGGCGTTCTGCGCCACGAACACTTTCAGCGCACCGGCAAAGCCGGCCAGCGTGCCCGACAGGATGAAGGCCAGGAACTTGTACTGGTCGGTACGGTAGCCGAGCGAGATCGCCCGCGGCTCACTCTCGCGGATCGCCTTCAGGACCTCGCCGAACGGCGAGTTGATGATGCGGAAGATCAAGAGGAAGCCGGCGAGGAAGCCGACCAGCACGACATAGTAGAGCACGGTCGGCTTGGACAGATCGAGTACACCGAACATGTACCCTTGTGGAATGCCCTGGATGCCATCCTCGCCATGGGTGAACGGCGCCTGCAGGTAGATGAAATAAAGAAGCTGCGACAGCGCCAGCGTGATCATCGAGAAATAGATGCCCTGGCGACGGATCGAGATGTAGCCGGTCACGATCGACAGCACGAACGCGGCGGCGACGCCGACGAGGATGCCGAGCTCGGGCGGAAGCGCCCATACCTTCAGCGCATGTGCGCTGCAGTAGCCGGCAATCCCCAGGAACATCGCGTGCCCGAACGACAGCAGGCCGCCATAGCCGACCAGCAGATTGAAGGCGCAGGCGAGCAGCGCAAAGCACAGCGCCTGCATCACGAAGAACGGATAGACTCCTGTGAACGGCACCGACGCCAAGAGCAGCGCCATCACTACGAACACGATCATCTCGTCGCGCACCGTGCGCGGGGTTACCGGCAGCGTGTCGTCCGTCAAGGCTGTCATATCAGGCCGCCCTTCCCGTCAATCCCGTTGGCTTCACCAAGAGCACCAGCACCATCAGCACGAACACGACGGTGTTGGAGGCCTCGGGGTAGAAATATTTGGTCAGGCCCTCGATCACACCGAGCGCAAAGCCGGTGATGATCGAGCCCATGATCGATCCCATGCCGCCGATCACGACCACCGCGAACACGACGATGATGAGGTCGGCGCCCATCAGCGGCCGCACCTGGTTGATCGGCGCCGAGAGCACGCCGGCGAGCGCGGCAAGGCCGACGCCGAGACCATAGGTCAGCGTGATCATGCGCGGCACGTTGACGCCGAAGGCGCGCACCAGCGTCGGGTTCTCGGTGGCGGCACGCAGGTAAGCGCCGAGCCGCGTCTTCTCGATCAGGAACCAGGTCGCAAGGCACACCACCAGCGAGAACACGACCACCCAGCCGCGATACACGGGCAGGAACATGAAGCCGAGGTTCATGCCGCCCTTGAGCTGGTCCGGAATGGCGTAAGGCAGGCCGGAGGAGCCGAAATAGTTCTGGAACACGCCCTGCACGATCAGCGCGATGCCGAAGGTCAGGAGCAGGCCGTAGAGGTGGTCGAGCCCGGTCAGCCATTGCAGCATGGTCCGCTCCAGGATCATGCCGAAAATGCCGACGATGATGGGCGCCAGCAGCAACGCCCACCAATAATTGATGCCGCCGAGGTTCAGCAGGAAATATGCGACGAAGGCGCCCATCATGTAGAGCGCGCCGTGGGCGAAATTGATGATGTTGAGCATGCCGAAGATCACGGCAAGCCCGAGACTGAGCAGCGCGTAGAACGAGCCGTTGATCAGTCCCACCAGTAGCTGAGCGTAAAGAGCCTGCATCGATCCCGCACCCGGTCCCTTCGGCGTTCCCTTAAAAAGTTGCTCGCAAGCCTGATGGCCTGCGGGCCGTCATCTTACTTCTTCAAGAGCGCGCACTTGCTCTCGGACAGCGGCGTAAAGGCCTGATCGCCCGGCACCGTGCCGACCAGCTTGTAGAAGTCCCACGGTCCCTTGGACTCCGAGGGCTTCTTCACCTCGAATAGATAGGCGTTGTGAATGGTGCGGCCGTTGGGCTGGATCTCGCCCTTGCCGAACAGATCGTCCTCGGTCGGCATCGACTTCATCTTCTCGACCACCTTGACGCCGTCATGCGGATTGCCGCCGAGCGCTTCGAGGGCCTTGAGATAGTGCCGCACGCCCGCATAGACGCCGGCCTGCACCATGGTCGGCGGCGCATTGTTCTTCATCTTCTCGGCGAAGCGCTTGGAGAACGCCCGGGTCTGGTCGTTCATGTCCCAATAGAACGTCTCGGTGAAGTTGAGGCCCTGCGCCGTCTCGAGGCCGATCGCCTTGACGTCGGTGAGGAAGAGCAGCAGCGCCGCCAGCTTCTGACCGCCCTTGACGATGCCGAACTCGGCCGCCTGCTTGATGGTGTTGGTGGTGTCGCCGCCGGCATTGGCCAGGCCGATGATCTTGGCCTTGGAGGCCTGCGCCTGAAGCAGGAACGAGGAGAAGTCCGGCGTGTTCAGCGGATGCTTGACGCCGCCGACCACCTTGCCGCCGTTGGCGGTGATGACCGCCGTGGTGTCGCGCTCGAGCGCCGCGCCGAAGGCGTAATCCGCGGTCAGGAAGAACCAGGTGTCGCCGCCGGCCTTGACCAGCGCCTGGCCGGTGGTGTGGGCCAGCATGTAAGTGTCGTAGGTCCAGTGCACGGTATTGGGCGAGCACTGCGCGTTGGAGAGGTCCGAGGTCGCCGCACCGGAATTGATATAGACGCCGTTCTTTTCCTTGATGACGTTGTTGACGGCGAGCGCGACGCCCGAGTTCGGCACATCGACGATGACGTCGACCTTGTCCACGTCGAACCATTGCCGCGCGATCGCGGTGCCGATGTCGGGCTTGTTCTGGTGATCGCCCGAGATGATGTCGATCTTCCAGCCCTTCGCCGCGAGGCCAGAATCCTCAACGGCCATCTGCGCGGCAAGCGTCGAGCCCGGCCCGCCGAGATCGGCGTAGAGGCCGGACTGATCGGATAGCGCGCCGATCTTGACGGACTTGTCCTGCGCGGACGCGACGCCTGCTGCGGCGAAGGTAAGCGCGGTCGTCAGCAGCAATGACGCAATCGACCTGGTCTTCATGCAACTTTCCTTTTTGAATTTTTTCGTTGGCAGTTCTAGACACCCAAATAGGTGTGGAGCTTGTCCATGTTGGCGGCAAGCTCCGCATTGGAGAATCCGTCGATGATCTTGCCGTGCTCGACCACGTAATAGCGGTCGGCAACAGTGGATGCGAAGCGGAAGTTCTGCTCGACGAGAAGGATGGTGAAGCCTTCCTTCTTGAGCCGCGCAATGGTGTGGCCGATCTGCTGGATGATGACGGGCGCAAGGCCCTCCGTCGGCTCGTCCAGCATCAGGAAGCTCGCGCCCGTGCGCAGGATGCGCGCGATCGCCAGCATCTGCTGCTCACCGCCCGAGAGCTTGGTGCCCTGGCTGTTGAGCCGCTCCTTCAGGTTCGGGAACAGGTCGAAGATCTGATCGAGCGGCAGCCCGCCTTCGCGGACCACCGGGGGCAGCAGCAAATTCTCCCGCACGTCGAGACTGGAGAATATGCCCCGCTCCTCGGGGCAGAAGGCGATACCCATCCGCGCGATCTTGTCGGAGGTCGCGCGGATGATGTCCTGATTGTTGAACTTCACCGAGCCGGTTCGCTTGCCGATGATGCCCATGATCGATTTCAACGTGGTCGTCTTGCCGGCGCCGTTGCGCCCGAGCAGGGTGACGACCTCGCCCGCATTCACGTCGAAGTTGATCCCGTGCAGGATGTGGGACTCGCCGTACCAGGCTTCCAGGTTGCGGACTTGAAGGATGTTTCCGCCGGTCGCGGCCTTTGCCGGAGCCTCGGCGATCGCAGTGTCAGGCATGACCGGCTCCCAGATAGGCTTCCTTGACGCGCTCGTCCTTGGTGAGCTCGGAGTAATGGCCCTGCGCGAGCACCTGCCCGCGCGTCAGCACGGTGATGATGTCGGAGAGATTGGCCACGACGCTCAAATTATGCTCGACCATCAGGATGGTATATTTCGCGGAGATGCGCTTGATCAGCGCCGCGATCTTGTCGATGTCCTCGTGACCCATGCCGGCCATCGGCTCGTCCAGCAGCATCATCTCGGGGTCGAGCGCGAGCGTGGTTGCGATCTCCAGTGCGCGCTTGCGTCCGTAGGGCATCTCGACCGCCGGCGTATTGGCAAACTCGCTGAGGCCGACATCGTTCAACAGCTCGCGCGCGCGATCGTTGAAGCGGTTGAGCACGGATTTGGAGCGCCAGAAGTCGAACGAAGAGCCGTGCTGGCGCTGAAGGGCGACGCGGACGTTCTCCAGCGCGGTGAGATGCGGAAAAACCGCCGAAATCTGGAACGAGCGAACCAAGCCCATGCGCGCCACGTCGGCCGGCGCCATCGCAGTAATGTCCTGTCCCTTGTACAGGATCTTTCCGGCAGACGGTTTGAGGAACTTGGTCAAAAGATTGAAGCACGTCGTCTTGCCGGCCCCGTTCGGACCGATCAACGCATGAATGCTCCCACGGCGAACCTTGAGCGCAACGTCGCGGACGGCGAAGAAGCCCGCGAACTCCTTGGTCAAGCCTTCCGTTTCGAGAATGAACTCATCGGCCAAACAGATTTCCCCCTGCCCGCGCGACGCGCTGGCCGCGCGTGGCTGTCCTTGTTGCTTCGGCTTTCCGGAGGCCTTGGAGCCCCTCCGGAACGCCGCCTCCGGGCGCGGAATATGCCGGAGGTGACGGGGGTTAGGCAAGGCGGAAAGCTGAGCAGATCAGGCCTCCGGCTGGGATACAAATGCTCCCTTAGTCGGAGATGTTTTGATGTCGTGCCTGCCCGGCCTCCCGGTTCGCAAGGCACCGGTCGTCAAGCCGTCGTTAACGGTCTTTCGTCTCCCGCGCCAGCCTTCATAGAAAATTTTCCCGCGGCATGGATCATGTGCGGGTTTTGACATGCCGGGAATATTGTTTTGGATTTCGCAAGCGCCGCGCCCTCCGTCGTCAAGTCGATCAGGCAGCGTGATCTCCTGAACACGTGGCTGCGACTTTATGCGCGCCAGCAGGTCGCACCGGCGATCTGGGAGTACCAGCCCGCGCGGCTCGAGGAAGAGCTGTCCGATCTCATCTATTACACGGTAGACAATTCGACGCCGACGCCGCACCTGATCATCCAGAGCGAAGGCACGCGCATTTCGCGCGCCTATGGCCACAGCGGCAAGGGCATCCTGCTGCACGACTATGTCGGACCGCGGCTCGCGCCCTTCGTGATGCCCATCTATCACGAATGCGTTGCGCGCGGGCTTCCGATCTACAGCGTTGCCGACATCGACGACATCTACGGTCGCATCGTCGCCTATGAACGGCTGTTGCTGCCGTTCTTGACCGAGGACAAGGTCAGCCACATCATCGCGTCGGTGAAGACCTTCTGCGAGGACGGCGGCTTCGAGATCAAGAATCTGATGCGCGGAAATGACGCGCCGCCGCGTCCGAGACTGCGCGTCGTGATCGACCGCGACCTCTTTCATCGCGCGCCTGGTCGCATCGCAGCAGCCGACGTGGTCGAGATCGCCGACCAGTCCGGCCCAAGCGTCACCGCCGAGACCATCGAACTGAATTAGCGCGCCTTGGCTTCAGCGTTCTTGGCGCCGACTTCCTTGGCATAGATATCGGGCTTGAATCCGACCAGCAGCTTGCCGCCAATTTCCAGCACCGGCCGCTTGATCATCGATGGTTGCGCTAGCATCAACGCCAGCGCCTTCTTCTCGCCGAGCCCTTCCTTGTCGGAATCAGGGAGCTTTTTGAAAGTCGTGCCGGCGCGATTGAGCAACGTCTCCCAGCCGACCTTTTCGCTCCATTGCTTGAGCTTGTCCTTCTCGACTCCCGCCGTCTTGTAGTCGTGAAACTCGTAAGGCACGCCATGGCTGTCGAGCCAGGTGCGCGCCTTTTTCATGGTGTCGCAGTTCTTGATGCCGTAGATGATGTTGGGCAAGTCGTCCTCGCGCATGCGTCGCATGGTGACCGCAGCGTTGTACGAAACTCCGGTTCGCGCGACAATATTGCGAACGACGCCATTTGCCGAACGGATGGACTATGCACGTCACTCACGACCCCGCGGCCGCCGCCTCGCCGGCCATCGACTTCAACAGCTTCCTCGCGGTCGATATCCGCGTCGGCACCATCGTCGACGCCAAGCCGTTTCCGGAGGCGCGCAAGCCGGCCTTTCGGCTATGGATCGACTTCGGCCCTGCGATCGGCGTCCGCAAGAGCTCGGCGCAGATCACCGAAAATCATCCGCTCGAGACGCTGGTGGGGCTGCAGGTCGCGGCCGTCGTCAATTTCCCGCCGCGCCAGATCGGCCCGGTCGTATCCGAGGTGTTGACCCTCGGTTTCCCCGATGCTGCCGGCAAGGTCGTGCTGGTGCAGCCGAGCAAGCCCGTGCCCAACGGCGGACGGCTGTTCTAGCGGCACACGAGCCAAGAGCCGCCCCGCCGCCGCTGGCAGGGCGCGTCAGCCACTTCACCGCCTTATCTCCCGGTCCGGCGCCGGCAGGTCTTGACCTCGCTGCCGCTCTGCTTTAAAAATGACTGATCGATCGGTTTTTATGTAGATCACCGAGAATTTGTGCGTCGCTGACAAACCTCCAAAGTGATCAATCTGTCAGTTATTTATGGACTGAGCCGATGCCCAAGATCAGCGACAAGAAGCGCGAAGGCCGGCGGCAGCAGATCCTCGAAGCGGCCCTCGCCTGCTTTGCCGAGAACGGTTTTCACCAGACCGGCATGGCCGATATCGTCAAGCGATCGGGCTTGAGCCATGGCGCGGTCTATCTCTATTTCCAGAGCAAGGACGATCTGATCGAAGCGCTCGCGGACGACCGGCATCGCCGTGAGGCCGTGCTCAACTCGGTCGCTCAAGGATCGGGCGATCCGATCGAAAGGCTGCACGCGCTGGTCCGCGTCTACGCGCAATGGCTTACCGATCCCGCCGGCGAGCCCCGCCGCCGTGTCGGCATTCATGGCTGGGCCGAAGCGCTGCGCAACCGCCGCGTCCGCAGCAGCGTCGTCGAAGGCATCGACATGCCGCGCGCGCTGATCGTGGCGCTGGTCGAGCGCGGCCAGCATGACGGACTCATCAAGCGCGACCTCGGCGCCGAGGCGATCGCGCGCGTGCTGATCGCAATTTTCCAGGGTTTTGTGCTGCAACAATGCTGGGGCGAGGATTTTGACGTCGACGCCTGCATGATGGCCGTTGACAGCGTGGTCGACGGCCTGCGCACGACCAAGGCGGACGTCAAGCGACGAACCAGGACATGAACGATGACCTGGATATATGAACTCCTCGCCGGCGCCGGCGTCGGTCTGGTCGCGGGATTGGCATCGGGCTTCTCGGGCACGAGCCCCGGCGGCGGCCTCGTCATCTTCTCCGTGCTGTTGCTCGGCGCCGAGCAGCACGTCGCCCAGGGCACATCTCTGATCGCACAAGTGCCGCCGACGGGCCTTGCGGGCGTACGCCGCTACTGGCAGAGCGGCAACCGCAGCCCGCTGCAATGGATCGTCTGGATCGGCATCGGATTTCTCATCGGCGGCGCCAGCGGTAGTTATGCTGCGGCCGCCACGCCCGACACAGTGCTGCAATGGACCTACGTCATCTATCTCGTCGCGCTGATCGCAGTGCTGGCGCTACGCCGCGACCGCAAGGACGGCGAGAGCAAGGCCGGCGATCCCGCCGAATTGCCGTGGCTCCCTCTGCTGCTTGTCGGCGTGCTCGCGGGCTTTTCGTCCGGCTTCATGGGCATCGGCGGCGGCCTCGCGATCACCGTCGGCCTCGCCGCGGGCCTGCGCGTACCGCAGCATCAGGCACAGCTCGTCAGCCTCATCTTCTCGGTGATCCCGACCAACAGTCCGGCGGCCTGGATTTACTGGAGCAAGGGACTGATGGTCAGCTGGCCGGCCATCATCGGCATTCTGGCCGGCCTCTGGATCGGCACCGATCTCGGCGCACGCATAGCCAATGGCGTCAGCAAATCGGTGCTGCGCCGGACCATGATCGCCCTCGTCGCGCTGATGGCGCTCTATATGACGTACAAGGCGCTGGGCTAGCCTCACGGCCGTTTCGGAATATTCAGCCCGCGCTGCACCGCCGGACGCGCGAGACCTCGTTCAAGCCAAGCGCCGACCGATTTGAACTGGCTGAACTCGACGAGATCGCCTGCGCCGTAGAAGCCGATGAGATTACGCACCCAGCCGAGCATCGAGATGTCGGCGATCGTGTAATCGTCATCCATGAACCAGTGCCGGCCGGCGAGTTGCGTCTCCATCACGCCGAGCAAGCGCTTGGACTCGCTCACGTAGCGTTCGAGTGGCCGCCTGTCCTCGAAATCCTTGCCGGCAAATTTGTGGAAAAAGCCCACCTGGCCGAACATCGGCCCGATGCCGCCCATCTGGAAATGCACCCATTGGATGGTCTGATAGCGGCGTGCGGCGTCTTCCGGCAGAAGCTTGCCGGTCTTCTCGGCGAGGTATTGCAGGATCGCCCCGGATTCGAACAGCGGTAGCGGCCTGCCGCCCGGGCCGTTCGGATCGAGGATCGCCGGGATCTTGCCGTTCGGATTGAGCGAGAGGAATTCGGTCGTCTTCTGGTCGTCCTTGCCGAAATCGACGAGGTGGACTTCGTAAGGCAATCCAATCTCTTCCAGCATAATCGAGACCTTGACGCCGTTCGGCGTCGGCAAGGAATAGAGCTGAAGCAGTTCGGGATGTTTCGCCGGCCAACGCTTGGTGATGGGAAAGGCGGAGAGATCGGACATCGAGACCTGTGGTGCATGGACTGAGGCGTGCACAATCTAGGCAGGACGCCGTCCGGCGCAAGTCACGATTCGTCCCGGCGAACCCGCGCTTATGGCGGCAGCGTTGCGAGCGCCACGATCGGAATCATTGCTTCATGTTGCAATCGGTACTCGATGAACCGTTGGCCCGTGATCAACAGCAGGGCCGTAAAGGCAACCGCGAGCATCGCGGTCGCCAATTGGCAGGTGTCATACATAGTTATCTTGTCCCTCAGCAGCCTTTGGCTTCAACGTCGGCTCAGGAACCATGTTCCTTGGCCGCTTGAAAATATTGCTACTTTTTCCCGGTCATCGAGACAAAGCCCCTTGCGCTGTTCCAAGCGCCCGCGCAGGGACCATTAAGCCTTCCAAGCGTTATCGCCGGATGAGCATCGAGAAGCGCGCACTGCTGGACCATGCTGAGCGGTGCCGCCGCGTCGCCGGCGATCTCGCACATAGCGAAGCTGCGCGGCGGCTGCAGTCCATGGCCGAGGAGTACGAACAGAGAGCAGCAAGGCTGGACGACGATGGCGTTCATCTGAAGCAGAGTTATCCTCGCCGGCGCTACACGGGAGACGGAAGCGATCGCGAGGGCTAAGGAGGGCTCAATAGTTGATCTCCATTCTCAGGCCTCGCGGATCGATCTCGTCGTCGCCGACACGTTGCGTGCTCTCGCGCGCCGCGACCGCGCAGGCGCAGGCATCGATCAGATCGTCACGGCCGATGCCGGTGCGATAGCGAAGCGTCAGCCATGTCTCGATCTTGGTGAAGCCCCGGTCTCTCAGCAGAGCAATACGCTGCGCTTGACCACGCGGTGACGTCTTCGGCTCAAGCCGAACTCGTCCGGCCAGATTCCAGAAGATCAATTCAGGATGGGCCTCGCCGATCGTCGGTTGCCGCGCCGGCGCCATGGCATCGTCGACCTCCTTGAGCTTGTCTCTGATGTTCCAGAGCTGCGCCGATACGCCCCTGCCCTTGCCCTCCTGATCCCAGTAATAGCGATTCGCCGCAGCCATATCCGGGAACGTCCACAGGTCGCGGCGCGCGCCGAGAAACACGGCAGGGCCGATCAATTCGCGCGCACGCAGATCGCAAGCGCGATAGCCGCTCGGATTCAAGCCGATCGGCATGTCGATCATCGCGCGCGCATGCGGCAACGCGAGCAGGCGCGTCAGGCCCGGTGAGTAATCGAAGCCGTGATCGCCGCGCTCATCGATCCAGGCAGCGACCCAGCCGAAGCGAAATCCATCGAGACCGAGATAGGTTGGCACTCATTCGTCCATGTCTTGCGTCCATATCTTGCAATTTCACACGCGCCGTTGCTTGACAACCGCGGGTTGCCTCCCGCGGCCTCGCGAGCACTTCCGTTCGCGACCGACAACATGAACCGAGCGATGCTGTACCGCTACGAAAGATTTGCGCGACTGTCGAACGGCCTTCGGCCAATCCGATGTCGCATGCCCGGCTCATCGGAGCGATCTTGCCTAACCGCAAGATCGACAGTCCGCTTCTCACGGACCCTCCCGAGCCTGCCGCTCCGGAGGGTTTTTTGTTGCCCGCGGCGCTTCTCCGAAGCCTCGGTTGCGTGGATCACTACCTCGAAGACGGCGTTGAATTAATGCGAAAGGACAGCGAATCCGGACGCGGGACTGCGCCTGGAACCAGCGAAATCTCTGACAGGAGCCGCGCGTCCACTCTGTGGTGCGCGCAGGAAGTGAAGCAGGAATCACGGCCATGCGACGATCCGATCCCTACATGGAACGCGCCCGCGAGCTCTGCCTCGCCGCCGGTATCGATCCCGACTCGCGCGTCGGCGAAGGACGCGGCCAGCCGGCCTGGTGCTCGTACCGCGACGCCGCGCGCAAGGAGCATCTCGCCCGCGAAGCCAACACCGCCGCGAGCGAGCTCGCGAAGCTGCGCCCGCAGGAGGCGCGCTTCCAGAATGCGCCGCTGAAGATCTTCGGTCCGCATGAGGAGGCGACCGTGGCGCAGATGCGCAACTGCATGGCGGTCGGCAATGTCGTATCCGGCGTGATCTGCGCCGACGGCCATCTCGGTTATGCCCAGCCGGTCGGCGGCGTCATCGCCTATGAGAAGCAGATCAGCATCTCCGGCGTCGGCTTCGACATCGGCTGCGGCAACATGGCCGCAAAGCTCGACACGCGCTTCGACGATATCGTCGACATCGTGCCCACGATCATCCGCGACGTCGCCAAGACGATCTCGTTCGGTGTCGGCCGGGCCAATGCCGAGCGGGCCGAGCACGCGCTGTTCGACGACGGCGATGCCTGGCGCGAGAGCGACATGGAGGCCTATCGTCAGAAGGCGGTGAGCCAGCTCGGCACGGTCGGATCGGGCAACCACTATGTCGATCTCATGCGCGACGAGGAAGGCTTTGTTTGGGTCGGTGTCCACTTCGGAAGCCGCGGCCTCGGGCACACCTCCGCGACGCGCTATCTCAAGGCCGCCGGCGGCAAGGATGGCATGAACGTGCCGCCTGCCGTGGTCGACGAGGAGTCCGAGCTCGGCCGCCGCTACATCGCGGCGATGCAGCTCGCCGGACGTTACGCCTATGCCGGCCGCGAGTGGGTCGTCGAGCGCGTCCGCCGGATCATCGGCGGCAGCGTGACCGAGAGCGTGCACAACCACCACAACTACGCCTGGCGCGAGACCCACGACGGCCGTGATTTGTGGGTGGTGCGCAAGGGCGCGACGCCGGCGTTTCCGGGCCAGAAGGGATTCGTCGGCGGCTCGATGGGTGACGACGCCGTCATCCTCGAGGGCGTCGACAGCCCCGAAGCCAAGGCCTCGCTGTACTCGACCGTGCACGGCGCCGGCCGCCTGTTCGGACGAAGGGAGGCGAAGCGGCGCTTCTCGCGCGCGGAGATGGACCGATGGCTGAGCGAGCGCGGAGTCACCCTTGTTGGTGCCGACCTCGATGAGAGCCCGATGGCCTATCGCCGCCTGCCGGACGTGCTGGCGCAGCACGCCGGCACCGTGCGGGTGCTGCACACGCTGCGGCCGTTCGCCGTCGCCATGGCCGGCGAAGGCGAGTTCGATCCGTGGAAGGACTGACGAGGACGGGCGGGAGGCAACGCCTCCGGCTCACCTTGTGTCTGGCACAGCCGACGAGCCAGGCCGAACTCTCGTCATGTCGCGCCGACCGCCTGATAGGCCAGACGCTTGAACTCGAAGAAAAAGGGATTCCAGAACCCCATGTAGCGCTGGGCCATCAGCACGCCGGCGGTGTTGGCGTCAGGGCAGATCCACCAATGGGTGCCTGCAAGCCCGCCCCACTGGAATTCACCGGTCGAGTTCGGCGGATCAAACGGCGTCGGCGCGAAGGTGACGGCGCCACCGAGACCGAACCCCTTGCCGGGGATCGGCCCGAGATTGGCGAAGCGGATGGTCTGGCCAGCGGGCAGCTGGTTCGTCATCATCAGCCGCAGCGTCTCCGGCTTCAGCAGCGCATCAGAACCGGGCAGCAACGCGCGCACCAGCGCCAGCATGTCGGGCAAGGTCGAGACCAGACCGCCGCCGCCGGACAGCCGCGGCAACGGCCGCCGATAGGCCTGCGAATAAGGCAGATGGTCGGCCCGCGTGAGGCCGGGCTTCATGGGATCGAGCACATCAGCGCCGTTATAGAGTGCCACCAGCCTGCCCTGCTGCGCTTCCGGCACATAGAAGCCTGTATCGGTCATGCCGAGCGGATCGAAGATGCGCGCCTTGAGGAAAGCGTCGAACTGCTGGCCGGAGACGACCTCGACGACGCGGCCGAGCACGTCGGTCGCCACCGAATATTCCCAGCGGTGCCGGGATGATAGGACAAGGGCAGATCGGCAAGCCGGTCGATCATGTCGGCGAGCGGCGTCAGCGGATTGAGCACGCGCGCCTCGTTGTAGCCTTTGAACAGCACCGTGCCCGGATCGAAGATGCCGTAGCTGAGCCCGGACGTGTGGGTCAGCAGCTGTCGGATCGTGATCGGGCCCCTCGCCGGCTCGACATCGGCAAGGCTCGCAGCCCCCGGCTTCAACACCGTGCGATGGCCGAGCTGCGGCAGAAATTTCTCGACGGGATCATCGAGCCCGACGCGGCCCTCCTCCACCAGCAGCATGATGGCGCAGGTGACGAAGATCTTTGTATTGGAAAATGCACGAAAAATGTGGTCGGGCCGAAGCGCGGTGTTGGCCTCGCGGTCGGCAAAGCCGACGCATTGCTGGTCGACGACATCGCGCCCCCGCAGCACAGCCCAAGATGCACCGGGGATGATCTCCTGATCGACGTAGCGCTGCATCGCCGTCCGCGCGGCGGAAAAATCAGGTGTCCTGGCGTCCATGTGTTTCCTCAAATTATGGTTGGGAACGATATAGCGCGAATTCGCCGGATATGAAGCCCGCGGCGCAGCTCATTCCTGCTTCATCAGCGCCGTCACGTGCAGGCGACGGCGAATCCGCATGCCCTGCCGCTGATAGAGCGCGATGGCGGACGCGTTGTTCGAAAATACGTGCAGGAAAGGAATTTCGCCGCGCGCCTCGATCTGCCGCGCGACCGCCGCGAGCAGCGCCTGCGCATAGCCGCGGCCGCGATGATCAGGATGCACGCACACGGCCGTCATTTCCGTGAAATTGCCTGGCTTCATCCGCTCGCCGGCCATGGCAACCAGCTCGCCGCCGGCACGGATGCCGAAGAACGTCCCCAGTTCGTGCGTGCGCAGCGCGAACGGGCCCGGCTTGGTCAGCTCTGTCAGCGCCATCATGGCGGGCACGTCGGCGGGTCCCAGCGTGACGATCTCGGCATCGCGGAGCGGGCTGTCGGCGGGCGATCCGATCATCTGCTCGCCGGTCTCGGCGAGCACGACCTTGAAGCCGGCGGGCACGTCGACCGGCTCCGGCGTAAACAGCGCAGCGACTTGCGATCCCGTCATGAGATCACCGAGCGCAGCAAAGCTTGCCGCGGACAGGTCGATCATGTCGGCAAACGGCGTCATGTCCACGGGATAGCGCAGCGCCCGCGGGCCGCCTTCGGCCAGATGCTTCTGACGCGTTGTCAGAGCGCTCCAGATCGGACGATCCAGCAGCGCCATATCGCTGTCGGACACCGGCCTAGTCCTTGTCGAAGCTGACGATCACGGCCGCATTGGCGATGAGGATGGGGTCGTTGGCCACTTCCGTGGCCGAGGGAATCTCCAGCCCGCCCTTGACTGCGTTGACAGTCACTGTGCCGTAAGGCAGCTCCTTGGCGACGGCTTCCTTGTCGACGGCTTCCGGATTGGGCACGGCGATCGTGACGTCGACAAACATGTCGTTCGCGGTCTTCCCGATCATCCGAAAAAAGCCGAGGCTCGAATGCCTGATCGCGTCCGACACCGCACGTTTCGCCGCCTTGGTGGCATCCCTGCCGTGGACGTCGACGCCCATGCCCATCTCGGTGACACAACGAACTCGGGTCATTTCATATTCCTGTGGTTGGTTGGATGTTGCCGCAAGTTGTTATCGCATTCGGGCTGGTCGGCATACCCCGTCATTGCGAGGAGCGAAGCGACGAAGCAATCCAGACTGCCTCTGCGGAACGGCTCTGGATTGCTTCGCTGCGCTCGCAATGACGGGTGTGGCGAAGTGTCGAACACACTTACGCCTTTGACTTTTCATGCGCCCGCAGCTCGTCGACCAGCACCCGCACGTTCTCCGAATAATCGATCGGAATCGAGACGAGGTGCACGCCGCCCTCCTTGAAGGCCGCCTCCAGCGTCGGGCCGAAGCTGTCGATGCTCACGATGCGATGCCCCTTGGCGCCGTAGGCCTTGGCATAGACGACAAAGTCCGGATTTCCAAAGGTCATGCCGTAATCGGCAAAATGATCTACCGCCTGCTTCCAGCGGATCATGCCGTAGGCGTTGTCCTCGAGCACCAGCACGACGAGATTGAGCTTGAGACGGACGGCACTCTCCAGCTCCTGGCTGTTCATCATGAAGCCGCCATCGCCGGCGACCGCGAGCACACGGCGGTCCGGATGGAGCATCGCGGCCATCATTGCCGACGGCAGGCCGGCACCCATCGTCGCCAGCGCATTGTCGAGCAGCAGCGTGTTGGCAACGCGAGTGCGGTAGTTGCGCGCGAACCAGATCTTGTACATGCCGTTGTCGAGCGCGACGATGCCGTTCTCCGGAATCACCTGGCGGATGTCGTGCACGATCCGCTGCGGTGTCGGCGGCCAGCGCGCCTCGGTGGCGCGATCGGCGATGTGCCTGAGAATCTCTTCGCGTAGCGGCAAAAGCGCCGCCGCCTGCGGCAGCTTGCCTTCGAGCCGATCGGCGAGCAGCTCCAGGCTCGGGCCGACGTCGCCGACGACCTCGGCGTCTGGAAAATAGACCAGCTCCACGCTCGCCGGTGTATAGCTCACGTGAATCACCTTCGGCCCCGCCGGCCCCATGATGAAGGGTGGCTTCTCGATGGGGTCGTGGCCGATCGCGACGATCAGGTCGGCGGCATCGATCGCGTCATGAACGTAGTCGCGTTCGGACAGCGCGGCGGTCCCCATATAGAGGTTGGTGCCGCCGGGCACGGTGCCCTTGCCCATCTGCGTGGTGAAGAAGGGAATGCCGGTCCGCCGCACGAAGCTTGCGATGCCATGCGTCGACCGCGGCCGGCTGGTCGCAGCGCCCATCATCACCAGCGGACGCTTTGCAGCCAGGATCATCTCGGCGGCACGGTCGAGTGCGGCACGATGGGCGACCGGAATTTCGATCGGATGGACAGGGATCACCGGGACGGCGGATACTTCGTCGCCCGCGATATCTTCTGGCAATTCGAGATGAACCGGCCCGGGCCGTTCTTCCATCGCGACGCGAAAGGCGTCGCGCACCACGGTCGGGATGCTGGAAGCGCTGACGATCTGCCGTGACAGCTTCGTCAGCGGCTTCATGGTCGCAACCACGTCGACGATCTGGAAGCGCGCCTGCCGGCTGCTCATGATCGGCTTCTGACCGGTGATCAGGATCATCGGCATCGCACCGAGATGCGCATAGGCCGCGCCGGTGGACAGATTAAGTGCGCCAGGTCCAAGCGTCGACAGACACACGCCGGGCCTGCCGGTCAGCCGCCCATGCGTGGCAGCCATGAAGGCGGCGGCCTGCTCGTGGCGCGTCAGGATCAGCTCGATCCTTGAGGTGCGGAGCGATTCGACGAGGTCGAGATTCTCCTCACCGGGGACACCGAAGATGCGGTCGACGCCCTCGTTCTCCAGCGCGGCGACAAACAAGTCCGATCCTTTGACTTTGTGGTCCTGTCCGCTCATGTGGTCTCCGCTTGCTGCACGTCCCACGCTCCGGGAGCGGCCGCATGGTAGCGGCTCGCGGCACGGGCACAACTCACAAAGAGGCGCGCGAGAGCTCCAGCCTCGTCATTGCGCGCGCAGCGAAGCAATCCAGCGTCTCTCCCGGATCCATTTCCTGCGCTCGCACTGAGAGAGTGTGGAGCGACAGCCTCCACCTCTCGCGTGTCCCGGCCGCGGTGTAGCACGCGTGACCGGCGGCTCCCGCGGCATCGCCGCGGCGATCTCCCGTCGGCCGGCGCAAGGGAAGCGCGGTTGCGATCTGCGCCATGCGAGGACCTCTTGACCTGCCCAAAGCGATTGACAGCAGGAGATACCTGACTAAAGTCAGACATCATGCTCGACCCCGTCTCCCGCGTCCGCCGCTTCAACCGCGCCGTCACTTCCGCTGTCGGTGCACTGGATACCTCGTTCCTGGGCCGCGGCCGGCCGCTTGGCGCGGCGCGGGTGCTCAACGCGATCGGCCACGGCCGCTCGGACGTGGCGGAAATCCGCGACTATCTCGGTCTTGATTCCGGATTGATGAGCCGGCTGCTTCGCAGCCTCGAGGACGAAGGGCTGATCGAGACCAATGCGCGCGAGGACGATGCGCGCCGGCGCATGGCAAAGCTCACGCGCGCGGGCCGGCGCGAGTTCGCAGCCTATGAGGCGCTGTCGAACGCGCAGGCGGACGGCATCCTCGCGCAACACTCGCAAGCCGAGGCGCTGCTGGCGGCGATGGACCTGATCGCCTCCGCGCTGACGCGCGAGCGTGTCACGCTGAACGAGATGGACCCGCAAGGCGCGGAGGCCCGCTATTGCCTCGGCGAGTACTATGCCGAGCTCGGGCGCCGCTTCAAGCAGGGCTTCGACGTGTCGCGCTCGCGTGATCCCGATGCCAAGGACATGCGCCGGCCGCGCGGCACATTCATCGTTGCGATCTCGGACACGCTGCCGATCGGCTGCGTCGGGCTGAAGGGCACCGATCACGGCTATGCCGAGATCAAGCGGCTGTGGGTTGCGCCCGCCGCGCGCGGATTGCGGCTCGGCCGCCGCCTGATGGATGCGACCGAAGATGCTGCGCGCGAGCTCGGCATCAGGCTGCTGCGGCTGGACACCAACAGCGCGCTGCCCGAGGCCGGCCAGCTTTACCGCAGCACCGGCTGGCGCGAGATTCCTCGCTTCAACGACGATCCCTATCCCGATCTGTTCTTCGAAAAGCGGCTGTGACGCCGCGAGGCGAATTCGCCTCCTGCCGCGTTATCCTTGCAGCATGGAGCTTCACGATGAACAGCGCCGATCTCGCCGACCGCTATCGCAATTACATCGCCTGCCTGAACCGGCAGGACTGGCCGGGCCTCGGCCAGTTCGTGCATGACGATGTCGTCCACAACGGCCGCCCGCTCGGCCTGTCTGGCTATCGTGCGATGTTGGAGCAGGACTTTCGCGACATCCCGGATCAGCGTTTCAACATCGCGCTGCTGACCTCAGATCCGCCCACCATCGCGTGCCGGCTGGCATTCGACTGCGCGCCGGTCGGACAATTCCTGGGACTCGAGGTGAACGGCAGGCGCGTGTCCTTTTGCGAGCACGTCTTCTACGCGTTTCACAATGGAAAGATCCGGCAGGTCTGGTCGGTGATCGACAAGGCGGCGATCGAGGCGCAGCTCTGATGCTGCGCCTCGATCACGAACTTATGCCGGCGCCGCTGCCACCTCGCCTTGCGGCTTTGCGAACGGGCGGAACGTCATTGCCATCAGGAAGGCCCCGAGACCCATCGCCCAGGAGGCGATATAGAGCCAGGCATAGCTCGAGAACGCGTCGTAGATCAGGCCGCCGGCGAGCGGACCGGTTGCCATGCCGAGGCTGCCGGCCATCGCCGTGCCGCCGATCACCGTGCCCATCATCTTGAGCGGAAAGTTCTCGCGGATGAGCACGGCGTAGAGCGGCATGGTGCCGGCATAGATGAAACCGAAGACGGCGCCGACCGCGTAGAACGTCGTGAGCTGATGCGCGAAGACGTAGGCGAGCGCACCGAACGCCTGGAGCAGGAGGCCGGAGACCAGCACCCGCTTGGCGCCGAAGCGGTCGCCGAGCACGCCGAAGGCGATGCGGCCGCCCAGGCCGGCAAAACCCTCGATGCTGTAGATCGTCACTGCCGCGACCAGCGGAATGCCGCAGCTCACGGCATAGCTGACGGTGTGGATGATCGGACCGGAATGGGTGGCGCAGCAGAAGAAGTTGGTGGCGAGCAGGATCAAAAATTGCGGCGAGCGCAATGCCTCGCCCATCGACAGCTCGCCCTGCCCGGCCCCCTCGCCCGTTGGTGCGGCGGCCGCGTGCGCGAGCGCCGGCGGACGGCGCACCAGGAACGAGACCGGGATCATGATGGCGCCGACCACCAGGGCGACAATCTGCATCGAGGTCCGCCAATCGTGGCCGGAAACGAGCCAGGCCGCGAACGGCGCCATCGTCATCGGCGCCATGCCCATGCCAGCCGACACCAGCGACACGGCGAGGCTGCGATGGGTCTCGAACCAGCCGGTCACGGTCGCCATCATCGGCGCGAAGATCGCCGCGCAGGCCGCCCCGACCAGGAGCCCGAACACAAACTGGAAAACGATCAGCGAGGTCGCATGGCTCGCGGCGAACAGGCTCAGCGCCAGCACGGTCGATCCCGTCAGCACCACCGGCCGCGGCCCGAATCGATCCGTCAGCGTGCCCCAGGCCATGCTGGTGAAGGCCATTGCCAGAAAGCCGATCGTCATCGCGCTGGAGATGCCGGTCACCGACCAGCCGGTGTCCTTCGCGATCGGCTGCAGGAACACCGGCAGCGAAAACATGCCGCCGATCGCGACGCAGCCGAGCAGGCCGCCGGCGGCGACGATCACCCAGCGATAGGGGGATTGGGTCATTTGGGTCTCCCGTTCAGGTCTGTCTTGCGTGGAAGACGAATGGGAACAGCCGGGGTCGACAAGCCGACGTAAAATTTTGCGGCACGTTTTGTGATCTGCCAATTAAAAGTCGCGAAAACAACCCCATGCACAGTAGCCGGGTGCTGCAAGATCAACGACTTAGGGTGCTGGCACCTCACGATGCGCGAGCCGCAATTTGACTCGTCGGGCAAAACAGCTGCACAATGGCATCATCCCACTGATCCTGACCTGGTCCACGATTGCGATCGTGACCATTCGTCCGTCCGCTCTCCAGACGCTCGCCGCGCCGCGTGCGGCTGTGTCCGACGATGCGTCGCGATGTGCTCCTCCATCGGCGCGCTGAAATGCAGGGAACCCGTCCATGCCCAAGATTGACCTCGCCAGGACGCCGGCCCGCAAGGGTTCCGGCTATCCGGCGCCCTTCAGCACCCCATGCGCCGACCGCATCCGGCAGCGGCTCGGTGATGCCGGAGGCCTGTCGGATTTCGGCGTCAACCTGATGCGCCTGCCGCCGGGCGGTTGGTCGAGCCAGCGGCACTGGCATTCGCACGAGGACGAATTCGTCTATGTGCTGGAAGGCGAAGTGACGCTGATCGAGAACGACGGCGAAACCGTGCTGCGCGCGGGCGATTGCGCCGCCTTTCCCAAGGCAAGCGGCAACGGCCATCACATGATCAACAGGTCGAATGCGACGGCGGTCTATCTCGAAATCGGCTCGCGCTCGCAAGACGACCTCATCACCTGCTCCGACATCGACATGATGAGCCCGGCATCCGACGGCCGCTTCCTGCACAAGGACGGCACGCCGTATCCGGACGCGTGATGCCCTGCATGACCATCCGCCCCCTCCTCCGCTACCCCGACCGCCGACTCGCGACGCCAGCGCGCCCCGTGACCGCGTTCGACGACGGCTTGCGCGAACTTGCGCACGACTTGCTCGACACGATGCGCGCCGCACCGGGCATCGGCATCACCGCGCCGCATATCGGAGTGCCCTTGCGCGTCGTGGTGCTCGAGCTCGACGCCAGGGACGACGGCCCGCTCACCTATGTCAATCCGGTCATTGAATGGGCCTCGCCCGAGATGATCCTGCATCGCGAAGGCAGCGTCTCGATGCCCGGCGTCAACGACGAGGTCCAGCGCCACGCGCGCGTGCGGATCAGCTATCAGGATCTCGACGGCAACACACGAACCGAGGAATCGGACGGCCTGCGCGCGGTGTGCCACCAGCACGAGATCGACCAACTCGACGGCATGTTCTGGATCCAGCGGCTGTCGCGGCTGAAGCGGGAGCGACTGGTGAAGCGGTTCGAGAAGATGTCGCGAAGTTGAGGCGTCGCCGGGGCGGCGATGAGGTTCAATCCCCTGCGCGCAGTAGCCTGATCTGCTTCAGTTCGCTGATGCTCATTCACATGAACAGTCATGGCCCGGCGGTCGTGGATAACGGCCTCTCCGTTGCTCGCGATCGGCTGGGACAGGCCGCGGTCCGAGGACCTATTTCAGCGGCAGAAAGAGCTCCGCGACCGTCTCATGCTCCGGCACCTCCGGGAAGAAGCTCAGCCGCTGGCAATAGATCGGGAAGTCGCGCGCTTCCTCGCCGCTGGCCGGAAGCCAGTCGCGATAAAGATAGAGCGCGGCGGGCTCCAGATTGTTGGTGTAGCCGACCACGCGCAGCACGGCGCAGCGGCCGCCGGGGATCTCGCCGGCCTTGATCCCTTCGCCATTGGCCACGATCGCCCGGTCGGTACCGACGCAAAGGTCCACGCTGTAGTCGGCGGGCGAGGCAGGACGCCGTTCGGAGCGCCAGACGTTGAAGGTCGGATTTGTCCTGGGGTGCAGGCCCGCTGCCTTGCGCCACGCGATGAAGCGCTGGAGGGTAGCTTGTAGCGTTGCCGGGTCGCCTCGATGCTCCATGATCGCCACCTTCGTGGTGGGCACATCGCGGATCGTCACGTCGTCACGGGTAAAGGTCGTCTGCATGAGCTTGCTCCTCGCGTTGTCGAGAGGCCCGAAGGCCGCAAGCCACGGTTCCCAGTCGGGAGATTTCCGGAACGACGACGGCGATTGCCCGAACCGTTGCCGAAAGGCGCGGGCGAAGGCGTCCGGTGCGTCGTAGCCGGCCTCGATCGCGATGTCCGTGACTCTCTGCGCGTCCGTGTAGGCGAGCTGATGCGAAGCGCGCTTCATGCGGGCGAGCTGGACATAGCGATGCACGGACAGCCCGAAGGTCGCCGAAAACTGCCGGTGGAAATGAAATTTCGAGAAGGCCGCAACACCGCTCAACGTGTCGAGGTCCAGATCATGGTCGAGATGCCGGTCGATATGGTCCAACACCCGTCGCATCCGGTCCTGATAGGTTTGCAGCGCCGCCTTCATCGTCCTTCCTCCGTGGCGGCTCCAGTTAGCTGCGGACGGCCATGGCGTGCTCGACCGATCTTGCGGTTTGTACTGTCGTCGCCCGGCTCGACCGGGCGACCCAGTACGCCGCGGCCTCTCGGTTCAATCATGATCGTCTCTGGATACTGGATCACCCAATCAAGTCGGACGATAACACCGAGCGTGTGGCGCGAACGGGCGCCTCGGCCACCCTACCCGCCCGCCATCAGCTCCTTCGCCAGCGCCATGTAGGCCGGCAGTGTCACGGGATCGTTGGCGGCGTTGCCCGCCATGGGATGCGAGGCATAGCGGGCGATCACCATTTCGGCTTTGGGATCGATGTAGATGCCCTGGCCGTGGACGCCGCGCGCCATATAGGCGCCGTGGGCATTGTGGCTGACCCACCATTGATTGCGGTAGGAGGCGCCCGGCAGCGTGGTGTAGCCGGCCGGCTTGAATTTCTGGGGATCGCCGCCGCGCGCGATGTCCTCGACCACAGACGAAGGCACGATCTGGCGGCCGTTGAAGCGGCCGTGATTGCGCATGGTCTCGCCGAAGCGGGCGAGATCGCGCAGTGTCGTGGAGAGACCGCCACCGCCGCTCTCGGTGCCGATGCGGTCGACGTGATAATGCGCGTCCTCCTCTGCACCCATCGGCTGCCAGATGCGCTCGGAGAGAAGATCGGACAGCGTCATGCCGCTGACGCGGCGGCAAATCCAGGCCAGCACGTCGGTGTTGATCGTCTTGTAGGCAAAGGCCTTGCCGTGCTCGCCCTGCTTCTTCTGCGCGATGAGGAAATCGAAGATCGTGGTCGCGCCGTCATAACCCGGCGGGATCGGCGCCATGCCGTTCGCACGTCGCAATCCCCACACATCCGAATTCTTGTCGGTGTAGACCTCCGTGTATGCGAGCCCCGTGGTCATATCCATGACCTCGTGCACGCGCGCGTCGGCGAACGCGCTTGCCTTCAGCTCCGGCACATAATCCGTGACGGGCGCCTGCGGATCGATCTTGCCCTCGGCGACCAGCATGCCCGCCAGCACGCCGGTGAACGACTTCGTCACCGACATCGCGATATGCGGTTTGTGCGGCTTCAAGGCACCGAAATAGCGCTCATAAATCAGCTTGCCCCGATGCAGCACCGCGATGCCGTCGGTGTAGGTCTCCTCCAGCATTTTTGCGAACGTAAGCGGGCGGCCGTCCATCGTAATCGAGGCGACCGCGCCGATGTCATGGTCCTCCCGCGGCAGCACCGACGCCGGCCCCGCCCCGCGCCAGACGTTCACCGTCGGCACCAGCTGGCGGATGTTGCTCCAGGCCCAGCGCAGTTCGGGGAAGCTGCGGAACGAGCCGTCCTGGAAGGTAATGGTGCGGTCGGGCGGCGGCGGAAAACCACGCATCCAGCCGAGGGTTTCGGGGTCGGTGGAGGTGGGCGTCGTGGGAGGTTGAGCGGTGGCGGCGGTCGACATAAACACAGCTCCGGAGGGCGGTGCAGTGTTGTATCATGGCGGAGCGCAACACACATCGGACGCCAGCGCTGGGCACCTGCGCGAGATCAGGACTACGGCAAGTCTCGAAACAGCTCGAGCACAGGACCGAGTCACACCATCGAAAGGGCCTCGTTTAAGATGGTCTGGCGCTTCAATCGGTCTAGAGATACCTCTCCTAAGGCCTGATAAATTTCCACGACCTTATTGAAAACCAAAGTCGCTGGCTGACCATGCTGGCCCATCGCCCCAATGATTTGGGCCGCTTCCACTTCCGCTCGCTTAGAGTTTAGCTGTGGGACAGTTTTACTACTTACGATCGCGCGAACCAGTGGCAACATGTGCCATTTAAAGCGTTTCATGTTCTGTGGAATGGTGCTGTTCGAAACAAGCAGATTGAAACGGTACATGGTCAAACACGATGCATAAAAGACCGACTCCTTCGTCTCGTCGGCAAAAATAGATTTCGTCAGCTCTTCGTACATCTGTTTCGGATATCGGGCAGCCAGTTCGGGCCGATTGCAAAACATTGCCGCCACACACTTCGCGGCATTGTGAAGAGAAAAGATTCTCGTTGCCGGGATATCTTGTCCGACGTACTGGCGATCTCGCCGTTCGAGATGAAGCCGACTCTCCATGCCATCGTAAGTGTTGAAGTACTGCTCAACTCGCTTGATTATTGGACGCAATGAAAGGAACTGCGTATCCTCCACTTTCGTCTGACTATTTGTTGCACGGACTAGCTCAGAGAAAACGTCCTCAAGCTGCGTCTTCACCACTTTGATGTTGACCATAACGTCGCCCAACGCATTGCGATTTTCAAAGAGCACGTTGGACGTCTGACATCCGTTGACGATCTGGTAGTTACGTAGATGCAGGGTGGTACCCTGCAATTTGATATCGGGACTGACGATTGTGATTCCGTTGTTCAATACTGGAAACCGGCTCGCCGCCTCTGATCCCAGAGTTGCCGCGATGGATTGGTTGACCGGATTATCGTGACCGAGGAACGAACGGACGTTCTCCTCGAATACCTGCGTCCGCAAATTTCCATCGTCCGACACAAGGAGGTTAGTTACAAAGTCGCTCGCCCGAACCACAGCCAAGTAAGCTTCGTCAATTCCGGCAATGTTCGGTAGGGCCGCTGTACTGAAAGCAGGCAAGCTCGCGTCAATCCCGGAGTACGTACTCACCCACATTCGTGTGAGTTCGTCTCGGTCGATAAACCGGACGTCAATGTCGTGAAACAAACCAAGCTCTTTAAGCTGAATTTGAAAATCAGCTAACGCGGTCTCAAGGGCCGCTGGTTTCTGATAAAGGCCGGTCGTGACAAAGCGCGCAGTCAACGAAGGCTTGCCGTTCCGAATTTTCGGCACTTCGTTGACTACAACGTCGAAGATTTGCCGTGCCTCTATCAATACATCATTAGTTACGAGGTAGGGCGATTGAGTCGCAAAACGAAGTATCGCCTCTTTGAACTTGAGAAAATCACCGAGATCGAAACCTTCGGACCGCTTAGCCTGAATAAACTGAACATCGACGTCGTGGTTTCGCCGAGACGAAGAAAAAATGTCCTTTGCGTCTTCGTTAGAAGTTGTAACGATCTCATCAATGACAATGGCGGCCCCATCGATCCCATCCTCGCCCGCCCCTGCGGAAATGTCGTCGAGATCGAACGCAGCGCTATAGCGCGACGAAAGAACACAGTAGATCGCAAACTTCTCAAACTGAATTGATTCTTCGTCCGCTTCGAGTCCTTGACTCTGAACAAAACTGTTTAGATGCGCCTTTATAATTCTATGCATCTATTGTTGCTCCTCAAAGCGCCTCAACACCGGCGAGACCACATTGGCCTCAACTCGCCCCCCTACTCCCACTCAATCATTCGGGAAGATGTTTTCGCGTTGATTTCCAAGCACAAATCCTTGGAGCTGACGGACAAATGCCGACGGTCCGGCCGTTCCAATTTTTCGGTCTTGAATTCACAGAAAAATTCGAGCCGTACGCGATCTTGGCCATTTCGCTACCTATCGGAGTCAATTGACTGATCAGCACTGCCTGCGTGCCCAAGGCTGCCATTACCGCACTGGTTCGGCGCAGGTTCAAATACCGTCAGAGAGCAGGAGCGCGCTTGTCCGGTCGTTCAATGCCCCTCACGTCCCTTGCCGCTGCGCTCCAGCCATACTGGCCTGCTTTGCGCCAGAAGCGACCTTCTCTGTCAGCTCGAGCTTTGTCGACCGAAAGTTCGCTCTGCGCCCGCCGCCGCCAACGCAAGTTTTCGGTTGAGCACCGCGAACCTCGGTTGCGATCGTACCACTAGTTTGCGGAGTGCCCGAATTTGTCGACGAACTGAAGATCCTGGCTCTCGTCAGGAGAGGCCTCTTGTCGGCGGAAGGGGTGTCTTGTCAACCTCGTTGAACCAACTGGCTTTTTCTTCGGCTTCGGACAAATTGCTACGGTGTTTGCAACGGTTGCCTCAACACCATCCCGACCGTAGTTGCGCATCCGAGCCCCGGCCGCGAACGTAAATCCAGAGAAGCCCATCGCGATCGCAAGCACTGTCCCTTGTACGCCGCTTAGCGGGGACGACTTCACTTGTTGCGGATCAGGTCAATCACGCCATTAGGCGGACCTTCATGCGACTTGCGGCGCAGCGTAGACGACTGGAATCGAGTGCGGCGCACCTTCCAGCTAGATTGCCGACCGCACCGGGGCTGGAGAATTTGAGCACGGCAAGGATAGTTCTTCCGGTGGGCCGCCGAGCGATCGGCGGCCATTTTGCTTTTCGCACGGCCCCGGATTTTCCCGGGTGTCTCGGCGTCCCGTTGGCAATACTTTGTCAAGGACTCAAGGCGACGCTACGGTCATATTCGCCACATCGATTTTTCGCATGCCCGCATTTTGGACGAAACAACTTCAAGACCTGATTGACCTGGCGCAGGAGCGCATCCGCCACCTGGAATCTGGCGATGCGGCGTCGGACACTGCTCGGATCGAGTCCGAACGCGTGATGATTGCGCGGCTGCAGAGAACGATCGATGCACTTAACGTTGGTCCTGCGCGGTCGAGGGCGTAGGCAATCTCTACCTGTGCAGAACAGGGGATCAGGATCAGGTCAAAAACCTGTATCCTTCATGAGCTTTTCCGCGCCCTGACGTGCCCAGAGAATTTTGATGAAGTGAAAGATTCTCCCATATTGCACTGTGTCGGCATCAAGCCGAATGTTCGGCCGCAGCGGTTTCTGAAACCGGGCAAATTCACTCGGACAAAGCAGAGGCCGGGCCCCGTCATCCCACGCCGCAAATTCGGCGTCGGTGAAGAGATCACCCCGATTGAGGCGATCAGACAACTCCTCCCAGAGTGCATACAGCGCTGGATAGTTCGGCGAGATGCGCGAGATGGGCCTTCGCGGCGTTCTGGTCTATTGCCACTGCGGCCGTCACGTTTCGCTCAGCGCCGATCGCTGGCCGGACGATGTTCGCCTGTCTGACGTCGAGCCCCGTTTCGTTTGCGGCGGATGCGGCAGCCGCGGAGCTGAGGTCAGGCCCGATTTCTCAAGTGGCAGACCACCCCAATTTTGCGATTCAGAAATGAAGCGTCCCGCCCCGCCTGCATGAGCCTGCGCCAGGATGGGATTGTTGGACAGTGGCCCACAAAAGGGCGGCCTCAGCGCTGGGCGCAGCCGAGGCCGCTAGGGTCTGCTCCGGAGCTCTTAGGGGCACCGGAGCGGAGACCCAATTTCCGCAATTGCCACTTGTTCCCGACTCGTAAAATGCTCCGAAATTCCTTATCTTTAGCCCATGCGTATGGCGTACGAGCTCTGCCTGGCGACCGCCGGCAAGCAGGTCCCCTCAGGGCCCGACTGGTTCCATGAAGTAAAGCACGATGGCTATCGGATGCTGGTCATTCGAGAGGACAAGCGCGTGCGTCTGCTGTCTCGCAACGGGACCGACTGGACCAAGCGCTATCCCTGGATCGCCGAGGCGGCGCTCAAAAACCGAGAGAAGCACTTCGTGGTCGATGGTGAAGCCGTGATCCTAGGAGTGGACGGTATCTCTGATTTCAATGCCCTGCACTCCCGCAGGCACGACCATGAAGTCCAGCTCTACGCTTTCGACGTGCTGGCAGTGGGTGGCGACGACCTACGCGATTTGCCGCTGCATGTGCGGAAGACAAAGCTGGAGCGGCTACTGGCGCAACGACCCGACGGCATCACCGTGGCTCCTTTCTAGCGCGGCGAGATCGGACCTGACTTGTACCGCGCTGCGTGCCGTATGGGCCTCGAGGGCTTGGTTTCCAAGCATTGCGATCGGCCGTATTGTGGCGGCCGGCAGAAACACTGGATCAAGGTGAAGAACCGCAGCCATCCTGCCATGGAGCCGGGAGTTATGACGGATGACGGTAAACCTTCAGGCTGGCAGCCGCGGACCGAACGGGACCATTTCATCCGCTGCCCGATCTGCGGAAAGATGCTGGACATGCGCGACCTGGGCGAGGTGATCTCCCACCTCCACGGCCAGGAAATCGAAGAAGAGCCAACAGTGCATTGAAAGGCGCGCCCGCGTGAACCGGCGGGCCACTGAGGCGGCTTACTGCGGAGGCTTGTATTCTCGGTTAAGCAGCTCCAGTCGTCGTTCGAGCTCTTCTTTCTTCGCCACTAGCCGCTGGGCGAGAATATCATTGACGACCGTGTGCAGTTGCCACAGTTCTTCGAGAGACATGCTTTCAAACGGCTTCCGCTCCATGAATCACCCGACCCACGCGTTCCCATAGCTTGGGCTTAGAAGCGGGAGCCTGGCAATTCTGTGTAGGTTGAGAGGGAAGGTTATCTACAGGTGCGGCGTCGGGCCACCTTCTTGAAAGCCGACCGGCTCGCCCTCAACCGAAAACGCCGCAACTCAGCCTGCGCCAGTCGATTCCGCAGGTTAGCCAATTCGGCCATCTGACCTTCGAGAAATGCAAATCGCTTCTGCAGTGAAATGGCGCGGTGGAAAACAACCTGATCAAAGGTACTCAACATTATCCCTCAACCCAATAAAATGATTTAAAGTACGCCAGATATCGTGGCAGAATAATCACTGCGTTTAATGTTCACTAGTGTGCACAACTCAAAAAAATGCCCGCCAGCGTGAACCGGCGGGCTCCCGTCGCAAATCCCGCCTCTCATCACGCGGCGGTGTCGTACGGGCGGTTTGGGCGATGTGCTCACGCACGAACGTGGGCCCTCCAGTGCATGCAGAACCGGCTTGCGTTGTCGGCGCCCATGGAGAAAAGCCCGGGCCGGTGGACCGGGCTTAGGCAATCTTGTCCCTGCCCGTCCCCAGTCCCGGAGGCCAGTTGTCATGGGGCTTTGAACCTGGCAATCGACTCGCGCAGATTCCTCAGATAATCGAGCAACGGACCCTGCCCGACGTGTTCATCCGGCTCTTTCTGCTAAAAAGCCGAAAAGGATGGGGCGGCCGCCAGTAAACAGCGAGGCGGTGAACGTCCGCATGACCTGGCGCGCTGAAAATATTAGATGATTGGCGTCGCCAGCGGGAAGACCTTCCCGGCCGACCCGAAGCCATCCGCCGCCTCGTCGAGATCGGGCTGAAGGCGAAAGGGAAATAAGCTCAAGCTGAGCCACTAGCGGCGCGCCACAGGCAGAGCGATCGAGCCGTCATAAGGCTGTGGCATAGACGTTGCATCATAACTGCCAACTGAGATTTCAGTGCTCAGGTAGAAAATAGGCGCTCCCGAGACACATATTTCGGGCTTGGACCGTTTTTAATATCTTGGGACTTGGCTCATGGCTTACGACGCAGCCACCGTACAGATGCTTCGCGACGTTCTCGACGAAGTTCTCTCCAGCCCGTCGTTCACCCTTCAGCGGCAGCGATCCGCCATAGAGGTCGCCGAGCGCGTGCTTAAGCTCGCTGCCCAGGGGGAGCGTCAACCCGAGAACATCAAGCGACAC